>CP113940.1:723750-1085625 GCA_029392475.1 Streptococcaceae bacterium ESL0687
TTCAAACCCCTTATCAGCAAGATTATCATATAGCTTTTTAGCAAGGCTTGTAGCTGGTAATTCAATATCCATTTTATCCGCCTCATCTAGGGCAATTCCCAGATCTTTAATAAAGTGCTTTACAAAAAAGCCTGGACTAAAATCTTCTTTAAGGATTCTTGGAGAATAATTAGTTAAAGACCAGTTACCAGCGGCACCGCCACCTACTGTTTCAATAACTTTTTCAAGATCAAGTCCTGCTCTTTGTGCATAAACAAGAAGTTCAGTCATACCAGTCATTGTCCCTGCAATCATAATTTGATTGGCCATCTTGGTATGTTGCCCCTTACCAGCAGCTCCTTGATAGCTAAATGTTTTACCAATTAGTTCAAATAAGGGTAAGGCCCTTTGGAAGGCTTTTTCGTCTCCTCCTACCATAATTGAAAGACTGGCATTTCTTGCTCCCAAGTCTCCTCCAGAAACTGGAGCATCCAGTGCTTCTGCTCCCCTATCTTTTGCAGTTTGATAAATTCTTTCAGCAAGACTTGGAGTGCTTGTTGTAAGGTCAATTAAAAGTTTTCCCTTAACTTCTCCTTTAAAGATTCCCTCTGCTCCGTAGTAAATTTCTTCTACATCTTGAGGATAGCCCACCATGGTAAAAATAACATCTGATTCATTTGTTAATTGGCACGGGTTAGTCGCCCACTTAGCTCCTTCTTCAAATAGGTCAAGGGCCTTAGCTTTTGTTCTAGTATAGATAGTGACCTCATGACCTGCTGCCATAAAATGTCTTACAATGGCATGGCCCATAACTCCCATTCCAATAAATCCAATCTTCATTACTGATTTCTCCTTTACAATTAATAATTAGTAATTAAACCTTCCCCCTACTATAATACCTTTATGACTTTTAGTAAAGGTTAAATCTTTAAGTGCTTTAATGCTAGATTTTATAATAGCTTCAAACATATTGACAAGCCTAATATCAAAAGCCTATAAAAGGAAAATCCCTAGTAAGTGATGGTCATTCAATCTTATTATATAGCTGACACAAGAAAGGGTTTTTATGGTATTATTAGGGGGCTATGAGAGAATTTATTAATTTTGACCGGATTAGCCGTAAGGACTGGCAGGACTTATATAAAAAAAGTCTGCCTCAACTTACCGAAGGGGAGCTTGAAAATATCCGATCCCTTAACGACCGCATTAACATGCAAGATGTTGTCGATGTTTACCATCCCCTGGTTCATCTGATACGTATCTATAGGAAAAATCTTGAGGACATGACCTTCTCCAAGGGGCTCTTCCTTCAAAAAATAAATAAAACTCCACCTCTTATAATTGGGATATCAGGTAGCGTTGCTGTTGGTAAAAGTACAACAGCAAGACTCATGCAAACTCTTTTAAGTAGGGTTTTTAAGCATACAAAGGTTGATCTGGTTACAACTGATGGTTTCCTCTATCCAAATGACTATCTGCGAGAAAATAATTTAATGCACCGCAAGGGATTTCCTGAGTCTTATGATATGGAAGCCATTATTAATTTTTTATATGCTGTAAAAAGTGGTAAAAAATCAGTTGATGTTCCCCTTTATTCTCATGAAATTTACGATGTTATCCCCCATGAAAAACTGACGATTGAAAGTCCTGATATTTTAATCGTCGAAGGAATAAATGTCTTTCAGAACCAGCAAAATGATTTGCTTTATATGGCTGACTTCTTTGATTTTTCCATCTATGTTGACGCCTGTGAGGCTGATATAGAACGCTGGTACATGGAACGCTTTAACAGCTTATTAGAGCTTTCGAAAAATAATCCCAATAATTACTACTACCAGTTTAGCAAGTGGCCCCGTAAACAGGCCTTGGAACTTGCTGAAAGGACCTGGAAGGATGTCAATCTGGTCAATCTTAAAGACTACATTAAGCCTACAAGAAATAGGGCTGATGTTATCTTACACAAGTCATCTGACCATTTTATCGATACCATCTACCTTAAAAAATACTAATAAAAAAGCCCTACTATCAAGGTAAGGCTTTTTATTTGAACATATGCTCTACGTGTTCAATGGTATCATTAATCACATGGGCCACATGTTTATCATCTAGTTGATAGTACATGGACTTGCCCTCTCTTTTAGCACTAACCAGTCTTTCTTCCTTGAGAAGGGACAATTGATGGGATACCGCCGATTGTTCCAAGTCTAGTAGGCTTGCAATTTTACCAACATTTAATTCCCCTTGGGACAAAAGGTGAAGAATCTGCAAACGGATGGGATTTCCCATAAGTTTAAAAATCTTATTAGCCTCTTCAAGGGATTTTTGATTAATTAGTTTTATATCTGACATATAATCACCACTCTTAATACTTCCTGAACTTTATTAGTTATTATACACCAAATCAAGCCAATGTGGGATTTAAATTAAATTTTGTCAAAAAAAGAAGCCGGAGGGCTTCCTTTTATTTTTCCTATAAGCTATTTGTCATCTTTTTTAATGGTTTGGGCAATTACTAAAGATAGGACAACAAGGATGATTCCTGTTGTAAATACCCCGTGGATTCCTTGGAAGAGAATGCCCTTAAGAGGTTTAAGTAAATCAGCTGGAATGTTTTGTGCTGTATGGGGATTTACCAATTGGTTTAATACACTACGGTCAACATCTAATTTTTCACTAGCAAGGGCACTATTCATTCTTGAGTTGCTTATAATCCCGTAAACAGAAATCATAATGGTCTGACCGATTACCCTTGATAGGGTATTAAATGAGGTAGCTACTCCTAGTTGATCTTGTGGGACTGTATTTTGGGCCACAATTGTTGTTGCAACGATAGTAACTCCAAGACTAACCCCTAAAATAGCAGATATAATAACAAAGACTAAATAAGGGCTGTCTGCTGGCATAATAACAAGTGGGAGAGAACCAATTAAAGTAATTCCAAGGCTCATAAGCATAACCCATTTTACAGAATGTTTATCAAGCCATTTACCTGCAAGGTTTGACCCAAAGATCCAAAGAATAGACATGGGTGCAAGAACAAGCCCCCCGATTCCTGCCTTGTAGCCTAGAACTCCCTGCATCCACATGGGAATGTAGACATCAAAGCACATAAGAAATCCGCTAACAAGGGCTGCAATTAAGTTTACAGCTACAAAGATTCTACTTGCAAAAAGATCAAGGGAGATAACTGGGTCTTCTGCCTTCTTCTCCACCCTGATAAAGAAGAATAAAAAGAGGATACTAGCCAGAAAGAGGATAATAACAAGGGGATTTAGACCCTCATCCCCTAAAATTTGAAAGGCTGCTAGAAGGGACATAAGGACAAGCATAAGATTTAAACTTCCGCCAATATCCATTTTTTTAGCTTCAACTTCAGGTTTTTCCTCATTGAAGAAGTAACAAATCATGGCAATCAGCAAGATACCGATTGGAACATTAACAAAGAAAACCCAGTGCCAACCGATGGTATCAACAATAATCCCACCAGCCAGTGGTCCTGCGACACTTGCAATCCCCCAGGCTGTACTTGTCAGACCAATTACCCTGGCCCTTTTTTCCGGAGAATACAGGTCTGCGATGATGGTTAAAGATACTGGTGTCATGGAAGCAGCCCCAAGCCCCTGAATGGCACGCGCCACAATTAGGGTCATCATAGAGTTTGATAGACCACAAAGGGCTGACCCTATAACAAAGAGGATAATTCCAAAAATAAAGACAGGTTTTCTTCCAATTTTATCAGCTAATTTACCATATATTGGTGTAAGCATGGCACTTGTTAGAAGATATATTGAAAATACCCAGTTCATAATCTCAATACCCTGCAGGCTACCAACGATTGTTGGCATGGCTGTAGTAACAATTGTTCCTTCAATTGCTGTCATAAAGGTCGCCACAAAAACTGCTATGGTGACCATTAGGACATTTGTTTTCCTTTTTTGCATCTTTTCTCCTTATAAATTATTTATTTCACCATAAAAACAACCCCCATCGTTAATAAATTAACAATAGGAATCGTTTATGTATGTGTTTTATTAAATTTTTTGATGTTTAAAATGGTTAAATGGCCCTTGGTAAGGTTTTCATGGGGCCAAGATGGTATTATATCACACTTTTTTGGCAAAATATATAGCTTGAAATGAAGATTTTTTAAAAGAATATTATAAATTTGTGACACTAAAATGATAAATTTATTTCTGCTATAATAAATCTAGATTATAGAAAATGGGGAGTTTTATTGGTTTATGAAAAAAGAAAAAGTATTGATTGTCTGTAGTCATACGGACATTGATTTAGCGCGTGATTATAAGGGCTATTATACAATCGGTGTTGAAAGAGGCTGTCTAGATTTAATTGGAGCAAATCTTCCTATTGACCACGCCTTGGGTGATTTTGATTCAGTAAATCAGGAGGAATTTACTCTGATTAAGTCTTATGCTAAAGACCTTGTCAAACTTCCTGCCGAAAAAGACCTCCTTGACGGTGAGGAGGCCATTATCTATGCCCAGTCTCTTAATCCAGAGGAACTAGTCTTTATAAGTGACGGACCTAGACTTGACATGACCCTTGCTAGCCTCGGATTTGTAAGAGACTATGGTCTTATCCTAAGAAATAGTCATAACTACTGCTTTATGCTTAGGGAGGGATTAAATACCTTGGAAGCCATGGATGAATTTAAGTACCTATCATTTATTGGCCTTAAAAAAAGTGTCTTAGACATTGAAAACCTAGCCTATGAAGCTCGGGAAATCAGTCTAGACACTATTTCAGCAAATGCTATTAGTAACGAGTTTATCCAAGGAGAAAAGGGACTTGTCAGACTAATAGAAGGACAGGTCATGGCCATTTACAGCAAGTAGACCTTAGGATTTTATAAAATTACTGGCAAATCAAGTTACAATTAAAAATATGATTATTAAAATAAGGATAATCATAATGACATTGTAAAAACGGTTGAACCTAAAGTTTGTATCACTAGATCTTCTTAAAAAGCTTTTACCCCTGTTCTTTGTTGAAAGTTCGGGGCCTTTTAATTTCTTAATATTTACTGACTCTAATTTCTTTCCTTCCTCGGCTAATTGGATGAAAGTCTCCTGGGCACTTGCCCCACCTGGAAGAGCCAACTTATTGTAGTTCCCTTCCCGGTCTAAATAAGAAGCGTCCTTAAAGTCACTCTCGTAGATTCTAATTATCTTTGCAAGTTTTTCCTTCAATTTGAAATCAATGATCGGTGCTGCTACCTCAATCCTGTCATCCATATTTCTGGTCATTAAATCAGCAGATGAAATCCACATGTCAGCTTCAGCAATATTACTATCCTCTCCCCAGTAAAAGGCATATATCCTACTGTGTTCTAGGAAGCGGCCAACAATACTTGAAATTACAATATTTTCCCTGGGACCACATAGGCCAAGCTTCATACAGCTTGCTCCTCTGACTACCATCCTGATCGGAAGTCCAGTTTTTGCGGCACTATAAAGGGCGTCAATAATTTCCCAATCAGTTAGGGCATTTGTTTTAAAGAAAATTTTACCCTGACCCGTTCTCAAGTAATGGAGTTTCATGGCCTTTATCTTTTCAAGGAGTTGCTCTTTTAGTAAGTTAGGCGAGGTTGAGATTAGATTATATTGGGGCGGATTAATATCATTTACAATATAGTTGAAAAAATTTTCAACATCCTCTACATACTTAGGATTTGAAGTGATTAATGATAAGTCTACATAAGCCTTTGAGGTATCCTCATTGTAGTTACCACTGGCTATATGAACATAGGATTTAGTGGTATTTTTTGTCTTTTTGACAATTAAAAGAAGCTTACCATGGGTTTTATAACCCTCTTTTCCAAAGCTTACATAACAACCCGCATCGACTAAACGGTCAACTAAGGCCAAGTTCATTTTCTCATTAAACCTAGCCTTCAGCTCAATAACAACTGTCACCTGAATCCCGTTTTTTGCTGCTCGAATTAACTCTTCAATAATCTTTGAATTTTCTGCCACCCGGTAAATGGTCTGCTTGATTGCAACCGTATCCTTATCACTTGCAGCCTGGCTCAAAAGTTTGACCACATAGTCAAAGGATTCAAAAGGGTGCTCTAAAAGGAGGGGTGTCTGATCAATCTTCTTAAAGATATCCTCATCTGGTGCTGGGATGATGGGAGAAAATTCCTTGTAAACAAGGTCTTTATGGGTGGCACCGTAAAAGGCAACCAGCTTAAACAAGAAGGTTAAATCAAGTGGTCCTGGGATATGATAACTTGACTTTTTATCCAGATTTAAGGTTTCTGATAAAAGGTTTATATCACTTGAATCCTTATTAACATCTCGTCCAGCATATTCAAGCCTTGATGGTTTCCCTTTTTCCCGCTCTTCAAGGTATTTTTCAACAGATTCCAAAATACTGGTATCAATTTCAGAGTCAATTTCAATATCCTTGTCCCTGGTCACCCTGAAGACAAATTTACTTGATATTTCATGGTCACTTAAGATGACGGAAAGATTATTTAAAATTAAATCTTCAAGAAAAATATAGTGATTAGGAACCGATAGGGGAATCAAGCGATCTAACTTGTCTGATAAAGGAATAATGGTAATTATTTCACTGTTCTCATAGCTAGATCTGACATATATATTAAGTTCCCCATCAACATAGCGAGATTTGGCATGATAATGATCAAACTGGGTCGTTGTCAGGCAGGGGAAGATATTACTTTTGAAGTATTCATCCATCCGCTCCTTTTCCCTTTGATCAAGACCCTTGTAGGAATCGATGGCAAAAATCTCTTTTTTTCTGGCCTTGGCAGTTAGATACTTATAGTTTCCGTACTGAAGCTTAATATTTTTACGATTGCGCTCACAAATTTTATTACGCACATCCTTTTGAAGAAGTCCTGTCTTCTTATCTCTTGCGTGGGGATCAAGGGACAAGACTTCCTGGATTCCTGGTACACGAACACTGTAAAATTCGTCCAAGTTATTAGAGGCAATGGCTAAAAATTTTAGGCGTTCTAGTAGGGGAACTGAAGAATTATGTGATTGTTTAATAACCCGGCGATTAAAAAGCAGCCAGCTCAAATCGCGGTTATAATATCTTGAAAAAATTCTATCACTCATTTGTTCAACCTACTTAAAAAGTCCTTATAATCATTAAGCACTTGCTTTCTATAATTTTTTGCATAGGCCACAAGGGCCTTAATCATCCAATCTTGACTTTCTAGATAGCCTATAATCATTGGAAAAGATGGGGATTTGCTATGGGCGCGTGCTAGCAAAATGATACAGATATCTACATATCCCCTAAAGGAATCCCAGTCCAATTTATCCAGTTTAATTGACCCTTTCATATCCCTAAATTGGCGGACATAAAAGGACTTGTTTTCAATTTTAAAATAACCTAAAAAGGGATCAGATGCTGTTTGAAGAATCCTCTGACTATTAACAATATTTAGCCCTTGCTCATCCTTATTGGCATAAACCTCATGACCATCAGTAATGGGCAGGGCCTCTTTGACCTGAAGAATAAGATAGCTACCATCATTGTTTTGAAGAAGGATTAGGTAGCATAAGGTTCCAACACTTCCAACGCCAACGCTATGACGGACAATGTCAACAATCTTACATTGGGATAAATAAAGCTTTATATTGCTCCTCATGGTCTCCTTGTAGAGTTCAAAACCGGTTGCAAGCTTCTTGTAGTCATCTGGATCAATATGCTTGGTTACAGGCGGATTTTCAATGAAAAGTCGTTTGTTCTTATCGTCCACCTGGGTAAATTTTAAGAGGGCTGAATTAGAGTCCCTTTGAACGGCTTTTTTGACAGCCTTTCTTATTACTTTTTGTGTACTTTCATCACTGACTCTGGTAAAAGGACCTAAAATATTTTCAACTGTATTAGGGAAAATAACCCTTTCAATTGACGGGATACTAGCCATATTTTTCAGACTGTCCCTATAAACTTGCAGGGATTTTTCCAGAAATTTTTCAGTCTTGTCCGCTGGCAAATTTTGACTGTCACTTACTAAAAGGGCACTGACTAGAAATCTTTTTATATCATATTCCCAAATGCTAACCCTTGACTCGTCAAAGTCATTAACATCAAAGAGCAATTGTCTTTCAGGTGATGAGTAAAAACCAAAATTAGCCAAGTGAGCATCGCCGCAGATTATGGCCTCGATACTCGATGAATAGCCATTAATTAAATCATAATTCATTAAATCAGCCGTTCCCCTAAAAAAAGAAAAGGGATTGACCGACATTCTTTGATATTTTAAAGGAAGCAGTTCTTTAACCAAAAGTTTTTCCCTTAAATCTAAAATTTCAAAGATATTTCTTTTTTGAAGGATGAACCCACTGACTTCTTCATAGCTTGTTGAGTCACCTAATTTTTTACCTTCTTTAATTAAAAAATCGTGACTTTCATAAAAATCTGTTGATTCAAAATCATAGGGTGAGATTTTCTTTAATTTATTTTCCAAAAAGACCTCCAAAAGTTATCAAGATATAAACTTAGTTTCATTATAAATAAAATGGCCATCTATTTCAAATATCTTACGTTATCTGTCTTGTGCTATAATATATAAAAAGATTGGTCAGGGGATTTTATGCATTCAATATTAGTAAATTTTTATCAACTTTTTATGACCTTCATGGTCTATTCTATTATCGGCTGGGTCTGGGAAAGCATCTACTGCTCCTTAAAGGCGGGACATTTTGTCTACCGGGGTTACCTGCTTGGGCCCTACTGTCCGGTTTATGGCTTTGGGATTACTGCAAGTCTCCTTCTCATTCCAAAGAATTTTAGAAGCCCCTTTGAGTTATATGTTTATTCGGCAATTATTGTTACTATTATTGAATACCTGGCAAGCTATTTGCTGGAAAAAGTAGCCCATTTAAGATTGTGGGACTATTCCAAACTTCCCTTTAATATCAAGGGGCGGGTAGCCCTTCCCATTTCCCTATTCTGGGGTCTTGGCTGCCTTCTTTTAATTGATTATATTGAACCCTTTATTGGCAAATATATTACTAAATTTATTTACCAAACACATTTTATAGGACCTTTTCTCCTGCTTATAATAATCCTTGCAGATGCTATATCTACCTACTCTTTTACCCATTCATTTGAATACCAATTGGCCGATAGGGAAGAAGACAAAGATGACAAGGAAAATGCAGGTATTAAGGAATGGCGTTTAAAAAATATTTTCTACAAGCACCAAGAAAATATCAAACACCGAAAATTGGTTCTTTATCTAAAGGGTCTAAAAGGTTTTAAAAATAAGAGCCTCTACAGGCTGGCTAAAAATTATCCCAGCATCAAGTTTATAAGTAAAAAAGTCAAAGAAAAAAAAGAATCCTAGGATTCTTTTATATTATTTATTTATTCTATATGGCTGTAGGTAAAACCGCGACCAAGAACTTCAGATACATTGTTTACAATTACAAAGGCTTTAGGATCAACTTCTGCAATGATTTTCTTAACGGTATTAAACTCTTGGTTGTCAACAACAATCATAATAATTTCCTTGTTTTCTTCCCTGTAGCCACCACGCGCATCAAGGAAGGTCGATCCCCTATCAATTTCATTTTTAAGGCGATTTTGAATCTCCTTAAGATGATGTTCACTCATAATCCACAAGGTCTTCTTACGATTAATCCCTGTTTCAATGTAAGACATAACAAGAGATGTTATGACAATTGATAGAATAGCATACAAGAACTCTTCAAAACCAAAGACAACCAGGTTTAGAGATACGACAAAGGCATCTGTTAAAAGAAGACCAACTGAGGTATCTACACCGAAGTATTTTTGCAAGATTAGCGGGGGAATAGTCGTTCCGCCAGCAGAAGAATTATTATTATATAAGATAGTAACCCCTAGGGCAAAAATAGCACTCCCAAAGATAACTGACAGTAGACGATCAGAAGTTAGGGCAACTTCTGGTAGGACTGCAAGGGTTACTGGAAAGGCCAAACTTCCAAAGAGAACCTTCATGAATGAGTCTTTACCGAGAAAAATAAGGGCAAGAATTAACATTAGAATATTCATGACAAGGACCACAAGAGCCTTATTAACACCAAGAGCGTACTCCATAATAACACCAAGTCCGCTGACTCCTCCTGCTGCCACATGATGCGGGGCCAAAAACATGTTTATTGAAAACGACAAGAGCATTAAGCCCCCAATAATTTTTACATAAGACATAAGTTTACTATTTTTCACATATCCACCTCTTCCTTTCACATATTTATAATGATAGCATCATTCGTAAATAAAGCGCAACCAATATCCATAAAGTTCCTACTTAAGTCTGATTTTTAGGCAAAAATTACTTTTTATTTTCTGGTAAAAAGTGATATTATTATCATGTATTTGCTTGAAAGTTTATTTAAGGAGAGTTATGAACAAGAAATTATTATTTATTTTTATGGGCATCTTGCTTCTGACCCTTGGTTTGGAGTATTATTTCCCAAAATTTGCTAGCTTTATATCTGGACTAGAATTTTGCACTGTCATCCTTTATTTTTCTTATCAGATGCTGAGATACCTTTTTTACTATCTAAATCATAAACAAAGGAGCTGACGAGTCAGCTCCTTATTTTTTTAAAATTTTACCGTATTTAAAATTTGGCCTAAAAATTAGAAAGGCAAAGATTATTAAAATACTAAAGGCAAATAGAATTACCACAAATCCTAATTCATACCAAAATTTATTGATATATAGGGGATAAAGAAGGTCAGCTACAACCAAAGCAAGAATTAAGAGGTAAAAGGGAAGCCTTAGAAAATCAAGTCTGACATATTCCCTATCCTGCTCCAAGGAATATTCCTTGTTCATCAAGTAGATTAGAGGAGAGAAGATTAAGGCAGCGATTAAGAAGGCAAGACCTAGGTTTAAAAAGCTAGTTTTTAAATCCACATTCAAGATATACCTGCTTAAAAATTGTCTTGAACCATCATAACTTTCAAAAATGATTAGAAGGGCCGGCAGACCAAGAATGGCTGTTAAAAACTTATAAATGGGACGACCCACTAGGGCATCGATGAAGAGGATATAAATACAAGCAATTAAAGTCATGAAGATATATGAGCCAGATAATAACCATAAAGATTCAACAGGCAGGGTCACATATTCCTTTGGAATTAACAGGCCTCTTGTCAAATGAGTAAGGATTGAGATTAGACCTATTAAAAGTAAGGGTAGGCCTACAAAGAAGACCAGTTGACCAAAAACAAGCTTGTTACGATTACGCCCCCTTTGAAGGAAGAAGAGGCCTAAATTTTTGGTTTGATCAAGACTTACAAGAATAAGAAGGGCAGGGGCCACTAATAGACTAAAGGGAATTAGAGCCAAATTATTTATATTATTATAACTATAATATAAAGATTTAGCGTTTTTAGTAAGACTAAAGTCTGTATCCTTTAAGTAAAATTGGTTCAATTCCTTCTTGTAATCCTCATAACTTTCAGGCAGTAGGTTGATTACAGACTCAGCTTCATCTCCGTGTAAGAGTCCATTCCTAGTCCAAAGGGAAGCTAGAAATTGCAAATAATTGGGGGTTTCTTCCTCATATGTACTTGTAGAAAATTCTCTTTCTGCAAGTCTTGGGATAGTATAAAAGCTATCACTTCCCTTGCCACTTTTAATTAATTCTTCAATTTCACCCCTAAATTCCTGGTAATCCTCCTTGGAATAGTGATTATCAACCATAAATTCCTCAAGAGCTTCCTTGCTATTTTTCCAGTTAGTTTGGTCCCTAATCAGACCAATAAAACCTAGAGCTAAAATTAGAAGGCTGATTCCTGTGATTAAATTTTTTCTTAGATTCCAGTATGCGATTATTGATTTTTTCACCTAATTCTCCTATCTATCCTAACTCGACCCTAAAGACATCCTCTGTTGTTAGTTGCAAGACCTCAACAAACTTATAATTACTTGTGTTTGAAAACATTTCATCAATCCTGTTTTCAGGAATAATTATCAGCCAAACACTACCCCTCTTATCAATTACACGGGCCACTTCTAAAAGCTCCTCAGGAAGACTTGATCCCTCATAAACAAATTGAAGCTTAACATTTTCGAGTCTTTCTGGATCATAAATTTCAATATTCTTATCCTTAATTAAAAGAATACTGTCAGCTAGGCCGTCAAGTTCACTTAAATTATGAGTAGCAATTATAAAGGTTGAATTTCCCTGATCAATACTATCAATTAAAAGCTCCTTCACCCGGTCCTTAATAAAAAGATCAAGGCCGTCAAGGGGTTCGTCTAATAGGACATATTTAACCTTACTAGCAATCCCGCAGGCAATGTATAAGAGAGCTTCCTGACCCTTTGAAAAACTAGCCACCGTTTTTTTAAGGTCTAGATTAGATTCTTCTAGAAGTCTAAAGAAAAGCTGGCTGTCAAAATTAGGCAAATAAACCTTCATAATTTTTGCTATCTCCTGGGCGCAATAAGTTCTCATGAAATTTTGCCCTGGATTAACATAGAAGACATCATCAACAGGAACATCAATATGTCCAGTTGTTGGAGTCATCTCACTTGAGATTAACCGCATCAAAGTAGTCTTTCCAGATCCATTTCGCCCGACCAGTCCAATAATTTTAGATTTTGGAATTTCAAGATTAATATCCTCTAAAATCATCCTTCCATCTATTTTTTTACTTATATTTTCAAGCCTTAAAGTCATTTTCTACCTTCCTTATCAACTCATGTAGTTCTTCCGCCTGAATCCCTAGTCTTAATGCCTCATCAAGAGATTCTGATAAAAGGCGAAGCTTGTCTTTTCTTTCAACCTCTTGGAGCTTTAAAACATCCTTATTTACAAAAGATCCCTTATTAGGTATGGAGACGATTACCCCTTCCCTTTCTAAAACCTGATAACTTTTAGCAATCGTATTAGGATTAACATTCTCCCTAATGGCCATGGCCCTGACTGAAAGAAGCTTATCACCAGGTAAAAGAAGCCCCTTGGTTATCTCTGACTTGATATTTTCTGCAACCTGCTCATAAATGGGTAATTTATTCATTTCCTCCCCCTTACTTATGTTATGTGTACTATTATAGATAATACAGTTTTAACTGTCAAGAAAAACCCACCAGCTATTCGGTGAGTTTTTTCTTGGTTATTTTATTTAATTTTCCGACTCAAGATAATCATCAGACTATACCAGAAAATAGCAAGCAGGGCTGCAAACCTAGTTTCACCCATGCTAAGCAGGATAATAAAAATTCCAGCTAGAAAGGCAAGGGTTAGGTAGTTAGTGTAAGGTGCACCGGGCATCTTAAACTTCTGTGGACCATTTTTAAAATCATCTGACTTGCGGTATTTAAGGTGGGCATAGACCAGGGTCATGTAAATCCCAATAAATCCAGCTGATGCAATTGAGGTAATAACCTCAAAGGCTCCTTCAGGTAGAATAACATTTATAATGGCAGCAGATCCTATTAAGAGGGTTGAAAATAAAATAGCATTCAAGGGTAAATTATTTCTGCTTAGTTTTGCAAAGGGACTTTTTGGATTATTATGGGTAAGGGAATACAGCATACGTCCTGTAGCAAAGATTCCACTATTTAGAGATGACGCTGCAGCTGTTAGAACAACAAAGTTAATAACCCCAGCTGCTACGGTAATTCCAATACCTGCAAAAACCTGAACGAATGGTGATTCATTGGCATTGTAGTTAATCCAAGGTTGAATGGACATGATTGCCAGTAGAGCTCCCACGTAGAAAATCAGGATTCGAATAATAATCGAATTAATGGCCTTAGGAATTACCTGATCAGGATTTTTTGCCTCGGCAGCTGTTGTACCGACAAATTCAATTCCTAAGAAGGCAAAGAAGACCATCTTGAAGGCTAAAAGAAGATTGTTGCCCCCATCTGCTACAAAGCCGTACTTCCAAAGATTAGATAGGCTTGCATAACCAGCAGAAGTCTTTGTATGGGCAAGAACCATGATAACTCCTGTCGCAATCATAGCAATAATAGCTACAACCTTAATCATGGCAAACCAAAACTCAGTTTCACCAAAGGCTCCAACGGCAATAACATTGATTCCCAGAAGAACAATTAAGAAAATAATTTCCCAAATCCAAATAGGAACACTTGGAAACCAATATCTCATATAAATTCCAATGGCCGTAAGTTCTGCCATGGCAATAACAATCCAGCCAATCCAGTAGGTCCAACCAATGACAAATTGAGCTCTTTTACCCAAATATTTTTCAATAAAAGCTATGAAGGTTGGCTGATTAGTGTCCGTTAAAAGTAGCTCCCCAAGTGCCCTCATCATCCAGAACATAAAAAGTCCTGTAATCATATAAATTAAAACAATGGCAGGCCCTGCTGTTTGAATGGAACCACCTGCACCTAGGAATAAACCTGTTCCGATTGTCCCTCCAAGGGCTATCATTTCAACGTGGCGTCCGCTTAGCCCCCTTTCTAAACTAGCCTTCTGCTCCTTGTTATTAGTGTCTCCTAACATTTGATCCTCACTTTCAAAACACTTTCTATAATCGTCAAATAAAATTGACTCTTAGTTTAGTATTATAGACGAAGATGACAAAAATTACAAATTGCTTTCAAATTTTCACTTAATAACTTTCATTTGTTTTCATAAGAATAAACCCTAGAAACTAGGGTTTATTAGGATAGTATTCTTATTTAAAATTGATGGCTTTTTAATAGAATTCGTCGGGAAGAATGGTTTTTCCAAGGTTAATGTTATCAGAGTAGTCAATTGGAATATCAATAACGACAGGGCCTTTTGTTGAATCAATAGAGGCTAAAACCTGATCAAGTTCTGATTTGGAGTTAACCCTAATTCCTTGGGCACCGAAGGCCTCAGCATACTTAACAAAGTCAACTGGACCAAGGTCAACCCCACTAGACCTACCGTATTTCATAACCTCTTGAAACTCAACCATATTGTAGCGACCATCATTCCAGATTAAATGAACAATAGGAAGTTTCAGCCTAACGGCTGTTTCAAGCTCTTGGGCTGAAAATAAGAAGCCGCCATCTCCTGAAATAGAATACACCTTGTGACCGGGACGAACAAGACTTGCTGAAATGGCCCAAGGTAGGGCAACACCCAAGGTCTGCATTCCATTTGAGAAGAGCAAATGACGCGGACTGTAAGAGCGGAACTTGCGGGCCATCCAAATGTAGTGGCTACCTACATCAACTGTAACAGTTTCCTGGTCACTTACATGCTTTTGCAGAACAGAAACCACATCTTGAGGATGGACAATTCCCTCTTTTTCAGTAATCGATAAGTCAGGGAAATTTAAAATCTCTCTGAGATCGGTCAGATAATCCTTAGACTCCTGAGGTAAATTATAACCGTAAATCTTTGGTGCCAATTGATCAAGGGTCCTTGCAATATCTCCTATGAGTTCCCTTTCTGGTTGGAAATAAGTATCAATTTCAGCCAAGGTTGAATCAATGGCGATTACCCGGCTATCAATTTCAGCATTCCAGTTGCGGGCCTCATATTCAATAGGGTCATAGCCCACTGCTATAACTAAATCAGACCTCTTAAGAAGCATGTCTCCTGGCTGATTTCTAAAGAGTCCAACACGACCAAAGAAATTTTCCTCTAACTCCCTTGAAATAATTCCTGCCCCTTGGAAGGTTTCGACTACAGGAAGGGCAACTTTCGAAAGAAGGGCCCTTACTGATCTTGTAACTTCCTCATTTGATGCACCACTTCCCAGTAAGAAAACAGGTAATTTAGCCCCTTTTATTTGCTCACTCAGGTAGTCCACAAATTCTTCTGTAGCTGATCCCAAAAGTGGATCCTTCAAAGCCTTGACCGCATCAACTTGAACCTTGGCATCAACCACATCTTGCGGGATGGATACAAAACTTGCTCCTGCCTTACCAAACTTAGCCTGACGGTAGGCGTTAGCAATTGTTTCTGATAAATTTTCTGGGTCTTGAACCTCTGCCGAATATTTTGTAATCGGCTCAAACAGGGCCGCATTATCCATACTTTGGTGGGTTCTTTTTAAAAGATCTGATCTTTTAACCTGACCTCCAATGGCTAGAACAGGGTCTCCTTCTGCCGTTGCCGTAACAAGACCTGTTGCAAGGTTACTGGCTCCTGGGCCACTTGTGGCAATAACAACACCAGGCTCACCAGTAATACGCCCAATAGCCTGGGCCATAAAGGCTGCATTTTGCTCATGCCTAGCCACAATTAATTGGGGGCCCTTGTCTTCTAAGGTATCAAAAACCTTATCAATCTTAGCACCTGGGATACCAAAAACATACTTCACATGATGATTAATTAGGCTATCAACGACTAAGTCAGCCCCAAATTTTTCTTCTACCATTCTTTCCTCCTGCTTCCTGACATTTTAGTGCCAGTATAGCACTAATAAAAAAATAAAACTAACATTCTAACTTATCATGAAGAGAATATTCAATTTAAGAGTTAATTAACCTGCTCCTTAATAAAGGCTACCATGCTCTCAAAGTTAGCTAAACCGCTTTGATCAAGGACAAATTGATTTTCGTGTTTTTGTAGTGGTCGATAGTCATGAGGATAAAATAACTCCTGAACCTCAACGCCTAATTCCTTTAATTTTTCCGAAAAAGGAAGAGATTGGGCCTTGGTTAGACCATCTCCATTTCCTCCACTGATGAAAGTTTTAGGGAAATCCTTATTTACATATTGGCTGATTGAGGTTTCCTCATAAGAAGAATTACTAACATCCTTACTTCCAAAGTAGGCCCAGGTAGCTGTCTTAAAACCCCATGCGATAATAGGTGAAGTACTTGCTTCTGCCTGAGCTAAATCCTTCATATTGTAGATTCCGCAGTAAAGAACAGTCGCTAGGAGATTTTCCTTGGCTAAATTAGGTTTAATTCCAACTTTACTAGCATAGTCCTCATTGGTAATAATGGTTGCCATTTGAGAAGAAAGCTGGGCACCAGCCGAATCCCCTGCCAAAATAATCTTACTAGTATCAAAATGATAAGTATCAGCTTTATTATTGATAAATCCATAGGCCTCATTTAATTCGTTAAGGGCAGTTGGATATTTCTTTTGCGGAGCCAGGTCATAATTAAGGGCCACAACAGCAAAACCTCTGTCCGCAAGCATTTTAAAATAAGGACTGGTATCACTCTTATCGCCTGAAATCCAGGCACCACCGTGAGTCCAGATGATTACTGGAAGCTTATCTTGAGACTTATTAGGTAGGTAAATATCTAAATAGGTCTTAGAAGTAGGACTTGCAGGCTGGTAATTTATATTTTCCATGACATCTACATCAAAAGACGGAAGCACTTTTTCCATCTCTTCTTTCTTTTTCTTGGCATCGAGATCAAAAACTTGCCTGATAAGAAAGGATCCAGGTTTTGGCGACAAACTAAACCAGGCAAAAAGTCCTATAATAGTCAAAGCAACGACAAACAAAATTTTAAGCAATATCTTTTTCATCCAACCTCCATTTGAAATTCTTTATAATTTTATGATATCATTTTCACAACTTCTTTCCCATTTTAAGCTGATATATTATAAAAAAATTAAAAAAAGAAAAAGCCTCCTAAAGAGACTTTCAAAGACCTTTTAATACTGGTCTTGGTCAAAATCATACAAGACACTTTGCATTCTTTCATCATCTGGTACAAGTTTAAGATATTTTTCAAGCTGATTTTTAAAATCATTTCTCCGTCCCACTCTTTTTAAGACTTCCATATAATCAATTAAAAAGTCAGGATTGTTTGACAGGTACTTGCTTAAATCATCAAAGAGTTCTTCTGCCTGGTCTTCCTCATCAAGCTCTAAGTAAGCCTTGGCAAAGTTCCAAGAACTTAGGAGATGCTCCTCATCTAGTAAATCCTTGAGATTCAAAACAGCCTGATAGTCCTCTTGATCCAAGTAAAGGTTACTTAAAAGAAAGACTGTCTCATCATGCATGTCCGCAAAATCAAGGGCCTGAATCAGATACTTTTCAGCATCATCAAATTCATGAAGCTGATATGAAAGTTTTGATAACAGATGCAGAAGGGGGACATCCTGATTGTTCTTTTTAAGGCCGTCAAGGGCAATACTTTTAGCTTCCTTGTAATCACCCTCCTTGTCCAAAACTTGAGCATAGAGGTAATTATAGCCATGAAAATCAGGGTTTAAAAGATCTAGCTGCTTAAAGTAGGCAATTGATCTTTTATTTTCTCCAAGTTCCATGTTGATATTTGCTAGCTCAAAAAGAACATTATCATCATGGAATAAATCAAGAGATTTTTCAAGATATTCTAGAGCCAATTCAAATTTACCAAGGCTTGCGTAAGCTGTTCCAATCCTCTGATAGATTGAAATTTTAGTTGCCTGGTAGATTTCTTCTACATCAAGTTTTACATAGTTGTTAATGGCTTCCTTGAAGGACCCTTGACTATAAAGAAGCTCAGCCAGGGCAAAATTTACAAGGGGTGTGTCAGAAAGCTCTTGGGCTACCTTAAGTTTTTCAAGGGCTGCCTCGTAAAAGCCCTCCATTTGGTAAAGATCGGCTGTTTCAACCAAGGCTGCTAGATAATTTTCATCATCTTCTGGGATTTCTGCCAAATACTCATAGGCCTTATCAAAATCGCCATCGTCAGCTGCCATACTAGCAAGATTTATGTAAATTCCTGTGTCGCCTGAACTGGCACTTATAAGCTGGTCATAAACCCTGCGGCTTTCCTCTTGAAAGCCCATGTATTCAAGATATTCAGCCAGATCGACAAGAATTTCCTGGTCATCAAATTTCAAGGCCTTTTCTAAAAGTTCTCCGGCCTGATCGAGATCTTGGTTGTGTAAGGCTTCAACCATTTGTTCTGCATAAGACATTAAGACTTGTCCTCCTTAATTTTTATATCATTGCTATCTACTTCAATCGTAAGCTCTAAGGGTTGGCTATAGAGTCCTGAGACCCTGCGGTACCACTTGTAAAAGTAGCTAATGATAACTTTAATTGACGCATAGACAGGAATTCCTAGAAGAACCCCCCAGAGTCCTAGCAATTTTCCTGAAGTTAAGAGGACAATCAAAACAGTTACCGGATGAATCTTAAGTTTATTTCCTAAAACTAGTGGTGATATCAAATGTCCTTCGACAAATTGTTCTAGGGCAAAGCAGACCAGAACCTTTACAATCATAATTGGACCTGTCGCTGCTGCAACCAGAAGGGCTGTTAAAAGGGCGACAAATGATCCCAAATAAGGAATCAGATTTAAAAATCCTGCGACAATCCCTATGGTCATACCGTATTTCAGACCAATAATTGAGAATAAAACACTTAAGGTCACAGCAACAGAGAAGGCAACGATAACTTGTCCCCTTACGTAGTTTGAAAGAGTATTGTTAACATCAGTTAAGATTTCAGCTGTCTGATCTTTGATTTTATCAGGCAAAAACTTGGTAACATAGCCCTTTAAATTCTTACCATCACGTAAAAGATAGAAAAGGATGAAAGGTAAGATAGCAACAGATACAAAGACGCTAGTAGCTGTCGAAACAAAGCCTGTAACTCCTGTAACAGCTGTCCTTGAAATGTCCCTTGATGCTTCAATCAACTTGCTGGCAGTGTTGTTAATAAATTCTTCAATCTGCGGACGGTATTGCTCGAAAAGGGGCTGCTTAATAAGCTCGCTAATCCTCTTTTGGCTGCTGCTAATGTAATTAGGAATATTAACTAGAAAGCTCTGAACATGGTCAATAAGGCTTGGAATTAAGACCGCTAGGGAAAAGATTACCAGGCCAATCAGCAGTAGAAAAAGAAAGATAATTGAGATACTTCTCTTAATTCCTTTTTTCTCCAACCAATCAACAATTGGATTTAGGATATAGTAGAAAATCGCTGCCAAAACGATGGGAAGCAGGACCACTCCTAGAAATTCCAAGATGGGTTCAAAAATAAATCCAAGTTTGCTAATCATAAATAGATTTAGTAGCAGTAAAAGTGAGACTACAAGGGTTGTGGTGACCCGGTTATTAATAAAAAGTTTGTAGAACCAGGAAGTTCTAAAAGACCTGTTTTGATTCATTCATACACCTTCAATTCTTTTGATTTATCTTTAAATTATAACACATTCTAGAGGTAAAGCTAAAATGTCAGAATGTTTTAAACAAAAAAAGACCTAAGGTCTTTATTAGTTGATCTTTATTAATTTTTTTACAAAAAGATCAAAGCGGGGATTAGGTGAAAAAAGGCTGGGTAAGAATAAAAGATTATAAAATAGGCCAAACTTAAAGTCTGTTAAATAGGCAAAAATAAATACTAATAGACAGGTAACCCAAAAGAATATCACCTTAAAAATATCTGCCTTAGCCCTTATTTTAGGCAGGTAAAAAATATTTGCCCACATGAAAAAAATAAAAATATACCAGTAGGGAATAATGTCTGTATACTCCAAAAGACCAATAAAAATTATGAAATTTAACCACAGGTATTTACTTAAAAAACTCATCTACTCCTCCTTGAAAAAATAACCTACGCTTTCAGTCTACTACTTTTTAACAATTTTTCAATTATAAATCAATAAACGATGCTAGCTTTGAAATCATAAATTTCTCAAAAATATGCTATGATAAAGATAAATAAATCACAGAAGGGTTAATTTTATGGAAGAAAAAATTTATTTTGGATGCTACACTCGCCGCGAGGCTAAAGGAATTTACAGGGCAGATCTTGATACTGAAAGTGGAATTTTAAGTAATTTAGAGACTTATATTGAAGAACCAAGTCCAACTTATTTGGCAATTGACCAAAAAAAACATCTTTATAGTGTTGGAGCTGTTGAAAATGAAGGTGGGATTGCAGCCTTTGACAAGGATGCAAGACTTATAAATCACGTGGTAGAAGCTGGAGCTCCGCTTTGCTACCTGTCTGTCGATGAGGAAAGAGACCTAGTCTACGGGGCCAACTATCACAAGGGGCAACTTTTAGCCTACAAACGCTTAGAGGACGGGGCTTTAATCTTAAGAGATAGCGTTGAACATCTAGGTTCTGGTCCCCATGAAAATCAAGCAAGTCCTCACATCCACTTTGCTGATTTGACTCCTGATGGTTATTTAGTAACCTGTGATCTAGGAATTGATCAACTAGTTACTTATGATCCTAAGGATAAATTGACTGAAATCAACCGTTATGCCACAAAAGCTGGAGCAGGTCCTCGTCATTTAGTCTTCAAGAAAAATGATAATATTGCCTACCTGATTTGTGAACTTGATTCAACAATTGAGGTGCTTTCTTATGAGGGAATGGGTGCCTTTAACTTCATTCAAAAAATCAGCCTTCTGCCAGATGACCACCAAGGATTTAACGGGGCAGCAGCAATTAGAATCTCAGCTGATGACCGTTTTGTCTATGCAAGTAATCGTGGTCACGACAGTGTAGTTGCCTTTAAGACACTTGCTGATGGAAGCCTTGAGCACCTGCAAACAATCTCAACCTTTGGTAATACTCCAAGGGATATTAACCTTTCTTCTGACGGTAAAGTTTTGATTGCAGCCAATCAGGATAGCGACAATGTTACTACCTATGCTATCGATGAAAAAACTGGCCTTCTAACTGAAATTCAACATGACTTCAAGGTTCCTGAAGCCGTATGTGTGTACATCGAAGGGCAAAAGGACTAGAATATCCTTAAGCTATAAAAGAAAGAGGTTGACCATGGATTTTGAAAAATACACAGACCAGACAATTGATTTTTACCGGGACAAGGGATGGTATGAATATGATCCCACGGTTAGGATTAACTTTCTTAGGCAAGAGGTCGATGAGCTTGTTGCATCAATAGAAAAGACGGAAAAACTTCTAGGAGAACCCCTCCAAGATGATAAAAAAATTGCCCAGGCCAAGGACCTACTTTCAAGTGATTTAGGAAGTATCTTAGATAATCTGATTATTTTGGCCGACAAGTACGATTTGACTCTTGAAGAAGTTATCAACGAGCAGTACAGTAAGAGAGAAAAATAAGAAAAAGTCGACCAATTGGTCGACTTTTTCTTATTTTAGGGCATCAAACTTTTCCTGCATGGTAGGGTTATTGCGGGTTAATTTTTTAATGGTTAAACCATCAAGTTTGTTTTCAGCCGTACCCAGGTTGTTTCTGGCTTTTCTGAGTTCATCGCGAGCTGTAGTCAGACTTTTAATACTCTTTTCCAGTTCCTTATCAAGCTTTTCTAAGTTTCCATTGAAGTTTTTGGCGGTTATGCCAAAGCTTTTTTTAAATTCACCAAGTTCTTTTTCAAAGTTTGTTACATCCTCATTTTGCTTACGCATTTCAGCAAGTTCCTGGCGGTACTTCATTGAATTTAAGGCTGCATTCCGTAAAAGAGTAATCATAGGGATGAAGAACTGGGGTCTGATGACATACATTTTTTCATACTTGTAGGAAACATCAACAATCCCCGTATTATAAAGTTCATCATCAGCCTCTAAAAGGCTGACCAAGACAGCATATTCACAATTTTTCTGCCTGCGGTCCTTATCAAGCTCCTTAAAGAAGTGTTCATTTTTCTTTTTACTGGCTGTCTGATCACTTTCATTTTTCATCTCGAACATGATAGAGATTACTTCCTGACCGTAATCGTCGACCTCCCGGTAGATATAGTCGCCCTTGCTACCACTTCTAGCATCGTTATCTTTTTCAAAATAAGCATTTCTAAAGGCTGTCATCCTAAGTTTATTAAACTCAAGCTCACAGTGCTGCTCCAGACTTTCTCCGACCATTTTAGTCGATTGCTTGGCCTTAAGGTCCTTGTAAAAATCAATCTCTGTATCCTTCTGCTTGAGTTCACGTTCGTGTTCCCGCATAAGATTATTTTTTTCCAGCTGAAACTTATTTTCTTGAAGTTGAAGTTCTGTAGTAAGACTTGTAAGTTTTTTGTCCTGCTCAATTTCCACTTCCTTAATCATAGAATTTTTTTCAGCTTCGGCCTGTTTAATCTGATAACTTAGATTTAAAATCTCCTGGTCCTTAGAAGTCAATTCTTCTTTCAGCTCACTTTTAGCCCGTTCAACAGCAAGCTCTAAATTTGTTTTTTCCTGGTCCATCAGGATTTTTAAGGCCTCGATTTCGGCTCTTTTGTCAGCTAAATCCTTTTCTAGCTGACTCTTAAGCTGGCCTTCTTTTTTCTCTTGATTTTGTTTTTCTTCAAAATGCTTGTGTTCTATTTTTTGAATCTCTTCAAATTTTTCCTGTCGAATTTTTGAAATTTCATCTTCAAATTCTGCCCTTAACTCTGCCTCTTCAAGTTTTTTGTCTTTCAAGAAGCCTTCCTTCTGATTTTTTAACTTCTCTTCGACTTCACGCTTAAACTCCTTAGTGTGAACCTGCTTTAAAATATCAGCATAGCTGTTTTCATCAATTGTAAATTGTTCACCGCAATGGGGGCAGACTATTTTTTCCATTCTTATTTCCTTAATTTAATTTTATTATAGAAATTATAGAAGGTACATATCCTTGAAGGTCGATTGATAATTAGCAGGTAATTCAAGTCCTTCTAAGAGATAATTTTCAAAACTTCCATAATTTTCATCAATCGTTTTGACGGCATGATTTAGGTATTCTTCTTTAACAGTTAAGGCTGATTCTAAGGCTGCAACTTCTTCATCAGTTATTTGATCCCTGTACTGATTAATGATGAGGTCATTTGCTTCCTTCCTGGCTTTATTGGTCTCCAAGTAGTCCTCAAGGATATCCTCTTCTGACACACCTGCAATTTTTAAAATCAAATAAGCTCCCCAACCAGTCCTATCTTTTCCTGCAAAACAGTGAAAAATTCGACTTTCTTTTTTATCAATCAAATCTAATAAAAATTCACGGTAAGAGCTTCTTGCTGACTGGCTTAACACAATCTCCTCATAGGTTCTAAGCATGGCCTCATCGATATCACCAAGTTCTGTAAACATATCTTCAAGTGAAAATGCACCCCCTTGGTTCAAATCAGCAAGGACATCTAGGTGATTATAAACGATGTCTGATAGGTCCGTATCAGGATCTTCATTTACTTCTTCAATACTTCTAAAGTCATAAATTCTGTCAAGCTTGCAGGTATCTTTTAGAAAGTTCTCCTGTTCTTCATTTAGATCAACCAGCTGACCACTTCTGAAAAAAATACCCTCTTCCAAGCGTCCACCTTGACCTTCATAGCCCCCAATATCCCTAAAATTTGTAATCATAGCCTCTCTCATTTCAACTTTCCTTTCATAAGTAAATTCATTCTTAATATTAGGGTAAACTAGTTTTTTTGTCAATTATCTAAAGTGGGTAGAAACTTAGCTTTTTCTATAGATCTATTTTATAGCAAAAGCCACGACTTTCTCGTGGCTAAGCAGTGTTTTTATTTATTTCTAAAAATCCTAATTATGATTAAGGCAGCAATTATCACCAACCCTATCAAAAAATCGATTTTTTCTTTTCTGGTTGTCTTTCTTATTATAAAAGTAGATTCAACTTTTCCGATTCTCTTTTTAAATTTTTTTACCATTGTATTTTTTTATAGTCTAGTGTATAATTATATAAAATGTAGAGGGGGATTAACCCCTGCTACTAAAATTTTATTTTCCATTCAAACGAGATGATGAAAAGTTGCACCTTTATCGTAATCTTATGTTTGAATGGTTTTTTATTTACTTCTAAAGAGTCTTACTAATCTTTTTCTTCAGCAAGTTTTTCTTCTATGATATTTTTAAGCTCCAATAAATCTTCTTTGGTAGCTTTGTTCCTGATAAACCCACGCGCCCTTGAGCGCTCATTTAAATAGCGAGTTCGCTCCTTGTTTTTTTCCTGCCAACGTTTATTGGCTTCGGTCTGTGATGTTGCCATTATTTAAAGTACCTCCAACAATATAATTAGGATAATAATGAGCAATGACCATCCTATAAGGCCTTCTATCTTCTGCCTTCTGGTAGTTTTATTAATCTCGACTGTCCATTTTTTACCTATTTGCTTTTTCATCTTTTCATGACACAATAAAATCAAAGGTTGGAGGGGGTGAGCCTCCAGCCACCAAGTTATTTTCTTGGATATTTTAACTTTACTTGAAGAATGATGAGATTGATTTTAATGTCTATTTCGCATTTTTCAAGTATTTTTTATTGCCTTATCCTTTCATATTTAAAATTAATTTTTCATAAATTTTCTTTCAATGTTCTTGCGTAATCAGTTAATTTGATGGCATTATCAAAAGACATCTTTCTTAATTCTGTTTTCCCAGTATTCCAACGGCTAATGGTTGTATCTCTAATCCCAGTAACTTTACTTATCTTATATGCTGTTTGAGTTTCTAACACCCACCTTACTAATTCCAAATTTGCATTTATATTTTTTTCCATTTCTCTCACCTCCTGAAAAACCAAATATATAAATTAAGTATTGTAAATATAACTACGCCAACCCAAGTTGCAATTTTAATTTTTCTATTCATTGACTTTTTTATAACAATATGCTATTTTTTTACTTAAAACAGTGGAGAAGCTTTCGCTTCCCTCACTTATTTTTTGAATAAGTTTGCGATTCCTAAGATAGTGTTGATAATCAGTGCAATGATTGCTATCTTATCGGAAGTTGCAAGCTTTTCTTTAGGCTTTGTTCGCCTACTTCGCATATCGTCCCTTTCCTAACTATGTATATTCATCATACTGTATTATCATATCCATATAAATACTTTTTTTCAAAAAAACATAAAAAAACACCCTCAAACTTGAGGGTGTTTTCTTTTAGATAAGGGAATAGTTTGTTCCTACAAGAGCTTGAGCTAAATCTTGTGGGGATACTTGTCCTGTTACTTGGACCGTTTTATCATCCAGATTGATTTTAAGGTCTTCTACACCTGCAACTTTTAGGAAATTTTCCTTAACTGTCTTGGCACAACCTTCACATTTCATACCTGAGATTTCATATGTTTTAATCATTTATCCTTCTCCTACTATATCTTTCCTTCTTATGGTTTGAACCTTTTTAGACGCAAGGCATTGAGTAAGACTGAAACTGAGCTAAAGCTCATAGCAGCTCCTGCAAGCATTGGATTTAAGAGAGGACCTCCAAACAAGTGAAGAAGCCCCATAGCTACTGGAATTCCCAAAATATTGTAGCCAAAGGCCCAAATTAGGTTTTCCTTGATGTTTTTAATGGTAGCACGACTCAACTCAATAGCGATTGGAACTTCAAGTAAGTCACTTCTCATCAAAACAATGTCAGCTGATTCAATGGCCACGTCAGTCCCTGAACCTATAGCCATACCGATATCTGCTTGGGCAAGAGCTGGAGCGTCATTAATTCCGTCCCCAACCATGGCAACTGTATAACCTTGGGCTTGAAGTTTTTTAACCTCATTAACCTTACCTTCAGGTAGAACACCACTTATAACCTGATCGATTCCAACCTGACTAGCTATTGCTTGGGCAGTCTTGGCATTATCACCAGTTACCATAGCAACCTTAATTCCCATCTTATGAAGCCTTGCGACAGCTTCCTTGCTATCCTTTTTAAGGGCATCAGCTACAGCTATTATACCAATTAATTTTCCATTATAGGCAATAAAAATTGGAGTTTTAGCTTGCTTAGATAAGGCTTCTGCATCATTTAAGGCCTGTGCATCAACTGCAATCTTATTATCAGTCATTAGATTAGGATTTCCAATGAATATTTCTTGGCCATCAATTTGACCCTTGATTCCATGACCTGTGATTGATTCAAAATTTGTAAGGTCTGAAAACTCGACCTTTTGAGCCTTGGCTCTATCAGTGATAGCTTGAGCCAAAGGATGCTCTGATGATTTTTCAGCAGATCCAGCAAGGCGCAAGAGGTCATCTTGGCTTGTTCCGCCGTAAACCAAGAGATCTGTAACTTGAGGTTTACCTTCGGTAATTGTTCCAGTTTTATCAAGCATGACAGCTGTAATTTTACCAGCACCTTCAAGAGCTGGACCACTCTTAATTAAGATACCATTTTCAGCTCCCTTACCGGTTCCTACCATGATAGACGTTGGTGTCGCAAGTCCTAGAGCACAAGGACAGGCAATTACAAGAACTGAAATTGTAATGGTTAGGGCAAAAATCCATGATTCATGACCTAAGAAGTACCACATAAGTCCTGAAACAAGTGCTAGGACCATTACAATGGGAACAAAAATCCCAGACACCTTGTCCGCAAGTTTAGCAATTGGTGCCTTAGAAGCTTGTGCATCTTCAACTAACTTAATGATTTGGGCAAGAGCTGTGTCCTGACCAACTTTTTCAACCTTAAAATCGAAGCTTCCATTTTTGTTAATACTTGCCCCGACTACTTGGCTTCCTACCTTCTTCTCAACCGGTGTACTTTCCCCAGTTATCATTGATTCATCAACATAAGAAGATCCCTTGGTAACCACACCATCGACCGGAATTTTTTCTCCTGGATGAACCAAAACCAAATCCCCAACTTGCACTTGGCTTACAGGTATTTGAACTTCTTGATTATTTCTAATAACCGTTGCTTTTTTAGGGGCCAAATTAACGAGCTTACTGATAGCTTCAGAGGTTTTACCCGTTGATACGGCCTCAAAGTATTTACCTAGGGTAATCAGGGTTAGAACTACAGCTGCAGATTCATAGTAAAGACTCATGGTAAATTCACTGCTACCCATGAAGGTTTCTACACTACCATAGAAACTATACAAGAAGGCAGCACTTGTCCCGAAGACAACAAGGGAGTCCATATTAGGATGACCCCTGAAAAGAGACTTCATCCCACCTACAAGCATAGGGCGACCAAAGAACATAACCGGCAGGGTTAAAAGAAATTGGATGGCCACAAATCCCTTGGGATGAGTCATAGGATCAATGAAGTCTGGAAGAGGTAAACCAATCATATGACCCATTGATACATATAAGAGAGGGACGGTAAAGACTGCTGAATAAACAAACCTCTTCCAAAGATTTTTCATTCTTTCGTCCTTATTATTACCAAGACCCATGTCTCCCATGTCGTCCATATCCATACCTGCCATGTCCATATCATCCATGTTCATGCCAGACATATTAGAATGATCCATTTTCGTACCGGACATATTCATGTCCTTATGATTCATAGACCCTTGAGACATATCCATTGATTTATGGTCCATCTTCATGTTAGCCATGTCCATATCCTTGTGGTCCATTTTCATAGATTCCTGTCCCTGAGACATGTCCATAGCTTTCATAGAAGAACTTGCTGTTTTAGGCTTTTGGCTGGTAGCCTTATATCCTGCCTTATCAACAGCCTTTATAATATCATCATCATTTACAAGGTCTGGATCAAAGTCAACTGTCAATCGTTCAGTGATTAGATTAACACCTGCACTGTCAACTCCCTTTAATTTACCGACGACTTTTTCAATTGTTTGGGCGCATGAGGCACATGACATACCTTCTAAATTAAAAACTTCCTTAGTCAAAATAACACCTCCATCTTACTTGGAAAAGTTCAACATAATAGTTTACACATGTAAACTTTATCATATATGCATGATATACCAATAAACCCAGTAAGTCAAATGATTCGAATGTAAAATAAAATTTATTAAAATTTTGATATTAAATTAAAATCCAACAAAAAAACAAGGCCAAGGCCTTGTTTTATTTTATCTTATTGGTTCCAAACATCATCTAGTTGTTTTGCACCATCTTTATACATTTTTTCACGGTCTCCCTTAGGATTTGTAAGAATGTTTTCGATGATTGAACGAACTTCTGTGTTTAGGGCTGCGTTAGCATTTGTTGTAACTGGGAATGAGATTAGGTGTTCAGTATCTTTTTCTAGGATAGCTGGAACCTTAGTGTTTTCAGATTCTTGGTATTCTTTGCTCTTGATTACAGAGTCAAGGATAGGCATGTAACCTGTTTTTTGTGCCCAGTAAAGTTGAACTTCTGGAGATGAAAGGTATTTCATGAATTCAAAGGCAGCTGTTTTTTGCTCGTCGCTAGCACTTGAGAACATGTAAACATCTGTACCTTGTTGAAGGTTGTATTTAGCAGGACGTACAGCTACACCGTATTTGAATCCAGCACTTGCTGCGTCTTTTGCTACATAAGTTTCACCAGCAATACTTCCAACGAACATTGCAACTTTTTGGCTAGCAAATGGAACTGACATGTATTTATCAGAACCTGGTGTACGGAAGTATCCTTCTTGAACACCGTCTGCATAGTAGTCTACAACTTTTTGAGATTCTTTGCTGTCGAATTTAGTATCTTTAGTTACGTCAATTCCTTCATTCTTCATACCAAGTAGGTAGTAGTTAGATAGTGAATCGAATCCAGCACCAACAACTTTTCCACCAGATTTTTCGTAGATTGTTTTAGATGCTTCTTTAAGTTCTTCCATAGTTGTTGGAACTTTTACACCGTATTCATTTAGAAGGTCTTCATTGTAGAAAAGAGCTTCTGTTGACTTGTTGAAAGGAATACCGTATTGGACATCATTGATTTTTGCCCCATCAAGTAGGCTATCTTTGATTTTTTCTTGTTTACCCCAACCAATTGTTTCATTTTCAATATAAGGAGTTAGGTCAACTAGTTTTTCGTTTTCAGAAGCGTCATATAACCAACCTGGGTAGGCCTGTGAAATTGTTGGAAGATCTTTTGGCGACTGTAGGGTTGAGTTGATTTTTGCTTGAAGGTCTGGGTAAGATTGTTGGTTTTGTAGAGTAACCTTGATCTTTGGATTAGCTTTTTCAAAATCTTCAGTGATTTTTGTAAGAGCTTTTTCCTGTTCACCATTCATTGCGTGCCAGAAAGTGATTGTTGTGTCGTCTTTGATTTCAGTAACGATACTTGCATCACTTTTGCTGGCCTTAGAATCACTTTTCCCTCCACAGGCTGCTAAGCTTGTGATACTTGCTGCTGTAAGCGCAAGAGTTGCCAATTTTTTGAGTTTCATTCTACTCTCCTTATAAGATAATTTTTTGCCCACGTTGGGGTAATATTCTTTCACCGTACGGATTTTCCAGATTTTCTGGTTTCAGCGTATGGATTGGAACCAATAGTTTAGGTTGAATCATAGAAATAATTTTATCTAAATCGCGTGGTCTAGCATGCCCTGAGCAGGCCAAACGTACGAATTCGATCTTTTTACTAGCTAGAAGATCTAAAAACTTAGCATAGGCTGGATCAAAATCCCCCAAGGGTTCAGCATCACTATGGATGTAAAGGGATCCGTCCTGTAAGTTTTCATGATGGTCAACTACCTGCCAGAGGTAGTCACCCTTATCTTCCAGTAACATATAATAAGCAACTTCTAGACTTTCATCTAAAATTGAAAGTTTCTTACCTTCACTTTTAGTAAAGGAATAATAATAAGGTACATTTAATCCAAAGATATCTAAAAGTAAGGCTGCCATTTGGGCTTCAAGAACTACTGTTCTAGGTGATCTTTCAATGATTTTTTCAAAGCGCTTAAGATTGGCTGGATACCCATTAAAGGTAATCTGACGATTTGGATTTTCAAGCTCTAGTTCTACTAAAGTTTCAATTAAATCATCTTCAGTAAAGGTTTTAATATCAAGCTCACGGGCATTATCCGCAAAGCTAATGCTTACACCTTCCATCATAAGCAGGTCACAGCCTTTGGCCTCAGCACAAAAATCAATGGTGTCCTGGGCATCATGACCATGAAGACGTAAGTCTCCAGTATAGACGATAAATTTGTCAGGTGTGCGAATAAGAAAGGCACTTGCCCCGTACGCATCGTGGTCAACTGGAAGCATTTCAACAGTGATTTGACCAATTTGTACCTTTTCACCCTTAACAACCTTGGTAACAGGTCTTACAAAATTCTTTTCCTCAAAAGGTGAAGGAATTAAGAAGCTGCCCTTGCGGTTTAAAGAGTTCAAAAGTTTTTCTGTTTCCTCATAAGCATAAAGGGGAATATTTGGATCCAAATAGTTAATCATTTTTGAGTGATCCAAATGAACATGGGACATGAAGACTGCTGTGTCTTCAAAATCATCTGCTACCACTGGTAAATTTTCTGACAGTCTTGAATCATAGACATTTGATAGCTCTGGGATTAATCTGTTTTCAAGCAGGGTATCAAGTTTTTCATCTTGTAAGTCTAACTCTGGACGAAACTCTGTTCCAAAGTCAAAGAAGATTCTTGATTGATTGTAAGAAACTTCGATTACTGTCCCACCGATAGTCATTATTCCGCTATGAAAGCGGACGATTGTTTTGTTTTTATCCTTTAATTCCATTTTTTGTTACTCCTCTAATAATTTCTTTCCTAAAGATAAAGTAGATAATCAAAATTGGAATGACTGTTAGGGTGGCAGCCGCCATTTGAAGGTGAACATCATTTCCACTTTCGCTTGTAAAGGCTGATAACCCATTATTTAGTAAGCGGTAGGTCTTATCATTGGTCACAAGAAGTGGCCATAGGAAGGAATTCCAACTTGAAATGAAGGTCAAGATTCCAACTGTTACTAAAGCTGGCTTAATCATAGGAATTAAAATGCGCCAGATGTACTCAAGATCACTTGCTCCGTCAATTTTTGCTGCCTTATAAAAGGTTATTGGAATGGCTTTTAAGTATCCGTTCAGGTAGTAGATGTAGAATATACTAGTAAGGAAGGGAATGATTAAAGCTGTGTAGGTATTCAGTAGACCCAGGCGAGCAATTGTGTTGTAGTTGGTAAAAATAATTGATTCATAAGGTACCATTAGAAGGGCTACCATGATAAATAAGACAATTTTTTTACCCTTGAACTGAAGACTTGTTAAAGCAAATGATGCTAGAACTGAGGTTACAAGAGTGGCAACTGTTATGGCTAAAGATACAAAGACTGTATTAAAGAAATAACGAATGAAAGGTGCCTTTTCAAAAACCTGAGCATAGTTGGTAAACTGGAAGGTTTTTGGAATAAAGGTAGGTGGCATACTTGTTGCTTCACTATAGGTCATAAGACCTGCTAGAATCATATAAATGAAGGGGAACAAGGTCATAAGAGCCAGAGCTATAATAAAGGTATAAGATAGGATGGTTGATACTTTCTTCATCTATTTATTCACCTTTTCTAATAGTTTATTTTGGATAAAGGTTACAAGCAGGATAATTCCAAATAGGATAACTGTTGCAGCCATGGCAATACCAGGACGTCCTACCACATGGAATTTATCATAGATGTAGTAAACGGCGGTTGTGGCACTATTGGCAACACCGGCTTGACCATTAAAGAGGGCGTAAACCTGAGTATAAACCTTAAATGATCCAATTAAGTTAACTGTAATTAAGAAGGCAATGGTTGGAATAAGTTGCGGGAAGGTAATTCTTCTGAAAATCTCCCAGTCAGTTGCCCCAAACATTTTAGCAATTTTATAATGCTCTTCATCAATATTTCTAAAGCCTGATAAAAGGATAATGATATTGAAGGCTAGACTCCCCCAAATCCCGAAAATTATCAGGGTTGGAATACTCATTCCGGTACTGTTAAGCCAGTTGATTGGTTTAACACCGAAAAAGCCAAGAAAGTAATTGATAATCCCGTAGTTTTCATTGAAAAAGTATCTGAAGACAATTCCTACTGCGATTGTTGATGTTACATAAGGCATGAAGAAGATTGTTTCAAAGAGACTCTTATTCTTAACCTTTTCAAAAATTATCCAAGCGATAATAATAGAGAGGATAAGGGCTATTGGTACCACAGAAAAAGCATAAATGGCCGTGTTTTTTAAGGCCTTATGAAAAACTGGATCCTGGATGACCTTCTTGTAGTTTGCAAGTCCTGCATAACTATGATTTAAAAGATTTCCCTTTTGAAAACTCAGCATGAAAGACTTATAGAGCGAATAAATATTAAAAATAAAGATTACAGCCAAAGATGGTAGTAAGAACAACCACGCCTTGAGCTGATTTTCTGGCTTATATTTTTTAAACATTAATAAACCCTTTCACCATCTTCTTTAAAAATAAAGGCCTTATTGTAAGCAAAGTCAAAAGCTAGATTTTGTCCTACTTCGATTGCTTGTTCTATACTTACAATTGATTTAAGACGATCATTATTCAGGTAGAAATTAAGAATGCGCTCACGTCCGATTAACTCAACCTGAGTTATTTCAGCATTGAAAATTCCATTTTCAACTGGCAGAATATCCTCTGGACGGATACCTAAAACATATTTTCCGTCAGTAAGTTGAGCCTTGAATCTTGAATCTTCAAAATTTGCTAGAGGAACTGAGTAACCATCAAAATTAAGGAAGCCGTCCTTTAATTCAACATCAAAGGTATTAATTATTGGGTTACCAATGAATTTAGCTACAAAAAGATTGTTGGGCTCCAAGTAAAGATTCTGCGGATCATCATTTTGTTGGACGATCCCTTGATCTAAAAGAATAATCTTATCACTGATTGAAAGAGCTTCTTCCTGGTCATGGGTTACAAAGATTGTTGTAATCCCTACTTCTTTAACCAAGCGGCGAATTTCCTCACGGATTTTCAAGCGAAGTCTTGCATCTAGGTTACTTAGGGGTTCATCAAGCAAGAGAACCTCTGGTCTTTGAACTAGAGCACGAGTGATTGCTACCCGCTGCTGCTGTCCACCTGATAAAGTACCCGGCTTTTTATCTGCAAGCTCTTCAATATTGGTAAGAGCCATGTACTCTTCAGCAATGGCACGAGCTTCAGCCTTATCTTTTTTCTTAGCTCCAACAGTTAGTGGGAACATGATATTTTCAAGAACGGTCATGTGGGGGTAAAGGGCATAGTTCTGGAAGACAAAACCAATATTCCTATCCTTAGGTTCAACTTCTACAACAGATCTGTCATCAAACTTAATATCCCCATTACTTGGACTTAAGAGACCAGCTATAATATTAAGAATGGTTGATTTACCACAACCACTTGGGCCTAATAGACAAACCAAATCCCCAGTCTCAATCTTAAAATTAATCGACTTTAGGGCTTCAAATCCATTATCGAATGTCTTATTGATATCGATAACTTCTAGCATACAACTTCCTCCGCTCTTTTTGGTACATATTCTTAACAATAAGTACACATTTCTAATAAAATATAAGTGTTTATAGGATAATTATATCACTATCCTTTTCAAGATTCAGTCCTTTTTCCTAAAAAAACACAAAAAAACTTTAAAAAAAATACTAATGTTAAGTAAATTTATAATTTAAAGTAAAATATATGTAAATACGTGACAAAAATAAAAACTAGAATCCACAAAGATTCTAGTTTTTGTTTTTATCTGGGACTTTTCTCCATTACTGGAAGTCGCTTAGCAACACCCAAAATAAGAGCTAGACTCCCTGTATATACAAGACCTTGAACAAGGTTAAAAGGCGTAACCATTGCAAGTAGGTATTTACCTACACCGATAATTTGTTTGATATCAAAACCTGCAAATTTGGCATATAAAGGAATTGCGTAAAAATAGTTCATAAGAACCATGGCAATAGTCATAGCAATACTTGCACAGACTCCTCCCACAACAAATTTACGACCGCCATAAGATTTTCCAGCGATAAGGGCAAAAACAGTCACAAAAAGACCTACTGCCAACATATTCATTGGTAATCCAACCATTGTATTCACACCTTGGTTATTTATAAGAAGCTTTAATAAAGATCTTATAAGAAGGATTACATAGGCTGTCTTTAAATCAAATATAAAGTAGCCAATCATAATGGGAATAACTGAAAATTCGATTTTCAAAAAATCAGCTCCCGGTATAATTGGAAACTGCGGGAAAATCATAAGAACTGTGGCAACAGCACTTAGGATGGCGATATACGCCAGACGTTTGGTATCTTTCATGGGTTCCTCCTAAATTTTATTTAGAAGACTTGCAAAAAAATAAAACAATATTAAATTTTTCCTTGTCTCCTCTTCATCCTGACTTTAACAGTTGGTACTGGAATTTTACCAGTTCGGCCGAAAATTTCGGTTCATGGACTTTACCACCAGTGGGGAAACGACCCCCGCCCTGAAGACATGTCTAAACATTTAGACAAGTAGTATTTTAACACAAAGGAGAACAATAGCAAAATATTTACTATTCAAGCTACAAATAAGACACAAAAAAACCTGCCCCAAGAGACAGATTTTCCAAATCTAAAAGATTCTTATGCTGCAAGAGCTTTTTTAGCTGCTTCTGCAAGAGCTGTGAAAGCTGCTGCATCGTTAACTGCTAGGTCAGCTAGCATTTTACGGTTAACTTCGATTTCTGCAAGTTTAAGACCGTGCATCATCTTAGAGTAGCTAAGACCGTTCATGCGTGCCGCTGCGTTGATACGTGCAATCCAAAGTTTACGGAAATCACGTTTCTTTTGACGACGATCGCGGTATGCATAGTTGTATGAGTTCATTACTTGCTCTTTAGCAGTACGGAACAGTGTGTGTTTTGATCCATAGTAACCTTTTGCAAGTTTTAGAGTACGTTTACGACGTTTGCGGCTTACAACGCCACCTTTAACACGTGCCATTTATATATATCCTCCGAGTATTTCTTTAATTAGTTTCTTACAAATGAATTCTGATTAACGCATTTGTGTAAGCATTGCTTTGATACGTTTGAAGTCACCAGAACTTACCATTGATGGTTTACGAAGGTGACGACGTTGTTTTTTAGTTTTTCCGTGGAAACGGTGAGAAGTGTAGGCACTGTAACGTTTAAGTCCTCCACTACCAGTACGTTTAAAACGTTTTGCGCTTCCGCGGTGAGTTTTTTGTTTTGGCATTTTTATGATTCCTCCGAATTATTTTTTGTCTGCTGATGGAGCTAATTGCATAAACATTGAGCGTCCATCCATTTTTGCACGTTGCTCAACGACTGCAATTTCTTTAGTCGCTTCAGCAAAGTCATCAAGAACTTTCTGTCCAACTTCTTTGTGGGTAATCATACGACCCTTGAAGCGGATTGAAACCTTAACCTTATTTCCTTTTGCAAGGAATTTTTCAGCTTGACGTAATTTAGTATCAAAGTCATTTTTGTCAATTACAGGACTTAAACGAACTTCTTTTACAGTAACTACTGTTTGATTTTTCTTCTGTTCTTTTAATTTTTTCTTTTGCTCAAATTTGAACTTACTGAAGTCCATGATTTTCGCTACAGGCGGTTTAGCTTGTGGTGAAATTAATACCAAGTCCAAATCTAAATCTCCAGCTTGACGCAAGGCGTCTGAAGTTTGAACAATACCAAGTTGTTCACCATCTGCACTAATTAAACGAACTTCGCGAGCACGAATCTGTCCGTTCATAAACAAATCTTTTGCTATGATATCTCTCCTTACCAATTAAATATTTAGTTTCAAGCAAGAAAAAGCGAGCCTTCGATTGAAAGCTCGCTTTTATTCTTTACCTAATGGGTAAAGATAATCCTGATCTCAGCCCAGCATTATCCACACTTAGGCGAGAAGCATACGCTTCTGCTTTCAACTTTTTAAGTATATCAAATTATAGCTATTTGTCAACAATTTTTTCAAATTAAATTGATTACAAGTGAATATTTTCAAGCTCCATATTTAAAATGGTCTTTTGCAGGCTAACATTTTGAAAGAAAATATTTACTGATGCTGGAATCAATGGATCCTCATCATAATTGCAGGTCACCATATAACAAAAGACATGCTGCCCTTTTGATTTTTCAATATACTCACTGGTATAAGCCTCAACATCAGCCAGAGAATACTTTAAACTTCCATCAAAAATAGGACTTAAGGTCGGCTGATTAACCAAAATCTTCCGCTCCCTGTTATTTAACTTGATTCTTTCCGCCCTATTATAAATGGAATTATAATCTCTCCTGTCATGGCTGGTAATGGTATCAAGACTAAGAAGATCCCCGTGATTAAGGTAAGAACTTCCTGTAATTAGTAAAAAGGGCATCTCAAAGCCTTCACTTTGACTAAAAATAAAGGGTAATAAATGGGTCCTGTGATAAGGATAAACCCTTCCGGCCCGGCTGTTATTAATCCTTTTCCATCCTGGTGGGTCAGGAAGTCTTACCAGCTCTCTTTGAGTCAAGTGACTGGATAACTTCCTCCGAGTAAGGTAGATGAGCGCTCCTTGAGCACCTTTTTGATCAACAATGTACGGACAGTCAAGAACATAATTATACCGGTCATAAAATTGATGGATAAGATCCATTTGCGATTTCAAGGAGATATAAGGCTTCTTAGAATCACGACCCTTACTGAAAAAAATTTTAGTTCTTAGATATTGATAAACTTCTAGGCCAACTGTTCGACCTAGGAAAGTCAAAAGCCAAATCAAAAAAGTGAAACTAAAATAAACCACTATAAAAATAGAAAAAATATCGACTAGTGCATATTCTTCTGGCAAATTATTATTCAAAATATCTGCCAAAGGAAAAAACAGGGCAATTAATAATGAGAATAAGATTTTAAACTTCATAGTATCCCATCTCCTTTTAGAATTTTCTTTACCAGGCTAATAGCTAATAAAATTAATAAGCCGGTAAAGAACCCTTAAGTAGACTACACTAGAAGGTCTTATAAGTCAATTCAAATGAAAATATTTTCAGAAACTACTTTTTGATTAACTGGGCTTGAAAATTATAAATGGGTCTTGTCTGTCCTGTCGTCCCAGACATGGATCCATTTTTCACCCAGTCCTGCCAACCCAAGTCCTTAACGTAGGTTCGGTAAATAATATCATAATTTTTAGCCAGATCTCCAGTAAGTCTAATTTCAATAGCTTCTATGGCTTTAGATTGCCCGGTGGTTCCAGCCATCTGACCATCTCTTACAAAATCCTGCCAACCAACATAAGCTACATGGGCCCTATACTCAATTGAACCTGACAGCCCCAAATTTTGAATGCTAAGAGCCAGGGCTTCCATATTGTTACAATCATCTGTACCAGAAGTTTGGCCTTCTCTAACCCAGTCCTTCCATCCGATATTTGCTATATGGGATACATAATTTAGCCCATTAGCTGGATGAGAATTTACAGGTACACTAGACAGCCTAACGACTGCGACATACCTTCTTTTCCCACTTCCTCCAATATAGGACAACCATAGGTAGCCGTCTTGCCTAATTATTTGGTCATAAATGACCGTATCTCCAGGATTATAGGTAGCAAGTGCTGGACTAGTGATCCTTGCTTCTGCCCTAACGGCAGAACTTGTTGTAAAACGGTAAACTCCACTTGGAGGAAGACTAGTTGAAGCATCTGGATTAGCACTTGAGGGTGAAGAATTACTTGAAGTCCCTAGGTCTTTAAAGTGAATAAACCCTGAAACATCTTGTTTATTAATCCACCTCGTTCGGTAGTTTCCTGTATAGCCGTAATTATACTCTTCTATTAGAACCCTACTCCCACTAACTTCTGCCACCCAGGCCACATGCATGGATGACCACCAAGCAACTGACCCTACAGCTGGATTACTATCAACCCTGTATCCCTGACTGCGGGCTGTATTTCCCCAAGTATTAGCATTCCCGTAACCTCTTGGAAGTTTAAAGTTATTAACCTTATCTAGGCGGTGGGCAATAAATGATGTACACTGACGCACGTACATTCCGTAAGCATCAGCAACCAATGAACCCACAGGATAAGACTTCCAGTGGGCAGGATAATCATCACCCACAGGGGCTGCTTGAACCGTTTTTCCTTCTAGACCAGAAAACCCTGTCAAGATACAACCTGCTAAAACAATCGAACTTTTGATCTTAAATTTTTTCTTTAATAGAACCAAATAGTTTCCTCCATTTAATTTTTTTATTGTCCCTTTCATCAAGAAACAATTCCCTAACCTATACGAAAATTAAAATAAAAGATAACAAAAAAACCTCCTGCAGGAGGTTTTTATTTTTTGGAAATGCCTTTGAGTCCATATGACCAAGACATAATATGTGAAAATAGGAAAAGAGAAATGATTGTCCCCTCCCTAACGTAAATAGGAAGATTAAAGGCAAATGATAAAATCAAAGAACCACTGACCCCAAAAACATCAATTCCATATCTGTAAAATTTCATCGAGTGGTTGGTTCTTGCTGCAAGTAGATTACAAAAGTTCTCAATTGGAAATTGAAGGATCTTGTAGTAAAGAATACGCCCCACCCCAAAGCAGGTAACAACAAGACCTAAGAAAAAGAGTCCCAGTTTTAAGAAATAATTAGTCAGTACAAGATTTCCTAGAAGATTATAAAGGAAAAAATTGACCACAGAACCAAAACAAAACTGGGCTACAAACATGAGCAAGTACTGGTACATGTTCTTATTTCGGTCCAGAAGAAAGCAGAGAACCAAAAAGCTAATGTTAGCCAGCATAGACATGGTTCCAACCTTTATGGAAAGAATATCAGACAGGGACAAGAGAAGGGCATTGAAACAGGTAACACCTATATCTGCCTTAATTGACATGGCCATTCCAAGACCACTAACTGCATAGTAGATGAATGATATTAATAAACTTTTATGCGTGTAACTCATCTTCTTTATAAGGTCCAAATTTTCCTCCCCTTTACTTGTTGTAGAAATATGGTAAATCGCCTATTTCTCGTCTACAAAAGACTCAATTGCAGCCCAAGCTTCATTGTAACCAGTCTTATCAACTGATGAAAAAATAATGAAGTCGTCTGTTGAATCAAACTGAAGGGCTTTTTTAATAACAGCTTCGTGCTTATTCCATTTACCACGAGGGATTTTATCAGCCTTGGTTGCAACTAAAATAACTGGAATGCCGTAGTATTTTAAGAACTCGTACATTTGTACATCGTCAGCAGATGGTTCATGACGCAAATCAACCAGACTTACAACCGCCCTTAAATTATCACGGGTTGTTAGATATTCTTCAATCATTTTACCCCATTTGGCACGTTCAGACTTACTAACTTTAGCGTACCCGTAACCTGGAACGTCCACAAAGTGGATGGTATCATCGATATTATAAAAGTTTAAAAGCTGTGTTTTACCTGGTTTTCCAGAAGTACGGGCTAAATTTTTACGGTTAAGTAGGGTATTAATAAAGCTTGATTTTCCAACGTTAGAACGGCCGGCAAGGGCAATTTCTGGCATATCTGTCTCTGGGTACTGCTTGCTTGAAGCAGCACTGATTACAATTTCTGCATTATGTTTATTCATATTTTTTTCTTTCTATTAACTATCTAAAAAGACGGAAGGGGCACACGAGTGCCCCAGTTTATTCAGAAACTTCGTCTTCTTTTACTAAAATCGGCTCATCCTGACCGTCAACTGTATCTTTTGTAATGATAACCTCACGAACTCCTTCCATACTTGGAAGTTCATACATGAGATCCATCATTACTTCTTCAATAATTGAACGAAGGCCACGCGCTCCGGTCTTTCTTTCAATTGCCTTTTTGGCTATGGCATCAAGGGCTGCATCTTCAAATTCAAGATCAATCCCATCATATTCCATAAGCTTTTTATACTGTCTAACCAAGGCATTTTTAGGCTTGGTCAAAATGTGGATTAAATCTTCTTCCGTTAACTTATCAAGGGCTGCGACAACTGGAAGGCGTCCAATAAATTCAGGAATTAGACCAAATTTTTGAATGTCTTCTGAGATAATCTCCTGCATGTAACTTGCATCATCAGCGAGTTTTTTATTATTAGAACCAAATCCAATAATTTTTTCACCCAAACGAGCCTTTACAATGTCTTCAATGCCGTCAAAGGCTCCACCTACAATAAAGAGAATATTTTTAGTATCAATCTGAATCATCTCCTGATTAGGGTGTTTGCGTCCTCCTTGAGGGGGAACACTTGCAACTGTACCCTCAATTATTTTAAGTAGGGCCTGCTGCACTCCTTCACCCGATACATCACGAGTGATTGAAACATTCTCTGATTTTTTAGCAATCTTATCTATTTCATCAACATAGATAATTCCGTGTTCTGCTCGTTCAACATTAAAGTCACTAGCCTGAAGGAGTTTTAAAAGGATATTTTCGACATCTTCTCCCACATAACCTGCTTCAGTAAGGCTTGTCGCATCAGCAATGGCAAAGGGAACATTTAAAGTTCTTGCAAGAGTTTGAGCCAGGAAGGTCTTTCCTGAACCAGTTGGTCCAATTAAGAGGATATTCGACTTTTGAAGTTCAACTGAATCTTCAATTGAGCTCTGTGAGAAGTTGATTCTTTTAAAGTGATTGTAAACAGCAACAGCAAGAGCTCTTTTAGCACGTTCCTGACCGATTACATACTCATTCAAATCTTCCATAATTTCACGAGGTTTCTTGCTAACATCAATATCAGCCATGGCCTCATCATGGATTTCTTCTTGAAGAATTTCCCTAGATAAATCAACACATTCATTACAAATGTAGACACCACTTCCTGCTATAATCTTTTTAACTTCATCCTGATTTTTTCCACAAAAAGAGCAATTTATACTGTTTTTATCGGTTGTCATATAGACCTCTTTCTAATACACGGTTGTACTAATTATTTTTTCTATCTAAAACTTGAACTACAAAATTATAAATATTTTTTTCATCCTTGCTGTAAGGTTCTTCGCTCTTAAGTTTAAACTGACCCCAGTCAAAATCTTCAGGGAAGTAAGTATCTCCTTCAAGTTCTGCATCAATGATTGTTCTGTAAAAACGATCAATATCACCTGAAAATGTTTGGATTACCTGAGCTCCCCCAATTATATGAAGGGTCTTGTCCTGTTTTTTATACCAGTCAAGTACCTGTTCTCTGCTATTCATAACAAGAACTTCATTTGATCCTGCATCATAATTTTTATCACTGGTAAGTACAATCGTAGTTCTTCTTGGTAGGGTTCGTTTATTCATTCCCTCAAAAGTTGTCCGTCCCATTAAGATAACATCATCAAGGGTTGTTTTCTTAAAATGAGCCAGTTCTGCTGGCAGGTGCCAAGGCAGGGTTCCATTTTTTCCAATTAAACCAGTCTTGTCCTCTGCTAAAATTCCTGTAATCATGGTATCTCCTTTGGTATAACTCTCTTATTAATTATCTATATTATATGACTAATTAAGACCATAAAACAATAGCAAGACCTATCTTTTTATTCTTTTCTTCCTTGAAGGTAAATTATTAAGCCCCCTACTATAATGACACCCGCTACAAGTAAAATAATTTTAGGAAAACTTGCAAGGGTTATAATCAATAAAAAACTAGTTAAGACGCTTATATAAATGACTACCAGGGCTATAAAAATTACCAGTAAAAGAACAATAATGGCCATGAGTAGCCTAAAAATTTCAGGTAAATTTATATACCAAATAAGAAGACCTCTTATAAATTTTGGTATTTTTTTAGATTTTGTCGCCTTGGAAATCTCCTTTAAAAATCTCTGATATAAATTTACAAGCATGAAATTCTCCTTTAGATAGGGCTAAATTAAATGGCTAAATCAAACTTTAACTGTGGTTTAACCGGCTCATAATCAACTAATTCAAAATCTTCTGGTTTAATATCAAAGAAGTTGGTTCCTGGAGCTGCATGAAGAATTAGACGTGGGCTGCAAGCAGTTTCCTTACGATTTAATAGTTCTTCTGCATTGTCAAACTGATTGTTGTAAATATGTAGGTTATTGATAAAGTAGAAGAATTTACCAACCTTCCAGCCAAAGTGGCAGGCGATCATCATCTGAAGGGCCACATACTGCATGGCATTAATATGATGAGCCACAAGCATATCATTTGAACGTTGGGTCAAAGTAGCATCCAAGTAAATTTCATCTCCTACCCTTCTAACATCGTACATGGATTGAAAGGCACAGGGGAGAAGTCCATCACTAGCCTCAAAGTCCTCATATTGCCAGAGATTGATGATACTTCTTCTGTTCCAAGGATTTTTCTCAAGGCCATCCAAAAGTTTTGTGATGATTCCATGTCTCTTGACCGTTTCCCCGTAACGTACTCCGATTGTTCCATCAGATAGGGCCCAGTCGTCCCAGTAATGAACATTATACTTGTTTTTTAGGAGTTCTAAATCATTTGATTGATCCTGATAGATCCAGAAAATTTCTTTAATGGCTGTTTTTATAGGAATCGGACGCAGGGTTATGATGGGAAACTCACCCTTTGATAGGTCATATTCGGCAAATTGCCCAGTTACATATTTACTGTTGGCAATCTCTCCGTTTTTATAGCGGGGGCGAGCCTGTTCACTCCATACCCCATTATCAAGGATGTTTTTGATATTTTCCTTAAAAATCTTATCTGCCTTGGTCATGGATTCTCCTTATATTAATATTATTGATTCTCAAATACTTATTTAAATTTATTTTAGGCCTTACTGCTTAGGTATTCATAGCGGTCATATTTTTCAAGCAGGCTGTCATTGGCCTCGTCTAATTCCTTTTGCAGGACTGAAAGCTTACCAAAGTCACTCCCATTTTCATTCATCTCAGTTTCGATCTCAGAAATTCTCTCTTCTAGGGCCATAATCTCATCTTCAATGGTTGCCCATTCTTTTTGCTCAAAATAAGACAGACGTTCCTTCTTATCTTTGACCTTAACAGTCTTTTCAGAAGAAGTTTCTTCAGCTTTTTCAAGAGGTTTTTCTTCCTTATTCAGGAGGTAGGTTGAATAGTTACCATGGTACTTGTTAATCGTTCCTTGGTCAAAAATTAACAGTTGCGATGCCACCTTGTCTAGAAAATAGCGGTCATGACTTACTGTGATAACAGCTCCTGGGAAGGTGGCCAAAAAGTCCTCTAGGACAGTCAGAGTTGCAATATCCAGGTCATTTGTCGGCTCGTCTAGAAGAAGAACATTTGGCTGCTCTAAAAGAATCTTCAGAAGGTACAGGCGTTTTTTCTCTCCACCTGAGAGTTTTGAGATAAGAGTTCCGTGGGTTGAACGAGGGAAGAGGAACTGCTCAAGCAGGTTAACAACTGAGGTCATCTCTCCAGTTTTATTAGTTGAAGCTGCTGCTACCTCTTCCAGGAAGTTGATTACTCGTTTTGATTCATCAAGACCTCTGATATTTTGCGAGAAGTAGCCAATTTTTACGGTCTCTCCAATATCTAAAATACCCGAATCAAGCTCTAGATCTCCGTTAATAATATTTAAAAGAGTTGATTTCCCTGATCCATTGTCCCCAATAATCCCAATTCGACTATCAGCCTGAAGTAAAAGGTCAAAGTCAGAGAAAATCTTTTTATCCGGATAAGAAAAGGCAGCCTCTTCAAGCTTAACGACCTTTTTACCCAAGCGGGTTGTAGCCAGATTGATTTCCAGATTTTCAGAATCATCAGTGGTCATACTGTCCTTTAGACTTTCAAAACGGTCAATCCTAGCTTGCTGCTTGGTTGCCCGGGCCTGAGGACTCTTTCTAATCCAGGTTAATTCCTGCTTGAAAAGCTGGCGCTTTTTATGCTGCTGACTAGCTTCTGCTTCTTCTCGTTCTGCCTTTTGGGTCAGATAGTCCTGATAATTACCTTGGTATTCAATGACTCCACCACGGTCTAATTCAAAGATACGGCTGGCCACATTATCCAAGAAATAACGGTCGTGGGTGATAAATAGGACAGCCCTTTTAAGGTTGGTCAGGTAATTTTGTAGCCAGGCGATTGTTTCCACATCCAGGTGGTTGGTCGGCTCGTCTAGTAATAATAAATCACTTGGATTTACTAGAACTTGGGCCAATTGTACCCTTCTTTTTTGTCCCCCAGAAAGGCTTGAAATTTTCTTAGAGGTATCTGTGATATCTAGTTTTGAAAGGACGGTTTTGACCTCTTGTTCAATGCTCCAGGCATTATTTGAAGAGACTGCTTCCTCCCTTTTAGACAGCTGCATCTGAAGGTCTTCATTCATTGGATCCTCAGTCAGATTATCCAGAGCCTGCTCGTAGGCCTTGATGATGGCCATTTGAGGAAGCGTTTCGTCAAGGACGGCATCTAAGATTGTATCATCTTCCTTGAAATCAGGCTCCTGGGTCAAATAGGTAATTCGGTAGTCATGAGGGTGAACAAAGGGATTAGTATCCCCGTCAAAACCAGAAACTCCTGAGATTACATTTAAAAGCGTAGTCTTACCAGTTCCGTTGACTCCGATAAGTCCAATTTTATCATAATCATGGATGATAAAAGATAGGTCTGAAAAAACCGTCTTATCTCCAACTGATTTGGTTAGTCCTTCAACACGAAAGTCACTCATATATTTCTTCTTTCATTTCTTCTCTGAGGTAGTCTAAAATAATGGATTGATCATTTTCCAAATCACCGTCCACTACCAACTCCTCAATTTTACTAATTAATTGGCCAATCCAAACTCCAGGCTTACGATTGAAATTCTTCATTAAAATTTGACCATTAATATCAAGTTCTGCTTTAGATTTGATGGGAAGAAGTTCATCTAGTTGGTTAAGATGGATTGGATTAACCTCCAACCCTTCTGCCAAAAAGAGCTCCTCAGCCAACTTAAGTGACCTGTATCCTAGTTGATAAAGATCTCTTCTACCCCAAGTTCTTAGGCTACCAATTCTGTAAGCCTTACAGATGTCCGTAACCCTTTTAATAAAATCATTTGACACATTCCACTTCTTCAGGAAACATTTACAATCATCTACTTGTAGGTTTAAAAGCAGATAAGCCCAGGCTTGTTCAGATTCTGAAAAGAGGAAAGCATCATCTTTAATCTTTACAAGAACTTTCTCTAAATCTGTTTCAGATCCAACCATCCCTGGCAGGTAGTTATTTACTCCTGACCTAAGGAGATTTGAAAGCCCCTTACGCCAGAAGTCTGCCATTAAAAGCTTATCAAGCTCAATAAAACTTCGTTCAATCGATATTTTCTCAAGAAGGGGAGCATGAGTCTGCATGGCAAAAAAAGTTTTCTCTTCAATGTCAAAGTTAAGACTTGCGGTAAAACGAAGGGCCCTCATAATTCTTAGGGCATCTTCATTAAAGCGCTCATCAGCAATACCAACAGCTCTAATTAATCTATTTTCAAGATCCGAAAGACCAGAAAAACGGTCAATAATTACCCCATCCTCAGCAAGGGCAAAGGCATTGATAGTAAAATCTCGCCTTAGAAGATCCTCATCTAAATTACGGACAAAGGTTACGCCGCTCGGACGCCTATAGTCAACATAAACGTCTTCTGTCCTAAAGGTTGTAATCTCATACTGGCCTTCTTCAGCCAGAACAAGAACTGTCCCATGCTCGATACCAATATCGACAGTCTTTTCAAAAATTTGTTTAACCTCTTCAGGATAGGCACTGGTCGCAATATCAACATCATGGATATCCCTACTTAAGAGGACATCACGGACACTTCCACCCACGAAATATGCTTCATAACCTGAAGATTTTAACTTATCGATTATAGGTAAAGCCTGCTGAAATTCAACAGGCATGTTTTTTAATTTCATAATAAATGTTCCAACCCATATACTAACTGATCTAATTTTGTTACTTTTTTTATTCCTAGTTTAACGCCACCCATAAATGATTCACGGTCATAAGAATCATGGCGAATTGTTAAGCCTTCACCTGGGGCACCAAAAATTACCTCCTGGTGGGCAATGAGACCTGGAAGACGCACGCTGTGGATTCTAAAACCTGAATACTCAGCCCCTCTAGCACCAGGTAAACTTTCTTCTTCTCCTTGTGCCCCTTGCTTTTTAAATTTACGATTTTCTTCAATCAATTCAGCTGTCTTAATGGCTGTTCCACTAGGAGCATCCATTTTTTTATCATGATGAAGTTCAATTATCTCAAGGTCTGGGAAGTATTTTGAAGCCTTGGCAGCAAATTCCATCATTAAAATGGCCCCAACCGCAAAGTTAGGCGCAATTAAGCCACCAACTTTTTTCTCAAGGGATAAATCCTTTAGAAATTTAATATCTTCTTCAGAAAATCCAGTAGTTCCAACAACTGGTGAAAAACCTTGTTCAATGGCAAATTTTGTATTGTCAAAAACAACCTTTGGCGTTGTAAAATCAACCCAAACATCTGCATCAAAGCCAATCAAATCTTCCTTCTTGGTAAAGACAGGAATCCCGTCTACTTGTTTTTCTTCAGCAAAGGGATCAACAAAAGCGGCTAGTTCAAGTTCTGGATCAGCCTTTACCATGTTTACAGCTGTTGAACCCATCTTTCCTTTGTAACCTGCGATAATTACTTTAATCATAAAAACTCCTTATTTTATAACTGGTGAAATAGCAAGAACAATAGCATTTTCTCCTAAGTGAGTACCTATTATAGCTCCAATCGTTGCAATTGAAATATTTTCAAGTCCTTCTTCTTCCAAAGACTGGACAAAACTTTCAGCCAATTTACGGGCATTCGAATGGATAACAAAGACCTTGTAGTCTTCTTCTTGGCTAGCTTCCTTGACAATTGAAACTAATTTTTTATGGGCTTTTTTGCTTGAACGAACCTTATCATAAACAACAATCTCTCCCTCACGGTTAAATTCGAGAATGGGCTTAATTGATAGTAGGGTTCCAACAATGGCTGCTCCATTTGACAAGCGTCCGCCCTTAACTAGATGCTTTAAGTCCTCAACAAGAATATAGGCCCTTGTTTTTTCAATAACGTATTCAATTTTTTGACTAATTTCTTCAAAAGACTGACCCTCGGCAGCTAATTTTAAGGCTACCTCAACCATATATCCTAGCGGAGCGCTAGTAATTAGGGTATCAAAAAACTTAACCGTCAAATTCGGAAATTCACTCTGAAGGTAAAATGAATTTTGATAAAAACCTGAAATACCTTTAGACAGGAAGAGTCCGATTACATGAGTATAACCTTCTTTTTCAAGATTAGCTAAAAGCTCTTCAAGTTCAGCGATGCTAGGCTGAGAAGTTTTAGGTAATTCAGCTGTTTCAGACATTTTTTTATAAAAGTCTTCATTAGATAAATTTTTCCCTTCAAAGTATGTTTCACCATCAATAACAATGGGAATATCTAAGGTGAAAAGATTTTCCTTATTCTTATATTCATCTTCTAAAAATGCTGATGAATCTGTGATTACTGCAATCTTCATATATCCTCTGTTTTTCTATACAACACAACTAATTTAGAATTGTAAATTTACTCCAGGTTCATCCAAAGCAACTTCACTTACTTCCATCGTAAGGCGTCTTACCATATCTAAAAGAGGCTGTGCAATTTCTTCCATATCTTCCTGTGACAACTCACTTTGCTCAACAACCTTTTTATTTTTCAAAACATTGTTTTGCATGATGTATCCACTAACAATGAAACTTTCAAGTACTATTACAAATTCAACACTTGCATTTAAAACAGTATCAGCTTCACTTTGATCTGGAACATCTTCTATTAATTGAATTTGAATGTGAACCCGAGTTTCAGGTGTTCCATTTTCTTCCTCATAGGCTAAATTTCTTGCATTATAGTTAAAACCTTGTACAAATTCCTTATCGCGAATTATTTCCATTTCATTTTCTCCTAATATTAATCAGCTTATAAACTACTAGTAAGCCTTAAGCTAGCCTAAATGTTTAACCTTTTTGAATTTACCGTACTATTCTATCATAATCCTGATTTTATTTCAGCGAGCATCTTCTTTTCTTCATTAGAAAGCTCATAGGTCTCCAGTAAATCAGGTCGCCTTTCAAGAGTTTTTTTAAGGCTTTCCTTAAGACGCCACTTGCGAATGTTTTCATGGTGACCACTCATTAGAACTTCTGGCACCTTCATCCCCCGGAAGTCTTCTGGACGGGTATACTGGGGATGCTCTAAAAGACCACTTGAAAAGCTATCATCCTCGTGGCTAGCAGCCTTACCTAGAACATCTGGAATCAAACGGACTGTTGCGTCAATGATGACGCTTGTTGCCATTTCTCCTCCTGTAAGGACATAGTCGCCAAGACTAATTTCATCAGTAACCAGAGTCTTGATTCTTTCATCATAGCCTTCATAGTGGCCGCAGATAAAGACCAAATGCTCCTCTTCGGATAATTCTTCAGCCAGTTTTTGGTCGAATTTTTTCCCTGCTGGATCGAGCAAAATCACGCGAGCATTTTCACGGGGAATCTTATCCATGGTGTCAAAGATTGGCTGGGGCATGAGAAGCATCCCCTGGCCGCCACCGTAGGGGTAGTCATCTACGTGCCTTTGGGTATTTGTCGCATTGTCGCGGAAATTATGAAAGTCAATCTCAACCTTGCCTGACTTTTGGGCCCGACCCACGATTGAGTGGTCAAGACTTGAAAACATCTCCGGGAAAAGGGTTAAAATATCAATCTTCATCTTAGTCGTCTAGTCCTTCTGGAATTTCAACCTCCACTCGGTTGTTTTTAACGTCAACGTCAAGAACAACTGGTGGAATATAAGGGATTAACAGGTCTTTTTTCTTAGGGCGTTTGATAACCCAGACGTCATTTGCCCCAGGTGAGAGGATTTCAGAAACTGTTCCAAGTTTTTCATCACCTTCGTAGACGTCAAGGCCGATGATTTCATGGTAGTAAAATTCGCCGTCTTCAAGATCAGACAAATCTTCCTCAGAAACTTTTAAGACAAATCCCTTGTATTTCTCAACATCATTGATGTGATAAAGTCCTTCGAATTTTACGATATCAAAGTTTTTTTGCTTACGGTGTGTTTTAACGGTAAGGTTTTTAATAAAGTTTCCTTTTTCATCAAAAAGTGCCAGCTCATTTCCCTTAGCAAAGCGCTCTTCTGGGAAGTCTGTAACACTTAAAATTCTTACCTCTCCTTGTAAACCTTGCGTGTTTACAATTGTTCCAACCTTATAATAATTCATTTTTTCTCCAAGTCTTTTATCGATTAGATTCTTAAAAATCCATCTAAATCTTCTATTCTTTAGTTTAACATAATTTAATTGTGATGAGTAATGGGCAGTATTAAGATTAAAAAGAAAAACACCTGTATTTACAGGTGCCCTTCTTACTGGTTAACCAGAAGTCGAATTTTTTTCCCATCAACGGGAACTGAATAAACAATCGTCCGAATTGCTTGGATAATCCTACCCTGCTTTCCGATAATTCGACCCATGTCAGCCTCAGCAATATGCAGATGATATTCAAGAAATTCGTCTGCATCCACTAGTTCCAACCTGATTTCTTCTGGTTTAGATAGAAGAGGTGTAACAATCCTCAAAACAAGATTTTGAATGTCAGATTCCATACCCTTCCCCTTTTTTACTATTTAGCTTGTTTAGACTCGTGGAATTTTTTCATAACTCCAGCTTTTGATAGGATGTTACGAACTGTATCAGAAGGTTGAGCTCCGTTACCAAGCCATTCAAGAATACGTTCTTCTTTAAGAGTCACGTTGTTTTCTGAAAGAAGTGGGTTGTAAGTTCCAACTGTTTCGATGAAACGTCCATCACGTGGTGAGCGAGAGTCTGCTACGTTAATACGGTAATAAGGTTTTTTCTTTGAACCCATACGAGTTAAACGGATTTTTACTGCCATTTTATATATTTCTCCTAATTAAATTATTTTACAAGGACTAGTATATCATATTTTGAATACTTGTCAAGGACTGTCAAGAAAAAAACTTGACAGATATTTTTTTGATCATTAATCTTACTCCATCAGCTTAAAAACCCAGCCTTCAAGGGACTGGATTTTTAAATTTATAGTTTTGAAGCTGCTCCTTCATCAACAATTACATAAACCTCTGGATGACTTTGTAAAATACTTGCCGGAAGATTTTCTGTTAGTGGACCATGAACCATCGCAGTTACAGCGTTGGCCTTATTCTTGCCGTAAGCCATAAGGATAATGGCCTTTGACTGCATAATGCTTGCAATTCCCATTGATAAGGCCTGTCTTGGAACCTCATTTTCATGGACAAAAAAGCGGGCATTATCTGCAATTGTTTGATCTGTTAAATCAACCAGGCTAGTTGTTCCCTCAAAAGATGCTCCTGGTTCATTAAAACCAATATGACCATTTGACCCAATACCAAGAATCTGTAAGTCAATTGGGTTTTGGTCAATGATTTGATTATAGTGATCTGCCTCTGCATCAAGGTCAGCTGCAAGTCCATCCGGTAGATAGTTCTTTTTAAAAGGTTTTTTATCAAAAAGATGTTCCTTCATGAAATAGTCATAACTTTGGTCATTATCTTTTGGTAGACCTACATATTCATCAAGATTAATTGAGGTCATGTCCGTAAAATCAAGATCACTTGCTGTTAAATGCTTGTAAAACTCAATCGGTGTACTTCCTGTCGCAAGTCCCAAAGTTTTAATCCCGTCATCCATCTTTTCTGCAAGAATTTCGTAAGCTTTTAAACCACCCTCTACTGCATCTGTAACTTTGATAATTTTCATTTTCATAATCCCATCTAATATTTATTGGTATATACCAATTATAGAATTTAATTTAATTTTAGTCAATTATTTTTTTAAATTTGTTATAATAACTCTTAGAAGAAATTGAAACGGAGGATGCGGAATCTGTAATCCGCTCATATACATGAATACAAATGACTTTGACTTTAATCTCCCTGAAGAACTAATCGCACAAGTGCCTTTAGAAAATAGGAGTGAATCTCGCTTATTAGTTTTAGACCGTCAAAAACAGACCCAAGAGGATAAGCACTTTTATGATATCGTTGATGAGTTAAATCCTGGAGATGCCCTAGTTATGAATAATACGAGGGTTCTTCCTGCCAGGCTCTTTGGTGTGAAACCTGACACTGGAGGTCACGCAGAACTCCTTTTACTTAAAAATATCGAAGGTGATATTTGGGAGACCCTAGCAAAACCAGCCAAACGTCTTAAAAAAGGAACAAAAATTTCATTTGGCGATGGTCGCTTGGTCGCTACTGTCCTTGATGAGTTAGAACACGGCGGAAGAATCGTTGAATTCTCCTATGATGGTATCTTTTTAGAAATCCTTGAAAGCCTGGGCGAAATGCCCTTGCCTCCTTATATCCATGAAAAACTAGAAGACCAAGACCGTTACCAGACAGTCTATGCCAAGGAAAACGGAAGTGCTGCAGCACCTACTGCAGGTCTTCACTTCACGCCAGAACTCCTTCAAAAAATTGAAGACAAGGGAGTTAAACTAGTCGAGGTGACCCTTCACGTGGGTCTTGGAACCTTTAGACCAGTCAATGTTGACTCAGTCGACGACCATGAAATGCATTCAGAGTTCTACTCCCTTTCAGAAGAAGCCGCAAAAACCCTTAATGAGGTCAAGGCCGCAGGTGGTCGCATTGTAGCTGTAGGAACAACTAGTATTAGGACTCTTGAGACTATTGGAAGCAAGTTTGATGGTCAAATCAAGGCTGACTCTGGTTGGACCAATATTTTCATCAAACCTGGTTATGAATTCAAGGTTGTTGATGCCTTTTCAACCAACTTCCATCTACCTAAATCAACTTTAGTTATGCTGATTTCAGCCTTTGCTGGCCGTGATTTCGTAATGGATGCCTACAATCATGCAGTGGAAGAAAAATATCGCTTCTTCAGCTTTGGCGACGCCATGTTTATTAAATAAAGAAGGATAAAGAAAAGACCGATAAATCGGTCTTTTTTCATGTATATGTAAAAACCCTCCGAAAGGAGGGTTTTTAATTTAAAAATTATTGTTTACGACGTTTCTTACTAAATCCTAAAAATCCAAGTAATCCAAATATCAATCCAGTTAGTCCTGCTAAATAAACTTCTGTATCAAAGCCTTTTTGCATTTCTGTATCTGCAACATTAATAGCTGTTTGTATTTGTTCAGCATTAGTTGCATTTTGAATATTTTCTTTAACTGAATCAATCACTTTATCAACAATCTGCTGTTGTGCCACCTTTTCAGAATCAGATAAATCCGAATTCTGATTAATAGCAGCTTTTATTGTCTGAGTTATTTGATTAATAGTTGTAATAGCTGTAATTTTTTGACTATCTAGTGTCTTAATATTTGATAGATCCTGTGCTTTTACTAATTTTTTATTGAAATTAGATGCACTATTTATTACTGCATTAATATCGTCGGCATTTTTTGCATGCTTGATAGCATCATGAGCTGCATTTTTTGCATCATCAATTTCTTGATTACGCTTGTCTTTTTCTGCTTGACTCAAGCTGTCATTGCTATTAATAGCATTATGAGCTGTTTGAGCCGCTTGGATAATACTTGCATTAGCTACTGCTTTTTGATCATCAATCGATGGAACATTTGTTATATCTGTAGCCTTATTTAATGCATTGTTTGCGTTATTTATTACCACATCAATAACATCTGCACTTTTTGCATGCTTGATAGCATCAATTGCAGATTCTTTAGCCTTATCAATTGCTTGATTACGCTTGTCTTTTTCTGCTTGACTCAAGCTGTTATTGCTATTGATAGCATCGTGAGCTGCTTGAGCTGCTTGAGTGATATTTGAAGTAGCTGTTGTTTTTTGATCATCAACTGATGGTACATTATCAGTATTTGTTGCAGTAGCTAAGTCATTATTCACAGTAGATACAGCATTGTTAATAGAGTCAGCACTTGTAGCTGAATCAATTGATGTTTGGGCAACTTCTTTAGCCTTATCAATTGCTTGATTACGCTTGTCTTTTTCTGCTTGGCTCAAGCTGTTATTGCTATTGATAGCATCGTGAGCTGCTTGTGCTACTTGAGTGATATTTGAAGTAGCTGTTGTTTTTTGATCATCAACCGATGGTACATTATCAGTATTTGTTGCAGTAGCTAAGTCATTATTCGCAGTAGATACAGCGTTGTTAATAGAGTCAGCATTTGTTCCTTTATTGATAGCATCAATTGCAACTTCTTTAGCCTTATCAATTGCTTGATTACGCTTGTCTTTTTCTGCTTGACTCAGGCTGTTATTGCTATTAATAGCATCGTGAGCTGCTTGAGTTGCCTGATCAAGGTTAGATTTGGCTGTTTCTTTTTGTTTATCAACCGATGGTACATTCGTTGTATCTGTCGCAGAAGCTAAATCATTATTCGCAGTAGATACAGCGTTGTTAATAGAGTCAGCACTTGTAGCTGAATCAATTGATGTTTGAGCAACTTCTTTAGCCTTATCAATTGATTGATTACGCTTGTCTTTTTCTGCTTGGCTCAAGCTGTTATTGCTATTGATAGCATCGTGTGCTGCTTGGGCTGCTTGAGCAAGGTTAGATTTAGCTGTTTCTTTTTGATCATCAACCGATGGTACATTATCAGTATTTGTTGCAGTAGCTAAGTCATTATTCGCAGTAGATACAGCGTTGTTAATAACATCAGCATTTGTAGCTGAATCAATTGCTGTTTGGGCAACTTCTTTGGCCTTATCAATTGCTTGATTACGCTTGTCTTTTTCTGCTTGGCTCAAGCTGTTATTGCTATTGATAGCATCGTGTGCTGCTTGGGCTGCTTGAGCAAGGTTAGATTTAGCTGTTTCTTTTTGTTTATCAACCGATGGTACATTATCAGTATTTGTTGCAGTAGCTAAGTCATTATTCGCAGTAGATACAGCATTGTTAATAGAGTCAGCATTTGTAGCTGAATCAATTGCTGTTTGGGCAACTTCTTTAGCCTTATCAATTGCTTGATTACGCTTATCTTTTTCTGCTTGACTCAAGCTGTCATTGCTATTGATAGCATCGTGAGCTGCTTGAGCTGCTTGATCAAGGTTAGATTTAGCTGTTTCTTTTTGTTTATCAACCGATGGTACATCATCGGTATTTGTTGCAGCAGCTAAGTCATTATTCGCAGTAGATACAGCATTGTTAATAGAGTCAGCATTTGTAGCTGAATCAATTGCTGCTTGAGCAACTTCTTTGGCCTTATCAATTGCTTGATTACGCTTATCCTTTTCTGCTTGACTCAAGCTGTTATTGCTATTGATAGCGTTATGAGCTGCTTGGGCTGCCTGATCAAGGTTAGATTTAGCTGTTGTTTTTTGATCATCAACTGATGGTACATTCGTTGTATCTGTCGCAGCAGCTAAGTCATTATTCGCAGTAGATATAGCATCATTAATAGCGTCAGCATTTGTTCCTTTATTGATAGCATCAATTGCAGATTCTTTGGCCTTATCAATTGCTTGATTACGCTTGTCTTTTTCTGCTTGGCTCAAGCTGTCATTGCTATTGATAGCATCGTGAGCTGCTTGGGCTGCTTGAGTGATATTTGAAGTAGCTGTTGTTTTTTGATCATCAACTGATGGTACATTCGTTGTATCTGTTGCAGAAGCTAAGTCATTATTCGCAGTAGATACAGCATTGTTAATAGAGTCAGCACTTGTAGCTGAATCAATTGATGTTTGGGCAACTTCTTTAGCCTTATCAATTGCTTGATTACGCTTGTCTTTTTCTGCTTGGCTCAAGCTGTTATTGCTATTGATAGCATCGTGAGCTGCTTGGGTTGCCTGATCAAGGTTAGATTTAGCTGTTTCTTTTTGCCTATCAACTGAAGGCACATCATCGGTATTTGTTGCAGTAGCTAAGTCATTATTCGCAGTAGATACAGCATCATTAATAGAGTCAGCACTTGTAGCTGAATCAATTGATGTTTGAGCAACTTCTTTAGCCTTATCAATTGCTTGATTACGCTTATCTTTTTCTGCTTGACTCAAGCTGTTATTGCTATTGATAGCATCGTGAGCTGCTTGGGTTGCCTGAGCAAGGTTAGATTTAGCTGTTTCTTTTTGCCTATCAACTGAAGGCACATCATCGGTATTTGTTGCAGTAGCTAAGTCATTATTCGCAGTAGATATAGCATCATTAATAGAGTCAGCACTTGTTCCTTTATTGATAGCATCAATTGCAGATTCTTTAGCCTTATCAATTGCTTGATTACGCTTATCTTTTTCTGCTTGACTCAAGCTGTTATTGCTATTGATAGCATCGTGAGCTGCTTGTGCTGCTTGAGCAAGGTTAGATTTAGCTGTTTCTTTTTGTTTATCAACCGATGGTACATCATCGGTATTTGTTGCAGCAGCTAAGTCATTATTCGCAGTAGATACAGCATTGTTAATAGAGTCAGCATTTGTAGCTGAATCAATTGCTGCTTGAGCAACTTCTTTGGCCTTATCAATTGCTTGATTACGCTTATCCTTTTCTGCTTGACTCAAGCTGTTATTGCTATTGATAGCATCGTGAGCTGCTTGTGCTACTTGAGTGATATTTGAAGTAGCTGTTGTTTTTTGATCATCAACCGATGGTACATTATCAGTATTTGTTGCAGTAGCTAAGTCATTATTCGCAGTAGATACAGCGTCATTAATAGAGTCAGCACTTGTAGCTGAATCAATTGATGTTTGAGCAACTTCTTTAGCCTTATCAATTGCTTGATTACGCTTGTCTTTTTCTGCTTGGCTCAAGCTGTTATTGCTATTGATAGCATCGTGAGCTGCTTGAGCTGCTTGAGTGATATTTGAAGTAGCTGTTGTTTTTTGATCATCAACTGATGGTACATTATCAGTATTTGTTGCAGTAGCTAAGTCATTATTAGCAGTAGATATAGCATCATTAATAGAGTCAGCATTTGTTCCTTTATTGATAGCATCAATTGCAGATTCTTTGGCCTTATCAATTGCTTGATTACGCTTGTCTTTTTCTGCTTGACTCAAGCTGTTATTGCTATTGATAGCATCGTGAGCTGCTTGAGCTGCTTGATCAAGGTTAGATTTAGCTGTTTCTTTTTGTTTATCAACCGATGGTACATCATCGGTATTTGTTGCAGTAGCTAAGTCATTATTCGCAGTAGATATAGCATCATTAATAGAGTCAGCATTTGTTCCTTTATTGATAGCATCAATTGCAGATTCTTTGGCCTTATCAATTGCTTGATTACGCTTGTCTTTTTCTGCTTGGCTCAAGCTATTATTACTATTGATAGCATCGTGAGCTGCATGAGCTGCTTGATCAAGGTTAGATTTAGCTGTTTCTTTTTGTTTATCAACTGAAGGCACATCATCGGTATTTGTTGCAGTAGCTAAGTCATTATTCGCAGTAGATACAGCGTTGTTAATAGAGTCAGCATTTGTTCCTTTATTGATAGCATCAATTGCAGATTCTTTGGCCTTATCAATTGCTTGATTACGCTTGTCTTTTTCTGCTTGGCTCAAGCTGTTATTGCTATTGATAGCATCGTGAGCTGCTTGAGCTGCTTGAGTGATATTTGAAGTAGCTGTTGTTTTTTGATCATCAACTGATGGTACATTCGTTGTATCTGTTGCAGAAGCTAAGTCATTATTCGCAGTAGATACAGCATCATTAATAGAGTCAGCATTTGTTCCTTTATTGATAGCATCAATTGCAGATTCTTTGGCCTTATCAATTGCTTGATTACGCTTGTCTTTTTCTGCTTGACTCAAGCTGTTATTGCTATTGATAGCATCGTGAGCTGCTTGAGCTGCTTGAGTGATATTTGAAGTAGCTGTTGTTTTTTGATCATCAACTGATGGTACATTATCAGTATTTGTTGCAGTAGCTAAGTCATTATTAGCAGTAGATATAGCATCATTAATAGAGTCAGCACTTGTTGCTGAATCAATTGATGTTTGGGCAACTTCTTTAGCCTTATCAATTGCTTGATTACGCTTATCTTTTTCTGCTTGACTCAAGCTGTTATTGCTATTGATAGCATCGTGAGCTGCTTGAGCTGCTTGATCAAGGTTAGATTTAGCTGTTTCTTTTTGTTTATCAACTGAAGGCACATCATCGGTATTTGTTGCAGCAGCTAAGTCATTATTAGCAGTAGATACAGCATCATTAATAGAGTCAGCACTTGTTGCTGAATCAATACTGTCACTGGCTTTCTTAGAAGCCTCGTTAACTTTATTGATACGGTCTACCTTCTCTGAAGAACTTAAAGAATTATTACTATTGATTTCGTTAATTGCTTTTTGGGTTTGATCCGATAAAGCCTGATGGGCTTCTTTTTTAGCATCAACCAGTTCGCCTAATACTTTATTAATTGCATCATTTTTAGCAGATGTAATTTGATGCGCATTAGTTGAATTTTGAATATTTTCTTTTGCTTCATTAGCCACTTTATCAACAACTTGTTTTTGTGCTTCTTTTTCTGTATCTGATAAAGTTGAATCATTATCAATTTTATCCTTAGCGACAATTACGGTCTTATCAATATCTGATTTGGCTGTTTCTTTTTGTTTATCAACCGATGGTACATTCGTTGTATCTGTCGCAGAAGCTAAATCATTATTCGCAGTAGATACAGCGTTGTTAATAGAGTCAGCACTTGTTGCTGAATCAATTGATGTTTGGGCAACTTCTTTAGCCTTATCAATTGATTGATTACGCTTATCTTTTTCTGCTTGACTCAAGCTGTCATTGCTATTGATAGCATCGTGAGCTGCTTGAGCTGCTTGATCAAGGTTAGATTTAGCTGTTTCTTTTTGTTTATCAACCGATGGTACATCATCGGTATTTGTTGCAGCAGCTAAGTCATTATTCGCAGTAGATACAGCGTTATTAATAGAGTCAGCATTTGTAGCTGAATCAATTGATGTTTGAGCAACTTCTTTAGCCTTATCAATTGCTTGATTACGCTTATCTTTTTCTGCTTGACTCAAGCTATTATTGCTATTGATAGCGTTATGAGCTGTTTGTGCTGCTTGAGTGATATTTGAAGTAGCTGTTGTTTTTTGATCATCAACTGATGGTACATTATCAGTATTTGTTGCAGTAGCTAAGTCATTATTCGCAGTAGATACAGCATTGTTAATAGAGTCAGCACTTGTAGCTGAATCAATTGATGTTTGGGCAACTTCTTTAGCCTTATCAATTGCTTGATTACGCTTATCTTTTTCTGCTTGACTCAAGCTGTCATTGCTATTGATAGCATCGTGAGCTGCTTGAGCTGCTTGATCAAGGTTAGATTTAGCTGTTTCTTTTTGTTTATCAACCGATGGTACATCATCGGTATTTGTTGCAGTAGCTAAGTCATTATTCGCAGTAGATATAGCATTGTTAATAGAGTCAGCACTTGTAGCTGAATCAATTGATGTTTGGGCAACTTCTTTAGCCTTATCAATTGCTTGATTACGCTTGTCTTTTTCTGCTTGACTCAAGCTGTTATTGCTATTGATAGCATCGTGTGCTGCTTGGGCTGCTTGAGCAAGGTTAGATTTAGCTGTTTCTTTTTGATCATCAACCGATGGTACATTATCAGTATTTGTTGCAGTAGCTAAGTCATTATTCGCAGTAGATACAGCATTGTTAATAGAGTCAGCATTTGTAGCTGAATCAATTGCTGTTTGGGCAACTTCTTTAGCCTTATCAATTGCTTGATTACGCTTATCTTTTTCTGCTTGACTCAAGCTGTCATTGCTATTGATAGCATCGTGAGCTGCTTGGGCTGCTTGAGCAAGGTTAGATTTAGCTGTTTCTTTTTGTTTATCAACCGATGGTACATCATCGGTATTTGTTGCAGCAGCTAAGTCATTATTCGCAGTAGATACAGCATTGTTAATAGAGTCAGCATTTGTAGCTGAATCAATTGCTGTTTGGGCAACTTCTTTAGCCTTATCAATTGCTTGATTACGCTTATCTTTTTCTGCTTGACTCAAGCTGTTATTGCTATTGATAGCATCGTGAGCTGCTTGAGCTGCTTGAGTGATATTTGAAGTAGCTGTTGTTTTTTGATCATCAACTGATGGTACATTCGTTGTATCTATCGCAGCAGCTAAGTCATTATTCGCAGTAGATATAGCATCATTAATAGCGTCAGCATTTGTTCCTTTATTGATAGCATCAATTGCAGATTCTTTAGCCTTATCAATTGCTTGATTACGCTTATCTTTTTCTGCTTGACTCAAGCTGTTATTGCTATTGATAGCATCGTGAGCTGCTTGGGCTACTTGATTAATATTTGAAGTAGCTGTTGCTTTTTGATCATCAACCGATGGTACATTCGTTGTATCTGTCGCAGCAGCTAAGTCATTATTCGCAGTAGATACAGCATTGTTAATAGAGTCAGCATTTGTAGCTGAATCAATTGCTGCTTGAGCAACTTCTTTAGCCTTATCAATTGCTTGATTACGCTTGTCTTTTTCTGCTTGACTCAAGCTGTTATTGCTATTGATAGCGTTATGAGCTGCTTGGGCTGCTTGAGTAATATTTGAAGTAGCTGTTGTTTTTTGATCATCAACCGATGGTACATTCGTTGTATCTGTCGCAGCAGCTAAGTCATTATTCGCAGTAGATATCGCATCATTAATAGAGTCAGCACTTGTTCCTTTATTGATAGCATCAATTGCAGATTCTTTAGCCTTATCAATTGCTTGATTACGCTTATCTTTTTCTGCTTGACTCAAGCTGTTATTGCTATTGATAGCATCGTGAGCTGCTTGAGCTGCTTGAGTGATATTTGAAGTAGCTGTTGTTTTTTGATCATCAACCGATGGTACATTCGTTGTATCTGTCGCAGCAGCTAAGTCATTATTCGCAGTAGATATAGCATCATTAATAGAGTCAGCACTTGTTGCTGAATCAATTGATGTTTGGGCAACTTCTTTAGCCTTATCAATTGCTTGATTACGCTTATCTTTTTCTGCTTGACTCAAGCTGTCATTGCTATTGATAGCATCGTGAGCTGTTTGGGCTGCTTGATCAAGGTTAGATTTAGCTGTTTCTTTTTGTTTATCAACCGATGGTACATTATCAGTATTTGTTGCAGTAGCTAAGTCATTATTCGCAGTAGATACAGCGTCATTAATAGAGTCAGCACTTGTAGCTGAATCAATTGATGTTTGAGCAACTTCTTTAGCCTTATCAATTGCTTGATTACGCTTGTCTTTTTCTGCTTGGCTCAAGCTGTCATTGCTATTGATAGCATCGTGAGCTGTTTGGGCTGCTTGAGTGATATTTGAAGTAGCTGTTGTTTTTTGATCATCAACCGATGGTACATTATCAGTATTTGTTGCAGCAGCTAAGTCATTATTCGCAGTAGATATAGCATCATTAATAGAGTCAGCACTTGTAGCTGAATCAATTGATGTTTGAGCAACTTCTTTAGCCTTATCAATTGCTTGATTACGCTTATCTTTTTCTGCTTGACTCAAGCTGTTATTGCTATTGATAGCATCGTGAGCTGCTTGAGCTGCTTGAGTGATATTTGAAGTAGCTGTTGTTTTTTGATCATCAACCGATGGTACATTATCAGTATTTGTTGCAGTAGCTAAGTCATTATTCACAGTAGATACAGCATTGTTAATAGAGTCAGCACTTGTAGCTGAATCAATTGATGTTTGGGCAACTTCTTTAGCCTTATCAATTGCTTGATTACGCTTGTCTTTTTCTGCTTGGCTCAAGCTGTTATTGCTATTGATAGCATCGTGAGCTGCTTGTGCTACTTGAGTGATATTTGAAGTAGCTGTTGTTTTTTGATCATCAACCGATGGTACATTATCAGTATTTGTTGCAGTAGCTAAGTCATTATTCGCAGTAGATACAGCGTTGTTAATAGAGTCAGCATTTGTTCCTTTATTGATAGCATCAATTGCAGATTCTTTGGCCTTATCAATTGCTTGATTACGCTTGTCTTTTTCTGCTTGGATCAAGCTATTATTACTATTGATAGCATCGTGAGCTGCTTGGGCTGCTTGATTAATATTTGAAGTAGCTGTTGCTTTTTGATCATCAACCGATGGTACATTCGTTGTATCTGTCGCAGCAGCTAAGTCATTATTAGCAGTAGATACAGTATTGTTAATAGAGTCAGCACTTGTAGCTGAATCAATTGATGTTTGGGCAACTTCTTTAGCCTTATCAATTGCTTGATTACGCTTGTCTTTTTCTGCTTGACTCAAGCTGTCATTGCTATTGATAGCATCGTGAGCTGCTTGGGTTGCCTGATCAAGGTTAGATTTAGCTGTTTCTTTTTGTTTATCAACTGAAGGCACATCATCGGTATTTGTTGCAGCAGCTAAGTCATTATTAGCAGTAGATACAGCATCATTAATAGAGTCAGCACTCGTTCCTTTATTGATAGCATCAATTGCAGATTCTTTAGCCTTATCAATTGCTTGATTACGCTTGTCTTTTTCTGCTTGACTCAAGCTGTTATTGCTATTGATAGCATCGTGAGCTGCTTGAGCTGCTTGAGTGATATTTGAAGTAGCTGTTGTTTTTTGATCATCAACTGATGGTACATTATCAGTATTTGTTGCAGTAGCTAAGTCATTATTAGCAGTAGATATAGCATCATTAATAGAGTCAGCATTTGTTCCTTTATTGATAGCATCAATTGCAGATTCTTTGGCCTTATCAATTGCTTGATTACGCTTGTCTTTTTCTGCTTGACTCAAGCTGTCATTGCTATTGATAGCATCGTGAGCTGCTTGAGCTGCTTGATCAAGGTTAGATTTAGCTGTTGTTTTTTGATCATCAACTGAAGGCACATCATCGGTATTTGTTGCAGCAGCTAAGTCATTATTAGCAGTAGATACAGCATCATTAATAGAGTCAGCACTTGTTGCTGAATCAATACTGTCACTGGCTTTCTTAGAAGCCTCGTTAACTTTATTGATACGGTCTACCTTCTCTGAAGAACTTAAAGAATTATTACTATTGATTTCGTTAATTGCTTTTTGGGTTTGATCCGATAAAGCCTGATGGGCTTCTTTTTTAGCATCAACCAGTTCGCCTAATACTTTATTAATTGCATCATTTTTAGCAGATGTAATTTGATGCGCATTAGTTGAATTTTGAATATTTTCTTTTGCTTCATTAGCCACTTTATCAACAACTTGTTTTTGTGCTTCTTTTTCTGTATCTGATAAAGTTGAATCATTATCAATTTTATCCTTAGCGACAATTACGGTCTTATCAATATCTGATTTGGCTGTTTCTTTTTGTTTATCAACCGATGGTACATTCGTTGTATCTGTCGCAGAAGCTAAATCATTATTCGCAGTAGATACAGCGTTGTTAATAGAGTCAGCACTTGTAGCTGAATCAATTGATGTTTGAGCAACTTCTTTAGCCTTATCAATTGATTGATTACGCTTATCTTTTTCTGCTTGACTCAAGCTGTCATTGCTATTGATAGCATCGTGAGCTGCTTGAGCTGCTTCATCAAGGTTAGATTTAGCTGTTTCTTTTTGTTTATCAACCGATGGTACATTATCAGTATTTGTTGCAGTAGCTAAGTCATTATTCGCAGTAGATACAGCGTCATTAATAGAGTCAACACTTGTAGCTGAATCAATTGATGTTTGAGCAACTTCTTTAGCCTTATCAATTGCTTGATTACGCTTGTCTTTTTCTGCTTGGCTCAAGCTATTATTGCTATTGATAGCGTTATGAGCTGTTTGTGCTGCTTGAGTGATATTTGAAGTAGCTGTTGTTTTTTGATCATCAACTGATGGTACATTATCAGTATTTGTTGCAGTAGCTAAGTCATTATTCGCAGTAGATATAGCATCATTAATAGAGTCAGCACTTGTTGCTGAATCAATTGATGTTTGAGCAACTTCTTTAGCCTTATCAATTGCTTGATTACGCTTGTCTTTTTCTGCTTGGCTCAAGCTGTTATTGCTATTGATAGCATCGTGAGCTGTTTGGGCTGCTTGATCAAGGTTAGATTTAGCTGTTTCTTTTTGTTTATCAACCGATGGTACATTATCAGTATTTGTTGCAGTAGCTAAGTCATTATTCGCAGTAGATACAGCATTGTTAATAGAGTCAGCACTTGTTGCTGAATCAATTGATGTTTGGGCAACTTCTTTAGCCTTATCAATTGCTTGATTACGCTTGTCTTTTTCTGCTTGACTCAAGCTGTTATTGCTATTGATAGCATCGTGAGCTGCTTGTGCTACTTGAGTGATATTTGAAGTAGCTGTTGTTTTTTGATCATCAACTGATGGTACATTCGTTGTATCTGTCGCAGCAGCCAAATCATTATTCGCAGTAGATACAGCATTGTTAATAGAGTCAGCACTTGTTGCTGAATCAATTGATGTTTGGGCAACTTCTTTAGCCTTATCAATTGCTTGATTACGCTTATCTTTTTCTGCTTGACTCAAGCTGTTATTGCTATTGATAGCATCGTGAGCTGCTTGAGCTGCTTGAGTGATATTTGAAGTAGCTGTTGTTTTTTGATCATCAACCGATGGTACATTCGTTGTATCTGTCGCAGCAGCTAAGTCATTATTCGCAGTAGATATAGCATCATTAATAGAGTCAGCACTTGTTGCTGAATCAATTGATGTTTGGGCAACTTCTTTGGCCTTATCAATTGCTTGATTACGCTTATCTTTTTCTGCTTGACTCAAGCTGTTATTGCTATTGATAGCATCGTGAGCTGCTTGAGCTGCTTGAGTGATATTTGAAGTAGCTGTTGTTTTTTGATCATCAACTGATGGTACATTCGTTGTATCTGTCGCAGCAGCTAAGTCATTATTCGCAGTAGATATAGCATCATTAATAGCGTCAGCATTTGTTCCTTTATTGATAGCATCAATTGCAGATTCTTTAGCCTTATCAATTGCTTGATTACGCTTATCTTTTTCTGCTTGACTCAAGCTGTTATTGCTATTGATAGCATCGTGAGCTGCTTGGGCTACTTGATTAATATTTGAAGTAGCTGTTGCTTTTTGATCATCAACCGATGGTACATTCGTTGTATCTGTCGCAGCAGCTAAGTCATTATTCGCAGTAGATACAGCATTGTTAATAGAGTCAGCATTTGTAGCTGAATCAATTGCTGCTTGAGCAACTTCTTTAGCCTTATCAATTGATTGATTACGCTTATCTTTTTCTGCTTGACTCAAGCTGTCATTGCTATTAATAGCATCGTGAGCTGCTTGGGTTGCCTGATCAAGGTTAGATTTGGCTGTTTCTTTTTGCCTATCAACTGATGGTACATTCGTTGTATCTGTCGCAGTAGCTAAGTCATTATTCGCAGTAGATACAGCATCATTAATAGAGTCAGCACTCGTTCCTTTATTGATAGCATCAATTGCAGATTCTTTAGCCTTATCAATTGCTTGATTACGCTTGTCTTTTTCTGCTTGACTCAAGCTGTTATTGCTATTGATAGCGTTATGAGCTGCTTGGGCTGCTTGAGTAATATTTGAAGTAGCTGTTGTTTTTTGATCATCAACCGATGGTACATTCGTTGTATCTGTCGCAGCAGCTAAGTCATTATTCGCAGTAGATATCGCATCATTAATAGAGTCAGCACTTGTTCCTTTATTGATAGCATCAATTGCAGATTCTTTAGCCTTATCAATTGCTTGATTACGCTTATCTTTTTCTGCTTGACTCAAGCTGTTATTGCTATTGATAGCATCGTGAGCTGCTTGAGCTGCTTGAGTGATATTTGAAGTAGCTGTTGTTTTTTGATCATCAACCGATGGTACATTCGTTGTATCTGTCGCAGCAGCTAAGTCATTATTCGCAGTAGATATAGCATCATTAATAGAGTCAGCACTTGTTGCTGAATCAATTGATGTTTGGGCAACTTCTTTAGCCTTATCAATTGCTTGATTACGCTTATCTTTTTCTGCTTGACTCAAGCTGTCATTGCTATTGATAGCATCGTGAGCTGCTTGAGCTGCTTGATCAAGGTTAGATTTAGCTGTTTCTTTTTGTTTATCAACCGATGGTACATTATCAGTATTTGTTGCAGTAGCTAAGTCATTATTCGCAGTAGATACAGCGTCATTAATAGAGTCAACACTTGTAGCTGAATCAATTGATGTTTGAGCAACTTCTTTAGCCTTATCAATTGCTTGATTACGCTTGTCTTTTTCTGCTTGGCTCAAGCTATTATTGCTATTGATAGCGTTATGAGCTGTTTGTGCTGCTTGAGTGATATTTGAAGTAGCTGTTGTTTTTTGATCATCAACTGATGGTACATTATCAGTATTTGTTGCAGTAGCTAAGTCATTATTCGCAGTAGATATCGCATCATTAATAGAGTCAGCACTTGTAGCTGAATCAATTGATGTTTGAGCAACTTCTTTAGCCTTATCAATTGCTTGATTACGCTTGTCTTTTTCTGCTTGGCTCAAGCTGTTATTGCTATTGATAGCATCGTGAGCTGTTTGGGCTGCTTGATCAAGGTTAGATTTAGCTGTTTCTTTTTGTTTATCAACCGATGGTACATTATCAGTATTTGTTGCAGCAGCTAAGTCATTATTCGCAGTAGATACAGCATTGTTAATAGAGTCAGCACTTGTTGCTGAATCAATTGATGTTTGGGCAACTTCTTTAGCCTTATCAATTGCTTGATTACGCTTGTCTTTTTCTGCTTGGCTCAAGCTGTTATTGCTATTGATAGCATCGTGAGCTGCTTGTGCTACTTGAGTGATATTTGAAGTAGCTGTTGTTTTTTGATCATCAACTGATGGTACATTCGTTGTATCTGTCGCAGCAGCCAAATCATTATTCGCAGTAGATACAGCATTGTTAATAGAGTCAGCACTTGTAGCTGAATCAATTGATGTTTGGGCAACTTCTTTAGCCTTATCAATTGCTTGATTACGCTTATCTTTTTCTGCTTGACTCAAGCTGTTATTGCTATTAATAGCATCGTGAGCTGTTTGGGCTGCTTGAGTGATATTTGAAGTAGCTGTTGTTTTTTGATCATCAACCGATGGTACATTATCAGTATTTGTTGCAGTAGCTAAGTCATTATTCGCAGTAGATACAGCATCATTAATAGAGTCAGCACTCGTTCCTTTATTGATAGCATCAATTGCAGATTCTTTAGCCTTATCAATTGCTTGATTACGCTTGTCTTTTTCTGCTTGGCTCAAGCTGTTATTGCTATTGATAGCATCGTGAGCTGCTTGAGCTGCTTGAGTGATATTTGAAGTAGCTGTTGTTTTTTGATCATCAACTGATGGTACATTATCAGTATTTGTTGCAGTAGCTAAGTCATTATTCGCAGTAGATATAGCATCATTAATAGAGTCAGCACTTGTTGCTGAATCAATTGATGTTTGGGCAACTTCTTTAGCCTTATCAATTGCTTGATTACGCTTGTCTTTTTCTGCTTGGCTCAAGCTGTTATTGCTATTGATAGCATCGTGAGCTGCTTGGGCTGCTTGATTAATATTTGAAGTAGCTGTTGCTTTTTGATCATCAACCGATGGTACATTATCAGTATTTGTCGCAGCAGCTAAGTCATTATTCGCAGTAGATACAGTATTGTTAATAGAGTCAGCACTTGTAGCTGAATCAATTGATGCTTGAGCAACTTCTTTGGCCTTATCAATTGCTTGATTACGCTTGTCTTTTTCTGCTTGACTCAAGCTGTCATTGCTATTGATAGCATCGTGAGCTGCTTGGGTTGCCTGATCAAGGTTAGATTTAGCTGTTTCTTTTTGTTTATCAACTGAAGGCACATCATCGGTATTTGTTGCAGCAGCTAAGTCATTATTAGCAGTAGATACAGCATCATTAATAGAGTCAGCACTCGTTCCTTTATTGATAGCATCAATTGCAGATTCTTTAGCCTTATCAATTGCTTGATTACGCTTGTCTTTTTCTGCTTGACTCAAGCTGTTATTGCTATTGATAGCATCGTGAGCTGCTTGAGCTGCTTGAGTGATATTTGAAGTAGCTGTTGTTTTTTGATCATCAACTGATGGTACATTATCAGTATTTGTTGCAGTAGCTAAGTCATTATTAGCAGTAGATATAGCATCATTAATAGAGTCAGCATTTGTTCCTTTATTGATAGCATCAATTGCAGATTCTTTGGCCTTATCAATTGCTTGATTACGCTTGTCTTTTTCTGCTTGACTCAAGCTGTCATTGCTATTGATAGCATCGTGAGCTGCTTGAGCTGCTTGATCAAGGTTAGATTTAGCTGTTTCTTTTTGTTTATCAACTGAAGGCACATCATCGGTATTTGTTGCAGCAGCTAAGTCATTATTAGCAGTAGATACAGCATCATTAATAGAGTCAGCACTTGTTGCTGAATCAATACTGTCACTGGCTTTCTTAGAAGCCTCGTTAACTTTATTGATACGGTCTACCTTCTCTGAAGAACTTAAAGAATTATTACTATTGATTTCGTTAATTGCTTTTTGGGTTTGATCCGATAAAGCCTGATGGGCTTCTTTTTTAGCATCAACCAGTTCGCCTAATACTTTATTAATTGCATCATTTTTAGCAGATGTAATTTGATCTGCATTAGTTGAATTTTGAATATTTTCTTTTGCTTCATTAGCCACTTTATCAACAACTTGTTTTTGTGCTTCTTTTTCTGTATCTGATAAAGTTGAATCATTATCAATTTTATCCTTAGCGACAATTACGGTCTTATCAATATCTGATTTGGCTGTTTCTTTTTGTTTATCAACCGATGGTACATTCGTTGTATCTGTCGCAGAAGCTAAATCATTATTCGCAGTAGATACAGCGTTGTTAATAGAGTCAGCACTTGTAGCTGAATCAATTGATGTTTGAGCAACTTCTTTAGCCTTATCAATTGATTGATTACGCTTATCTTTTTCTGCTTGACTCAAGCTGTCATTGCTATTGATAGCATCGTGAGCTGCTTGAGCTGCTTCATCAAGGTTAGATTTAGCTGTTTCTTTTTGTTTATCAACCGATGGTACATCATCGGTATTTGTTGCAGCAGCTAAGTCATTATTCGCAGTAGATACAGCGTTATTAATAGAGTCAGCATTTGTAGCTGAATCAATTGATGTTTGAGCAACTTCTTTAGCCTTATCAATTGCTTGATTACGCTTATCTTTTTCTGCTTGGCTCAAGCTGTTATTGCTATTAATAGCGTTATGAGCTGCTTGGGCTGCTTGAGTGATATTTGAAGTAGCTGTTGTTTTTTGATCACCAACTGATGGTACATTCGTTGTATCTATCGCAGCAGCTAAATCATTATTCGCAGTAGATATAGCATCATTAATAGAGTCAGCATTTGTTCCTTTATTGATAGCATCAATTGCAGATTCTTTGGCCTTATCAATTGCTTGATTACGCTTGTCTTTTTCTGCTTGGCTCAAGCTGTCATTGCTATTGATAGCATCGTGAGCTGCTTGTGCTGCTTGAGTGATATTTGAAGTAGCTGTTGTTTTTTGATCATCAACCGATGGTACATTATCAGTATTTGTTGCAGCAGCTAAGTCATTATTAGCAGTAGATACAGCATTGTTAATAGAGTCAGCACTTGTAGCTGAATCAATTGATGTTTGGGCAACTTCTTTAGCCTTATCAATTGCTTGATTACGCTTGTCTTTTTCTGCTTGACTCAAGCTGTCATTGCTATTGATAGCATCGTGAGCTGCTTGAGCTGCTTGATCAAGGTTAGATTTAGCTGTTTCTTTTTGTTTATCAACCGATGGTACATCATCGGTATTTGTTGCAGTAGCTAAGTCATTATTCGCAGTAGATATAGCATCATTAATAGAGTCAGCATTTGTTCCTTTATTGATAGCATCAATTGCAGATTCTTTGGCCTTATCAATTGCTTGATTACGCTTGTCTTTTTCTGCTTGGCTCAAGCTGTCATTGCTATTGATAGCATCGTGAGCTGCTTGAGCTGCTTGATCAAGGTTAGATTTAGCTGTTTCTTTTTGTTTATCAACCGATGGTACATCATCGGTATTTGTTGCAGTAGCTAAGTCATTATTCGCAGTAGATATAGCATCATTAATAGAGTCAGCATTTGTTCCTTTATTGATAGCATCAATTGCAGATTCTTTAGCCTTATCAATTGCTTGATTACGCTTATCTTTTTCTGCTTGACTCAAGCTGTTATTGCTATTGATAGCATCGTGAGCTGTTTGGGCTGCTTGAGTGATATTTGAAGTAGCTGTTGTTTTTTGATCATCAACCGATGGTACATTATCAGTATTTGTTGTAGTAGCTAAGTCATTATTCGCAGTAGATATAGCATCATTAATAGAGTCAGCATTTGTTCCTTTATTGATAGCATCAATTGCAGATTCTTTGGCCTTATCAATTGCTTGATTACGCTTATCTTTTTCTGCTTGGCTCAAGCTGTCATTGCTATTGATAGCATCGTGAGCTGCTTGAGCTGCTTGAGTGATATTTGAAGTAGCTGTTGTTTTTTGATCATCAACTGATGGTACATTCGTTGTATCTGTCGCAGCAGCCAAATCATTATTCGCAGTAGATACAGCGTTGTTAATAGAGTCAGCATTTGTTCCTTTATTGATAGCATCAATTGCAGATTCTTTGGCCTTATCAATTGCTTGATTACGCTTATCTTTTTCTGCTTGACTCAAGCTGTCATTGCTATTGATAGCATCGTGAGCTGCATGAGCTGCTTGATCAAGGTTAGATTTAGCTGTTTCTTTTTGTTTATCAACTGAAGGCACATCATCGGTATTTGTTGCAGTAGCTAAGTCATTATTCGCAGTAGATATAGCATCATTAATAGAGTCAGCATTTGTTCCTGTATTGATAGCATCAATTGCAGATTCTTTGGCCTTATCAATTGCTTGATTACGCTTATCTTTTTCTGCTTGACTCAAGCTGTTATTGCTATTGATAGCATCGTGAGCTGCTTGGGCTGCTTGAGTGATATTTGAAGTAGCTGTTGTTTTCAACTCATCAACTGATGGTACATTCGTTGTATCTGTCGCAGCAGCTAAATCATTATTCGCAGTAGATACAGCATTGTTAATAGAGTCAGCATTTGTTCCTTTATTGATAGCATCAATTGCAGATTCTTTGGCCTTATCAATTGCTTGATTACGCTTGTCTTTTTCTGCTTGACTCAAGCTGTCATTGCTATTGATAGCATCGTGAGCTGCTTGAGCTGCTTGAGTGATATTTGAAGTAGCTGTTGTTTTTTGATCATCAACCGATGGTACATTCGTTGTATCTATCGCAGCAGCTAAATCATTATTCGCAGTAGATATAGCATCATTAATAGAGTCAGCACTTGTTCCTTTATTGATAGCATCAATTGCAGATTCTTTAGCCTTATCAATTGCTTGATTACGCTTATCTTTTTCTGCTTGACTCAAGCTGTCATTGCTATTGATAGCATCGTGAGCTACTTGAGCTGCTTGAGTGATATTTGAAGTAGCTGTTGTTTTTTGATCATCAACCGATGGTACATTCGTTGTATCTGTCGCAGCAGCTAAATCATTATTCGCAGTAGATATAGCATCATTAATAGAGTCAGCACTTGTTGCTGAATCAATACTGTCACTGGCTTTCTTAGAAGCCTCGTTAACTTTATTGATACGGTCTACCTTCTCTGAAGAACTTAAAGAATTATTACTATTGATTTCGTTAATTGCTACGCTAACTTTATCTGATAAAGCCTTACGAGCCTTTTGTTTCTCATCAACTAATTTATTTAATAAATCACTCGTAGTATCTTCAATAGATGCGACTAAATCCGCATTAGCTGCATTTTCAATGCTTTCTTTAGCTTCACTAGCTACCTTATCAATAGCTTGCTTTTGTACTGCTTTTTCAGAATCTGATAATGTTGAATCACTATCAATTTTAAGTTTAGCGGCAATTACATTGGTATCAATTTTTGATTTAGCTTCATCTTTTTGCTCAGAAAGTGCTTTCCCAGGAACATAAAGACCTTCAATGTCTTTACTTGCCTCTGCCACAGTATCTTCTACTTGCTGGGCTGTCCCACTATTAATAGCCTCTTTTGCTTGTTCTACAGCCGCATCAATATTTTTCTTCTGTACTGCCTTTTCAGTCTCCCTTAAAGTTAGATCACTATCAATTTTAGCTTTAGCTGTTGCTGCTATTTGATCAATCTCTTTATTCGCATCTATTTTACGTTGACTAAGTGGTTTAGCACTTGCTTGATGAGCATTATCAATTTGATTGATAATATCAGCATTATTAATGATATTTTGAATATCATCAGCTGTTTTCGCACCTTTTAATTGATTTTCTAATGCCATTATAGCATCATCAATCTTTTGCTTTTGAGCTGTTTTTTCAGCTGTTGTTAACTCTGAATCGTTATCAATAGCTTTCTTCTTGGCATCAATTTGATGATTTTCTTTAAAAGATGACAGAGCATTTGTTTTTTGATCAGCAATTGACGGATTTGAATTAGTATACTCTAAACCTGAGTTAAATTTCTTCGTATCATCACTACTTGGTGTACCTGTATCCGTATCTTTATCAATAGCTTGAATATAGTCATTATAAGCTTGTTTAAATCTATCAATAACCGATACTTTCTCGCTGCTAGTCATCGTTGGATCTTGAGTAATCTTATCGATAGCTGCTTGAGTTTTCTTTGCTGCTGCTGCACGATTTTCTTGCTTTGTTTTTGTTAGGCTTTGGATTTTATTAATGGCTTCTTCTCTAAAGTCATTAACATCATCCGGGTCAGTAGCATCGGTAATTTTTTCCTGATAATCTTGAATAATCTTATCGATAGCTGCCTCTTGAAGTGTTTTACTAGAAGCAGTTGGTTGACCATCTTGATCAATAGTACCATCAGCTACAGTTGCACTGCTCTCAATAGTATCTTTCTCACTTGCCGCTGCAGCATTAATGGCTTCCATAGCATGCTTTTTACGATCAGAAAGTGGTTCCCCAGGAATATAGATATTTGTAATCTTTTTAATTGTATTTGAAACAGTATCTTCAATTTGCTGGGCTGTTCCATTATCGATAACTTCTTTTGCTTGTTTTACAGCTGCGTCAATCTTTTTATTTTGTTTACCCTGTTCAGCATCTGTCAAGGAGTCATCATTTTTAATTTTTTCTTTAAGTGCTGCTACTGCCTGATCTATCTTTTCCTTTGCCTCTGTCCGGCGTTCTTCAATTGTTTTCGCACCTTTTTGGTGAGCATTATTAATTTGATTAATTATATCATCATTTTTAACGATACTTTCAATATCTTCTGCTGTTTCAGAATTCTTTAATTGATTTTCTATTGTCGCTACAGCATCAACGATCTTTTTCTTTTGAGCTGTTTTCTCAGCTGTTGTTAAAGCTGGATCGTTATCAATAGCATTCTTCTTGGCATCAATTTCATATTTTTCTTTAAAAGCTGATAAGGCATTTGTTTTTTGATCGTCTAATGAGACATTAGAAGGAACATATGTATTTTTAATGGTTGTTAGTGCATTTGTAGTATCATTTTGAATATCGTCTGCATTGTCATCATTTGTGATTTTATCAATAGCTTGACTTGCAGCACTATCAGCAGCTTGCTTTTGAGCTGTCTTTTCAGCTGTTGTTAATGTTTTGTCTGCATCAATTTTAGATTTGATATCTGCTACAACTTGATTAATGGCTAATTTAGCATCAGATTTTTGCTTATCAATTGACGGTACATCATCAGTATTTGTTGCTGCAGTTAAATCTTTATTAAAGTCAGATTCCTTACTTGTTACTCCATTAATATCATCCGCATTTGTTGCTGAATCAATACTGTCACTTGCTTTCTTAGATGCTTCCTTAACCTTATTGATACGGTCGGTCTTCTCTTTAGAACTTAAAGCATTGTTATTATTAATATTATCAATTGCTTTTTGAACTTGATCTTCCACACTTAACTTAGCTTCTTTCTTACGATCAGCTAATGACTTAATAGGAGCATCTACAATCTTATTTAATGAATTATCGGCATTATCTATTACTACATTAATAACATCAGCACTGGTTGCCTGGTTTATTGCATCCTGTACCGTTTTTCTTACGTTATCAATTGCTTGATTACGCTCATTTTTTTCGTCCTGACTTAGGTTACTATTATTATTTATTGCAGTATGAGCCGCTTGAACCTTATCTGCTAAATCTTTATCAGCCGAAGTTTTGTCTAAACCATCAATTACCTTAACTCCATTATCTACAGCTGTTTGAATATCATCTGCTGTTGGAGAACCATTAATGGTATCTAAAATATTCTTAGCTTGAGTATCAAGAACTTGCTTTTGAGCCTGTTTATCACTGTCTGATAAGGTTGAATCATTATCGATTTTAGCTGCAGTATCAGCAACAGCTTTATTGATACTTGCAGTAGCTGTTGTTTTCAACTCATCAACTGATGGCATACCATCAGTATTTTTAGCTACAGTTAATGCATTAGTAAAATCAGATCCATTACTTGTTACTGCATTAATAGCATCTACACTTGTTGCTGAATCAATACTGTCACTTGCTTTTTTAGAAGCTTCTTTGACTTGATTGATACGGTCTGCCTTCTGTGAAGAAGTCAAGTTATCCTTACCATTAATTGTATTAATAGCTTCTTGTGTTTGACCTGATAAGTATTTGCGAGCCTTTTGTTTCTCATCAACTAATTTATTTAATAAATCACTCGTAGTATCTTCAATAGATGCGACTAAATCCGCATTAGCTGCATTTTCAATGCTTTCTTTAGCTTCACTAGCTACCTTATCAATAGCTTGCTTTTGTACTGCTTTTTCAGAATCTGATAATGTTGAATCACTATCAATTTTAAGTTTAGCGGCAATTACATTGGTATCAATTTTTGATTTAGCTTCATCTTTTTGCTCAGAAAGTGCTTTCCCAGGAACATAAAGACCTTCAATGTCTTTACTTGCCTCTGCCACAGTATCTTCTACTTGCTGGGCTGTCCCACTATTAATAGCCTCTTTTGCTTGTTCTACAGCCGCATCAATATTTTTCTTCTGTACTGCCTTTTCAGTCTCCCTTAAAGTTAGATCACTATCAATTTTAGCTTTAGCTGTTGCTGCTATTTGATCAATCTCTTTATTCGCATCTATTTTACGTTGACTAAGTGGTTTAGCACTTGCTTGATGAGCATTATCAATTTGATTGATGATATCAGCATTATTAATGATATTTTGAATATCATCAGCTGTTTTCGCACCTTTTAATTGATTTTCTAATGCCATTATAGCATCATCAATCTTTTGCTTTTGATCTGTTTTTTCAGCTGTTGTTAACTCTGAATCGTTATCAATAGCTTTCTTCTTGGCATCAATTTGATGATTTTCTTTAAAAGATGACAGAGCATTTGTTTTTTGATCAGCAATTGACGGATTTGAATTAGTATACTCTAAACCTGAGTTAAATTTCTTCGTATCATCACTACTTGGTGTACCTGTATCCGTATCTTTATCAATAGCTTGAATATAGTCATTATAAGCTTGTTTAAATCTATCAATAACCGATACTTTCTCGCTGCTAGTCATCGTTGGATCTTGAGTAATCTTATCGATAGCTGCTTGAGTTTTCTTTGCTGCTGCTGCACGATTTTCTTGCTTTGTTTTTGTTAGGCTTTGGATTTTATTAATGGCTTCTTCTCTAAAGTCATTAACATCATCCGGGTCAGTAGCATCGGTAATTTTTTCCTGATAATCTTGGATAATCTTATCGATAGCTGCCTCTTGAAGTGTTTTACTAGAAGCAGTTGGTTGACCATCTTGATCAATAGTACCATCAGCCACAGTTGTACTGCTCTCAATAGTATCTTTCTCACTTGCCGCTGCAGCATTAATGGCTTCTATAGCATGCTTTTTACGATCAGAAAGTGGTTCCCCAGGAATATATAGACCTTCAATTTCTTTATTTACCTCTGTTACCGTGTCTTCAATTTGCTGGGCTGTTCCATTATCGATAGCTTCTTTTGCTTGTTTTACAGCTGCATCAATCTTTTTATTTTGTTCGTTCTGCTCAGCATTTGTCAAGGAATCATCATTTTTAATTTTTTCTTTAAGTGCTGCTACTGCCTGATCTATCTTTTCCTTCGCCTCTGTCCGGCGTTCTTCAAGTGTTTTCGCACCTTTTTGGTGAGCACTATTAATTTGATTAATTATATCGTCATTGTTAACGATACTTTCAATATCATCAGCTGTCTCAGCATTTTGTAATTGATTTTCTATTGTCGCTACAGCATCAGTGATCTTTTGCTTTTGAGCTGTTTTCTCAGCTGTTGTTAGAGATGCATCATTATCAATAGCATTCTTCTTGGCATCAATTTCATATTTTTCTTTAAAAGCTGATAAGGCATTTGTTTTTTGATCGTCTAATGAAACATTAGAAGGAACATATGTATTTTTAATGCTTGATAAGGCATTTGTAGTATCATTTTGAATATCGTCTGCATTGTCATCATTTATGATTTTATCAATAGCTTGACTTGCAGCACTATCAGCAGCTTGCTTTTGAGCTGTCTTTTCAGCTGTTGTTAATGTTGGTTCAGCATCAATTTGAGCTTTAGTATTATTTAACATATCTATTAAAGCCTGCTTAGCTTCGCTTTGTTGTTCAGCAATTGTTTTAGCTGGCGTAGCTGCCGCTTGAATAGCTTGAATAGCATTAGCTCCAGCATTATTAACATCTGTTGCACGATAGTGTTTATCTATCGTATTTAATGTATCTTTAACAATATTATCAATAGCTTCCTTTGCTGCTTTTTTTTGGTCACTAGTAAAAGCCTTATTACTATCGATTGATGCTGCAGCACTCTGAGATGCATCAGCAATAGCTTTCTTTTGAGTTTCCTTTGCTGCTTTTGACTCCTTAGCTTGTTGAATCGCAGCGTTAACCTCGCTGGTAATCTGGTCACTTGAACGAATCTGAATCGGTGGGGTAACGTAAAATTGGTCAATTCCCGTACCAAAGTTAGGTTTAGAACTATCTGATATATAAGAAACTAAAATCGTATCAGCACCTTCCGGTGCATTTTCTAACATAGCATCAGTCAAAAGAAAAGAGTTATCTCTATCTAATGTTCTACTCTTTTTTTCAATTACGGCTTTAATATCAGCCACTGTCGTACCCCAAGGTACTTCTTTACCCTCACCTGTCCATGCAGCGATATCTGTAAGACTTGTAGAACCAACATAGAATTCGTGAATCCGGCGGTAAGGACTAGTTGCTTTAGTGAATTCATAATTTGTTCCTGAACCCATAAAAAGTGAAACTGAATTATTTACACCTCGTGCATAAATATGGACTTTAGTTTGACCAGCGACATAAGCGTGAACCAAATGACCTGTCACTTGGTCAATACGAACATAAACGTTATCAACGGAGTAATCAATTCTTTGCTTTGTATCCTTTGGATCTATGGCAACATCTTTAACCATAGCCAAATCCACATATTTACCGACTAGGGCCTCCTCTTGGTCTGCAAAGGTTACACCCGTAATGGTTCCATCTTTTGAAATAGTTACTACTTCTTTGGAGGTAGTAGCAGCACTTGCTTTAATACTTTGTCCTAAAAATAAAGGTGTCTCACCATTAGCTTCCTGGACAGCATCCATTAGTGCGAGTGATGCGAGTCCAATAAAAACCCACTTCTTCCCATCTTTGTACACTTTATATCGTTCTTTTCTTGCGATTTTATTTATTTTCATTGATTTATTTATTTCCTTTCGTTTAATATACCAATCAATAAATGATTAATTAATTTCTCCATTGTATCACAAAAAGCACTAATTTTTAAAGGTATTTTTTCTAATTTTTATTACCCTATTTGGTTATACATAAAGAATGTATAACTAAAATATTATAATTTATTTTTTATAATATATAATTTTTGTGATTTAATTATATCTACATAATTGGTATACCAATTAATAAATTATTGATTAATTTTTTCGTTATACCACAAAAACCACTGATCTTTAAAATATAATTTCTAATTTTAACTATCATTATCTTTACGTATATCCAAACAAAATAAAAAAGAGAGCTTACGCTCTCTTCTTCATTCTTATTTAATTAATTCATAAATTGCTTCAGCATAAATAGCTGCGGCACGTTCAACATAGTCAACTGGCATGAATTCGTTGGCTTGGTGCATTGTGTCAGTATAGCCTGGGAATTGTGCTCCGAAGGCAACTCCGCGGTCTAAAAGACGACCGAATGTTCCACCACCGATGATTTGCTCGTATCCTTTTTCACCAGTGTGTTTTTCGTAGACATCAAGAAGAGTCTTAACTAGTGGATCATCCATAGGAACATAGTGAGGTAGATGTCCGTGGCTAGCCTTAGTTACACTTGCAACTCCTTCAATCTTCTCAAGTTCAGCCTTGATTGTATCTTCATCAGTTCCTTTAGGGTAACGGAAGTTTAAAGCAATTGTGTTGTCATCTGAGTTTTCGTCAAACTTGAAGACACCAGCATTCATTGAAAGAGCACCCATTTTCTCATCAGTGTGGGCAACTCCAAGTTTTTCACCAGCGTGATCTTCAAAAAGAATTTGACCAGCTGTAACTAAATAAGCTTTTGCAGCTCCACCAAAGTCAAGATCCATTAGGAAGTGAGCAAGGTAAGTTGCACCATTTACTCCAGTTTGAGGGCTTGCACCGTGGGCTGATTTACCTGTAACAGTGATTTGGTATTCATTGTTGCCAAGATTAGTGATTTCACCAGTTACCTTCTTAGCTGCTTTAAAAGCGTCGAAGTCAGCTGTTAGTTTGTCAAGGGAAGTATCACCTGAGAAGACTGCAGTTGCGCTTTCTGGAACCATGTTTTCACGAAGTCCACCCTTGAAGCTATGAAGTGTGAATGTTCCACCTTGGCTGTTGTTGAAGTGTAGGTACTCAGTGATGTTTCCTTTTTCACCATTGATGATTGGGAACTCAGCATCTGGAGAGAATCCAAAGTCAGGTTTTGGCACACCAACGTGTTCAAAGTAGTAATCCATGTCGCCCCATCCTGATTCTTCGTCAGTTCCGATTACGAAACGAACTTTTTTAGATACAGGAAGACCAAGTTCTTTGATTGTTTTAAGGGCATAGTAACAAGCTACTGTAGGACCCTTATCATCACTTGATCCACGCGCATAGATTTTACCATCGCGAATTTCTGGCTCGTATGGGTTTGAATCCCAACCAAATCCAGCAGGAACCACGTCCATGTGAGCGAAGATTCCTAGAACTTCTTCACCGTCACCATATTCAAAGTGACCTGCGTAGTTGTCCACATTTTTAGTAGCAAAACCGTCGCGTTCAGCAATTTCAAGCATTTTATCTAGAGCCTCAACTGGACCAGGTCCAAATGGTGCCTCTTTAGTTGCTTTTGAATCATCACGTTCAGAGTTGATGCGTAGAAGTGTAAATAAGTCTTCAAGCATATCATCTTTACGTTTTGCAATTTCTTCATTGAAGTTAATTGTCATCTTTTGTCTCCTTTTTGTCATTAGTTTTTTTATTATTTAAAACATGAGATATTTCTTCAGCCACTTTCATGGGAATTCCTATATCATGGATTTCATAAACACTAGCACTTTGTATGTTTTTTATACTTTTAAATTCTTTAAGTAAAAGTTTTTTCCTTTTGGGTCCAAGACCTGCTATACCGTCAAGTTTTGAAGCAAAACTATTCTTGCTACGAAGCTCCCGGTGAAAAGTTATAGCAAAACGGTGGACCTCGTCCTGGATTCTTTGCAGTAAAAAGAATTCCTCACTTTTACGGCTAAGGGGAATGACCTCTAAAGGGTCACCAAATAAAATATCATGGGTTTGGTGGCGGTCATTTTTAGCAAGGCCTGCAATTGGAATATCAAGCCCTAGTTTATCATAGAGGATACTTCTAGCCGCATTAACCTGGCCTTCTCCCCCGTCCATTACAATAAGATCTGGCAAGGGAAGATTTTCTCTAATAACCCTTGAATAACGCCGTTCAATAACTTCCCTCATACTGGCATAATCATCAGGACCTGTTACCGTCTTAATCTTATACTTGCGGTACTCCTTTTTATTGGGCTTTCCGTTTTCAAAAACAACCATAGCAGAAACAGGACTAGTCCCCATAATATTTGAGTTGTCAAAGGCTTCAATTCGCACAGGTGTCGGAATCTCCAAAAGATTTCCTAAATTTTCAATAGCACCCTGCGTTTTTTCAACATGCCTTTCCAAAAGGTCAAATTTTTGCTTGAGGCTTACCTCAGCATTCTTAATGGCCAGACTAACCAGCCGCTTCTTTTCTCCCCTTTGAGGTTGAACTACTGAAGTTTGCGTCAGAACTTTAACACTTTCTAAGTCAATATCATGCGGGATGAAAATTTCCTTGGGTACAAAATGCTCCTCCTCCTGATAAAACTGACCGATATAGGTCAAAAAGTCTTCGTCAGGATCATTATAGTAGGGAAACAGATTTACATTTCGCTCAATAAGTTTACCCTGCCTGATAAAAAATACTTGGACACACATCCAACCATTTAAAACAGCGTAACCAAAAACATCCCGGTCCTTGAGATCATGATTGATCACCCTTTGTTTGGTTCTCAAAACACCAATTGATTTGATTAAATCCCTATATTCAGCAGCCTTCTCAAATTCCATCCGACTAGCAAAGGTATTCATCTTCTCTTGAAGCTCGTCGACTATTTTGTCGTCGTCTCCTTTTAAGAACTGGCTAATCTCCTCTGACATATCCTTATAGGCATTAGGATCAATGTCAAAAACACAGGGGGCAAGGCACTGATTAATATGATAGTAAAGACATACCTTATTGGGTAAAGTATTACATTTTCTTAAAGGAAAAATCCTATCTAACAGTCCTTTTATTTCATTAGCTGCCTTGACATCTGGATAGGGGCCAAAGTATTTGGCATTGTCCTTTTTAACCTGCCTGGTAATTAAAAGTCTTGGGAACTTTTCATTAGTAATTTTGATAAAGGGATAACTTTTGTCATCCTTAAGCATTATATTGTATTTAGGTTTATTTTCCTGAATCAAATTGATTTCCAAAAGAAGGGCTTCAATATTACTTTCAGTTACAATAAACTCAAAATCTACAATTTCAGAAACCAGACGTTCAGTTTTGGTATCATGACTTCCCCTAAAATAAGAACGAACACGGTTTCTTAAATTTTTTGCCTTACCGACATAAATTATCTGCCCATGTTTGTCCTTGTGGATATAACATCCCGGACTATTAGGTAATAATTCAAGTTTTGCCTTTATAGTTGAATTCATAAAAGTCCACCTCTGAGGTTAAATACCATTGATTTCTTTAATACGTCTATCAGCCAATACAGCCATAACCCTGAGGTTATACAGTCTATTCTACCACAAATTGCTCTCTCATAAAATAATAAAAAGGTTGAACTTAATCAACCTTTATTTGGCATGAGCTCTTATGGCACTAATTAGATATTTACTACCACCTTCCACTAAATCATTATAATATTTAAGGAAACGCTCATCCTTTTCATACATATCAGCCATAGCCAGGTGATACTTGCTATCATAGGCGGGATAAAAAAGAGTCAACCACTCCTTGTGGAGCTTAAAAACTTCCTCTTCTATTCGTTGGGCTTGCTGGTCCGACTCAGAAGCAAGAATCAAATTTTCTAGTTGTCGGACTAGTTTTTCTTCAATTTCTCTTGCATGGGTAAGGTCCAAAGATTCTTTTAAATAATTATTCACCCTATCTACTAATTCATCCCCATAAGTAGCTCTGATTTCTTGACCATAAAGGTCTTCATTTTCTCTGATTAATTTATTTACTAGTTCAAAATTTTCTTCTTTCATAATTGTATCTCCTGTTATCTTCTCTTTTAAGCTAGCAAGAACCTGATCTAGCTCCTGCCTTTTTCTCAAAAGTGCTTCATATTGTTCTAAAAAAATTTCCCTGCGGTCATAAACTTTCTTTTCGCCAATTAAACCCTTAATTTAAGCTAGGGAAAAGTGCATGGCCCGGTAAAGGGCTATTTGATAAATTTGGTCAATGTCACTTTTGCCGTATTCCCTGTAGCCATTTTTTTCGTTTCGCTTGGGATTTAAAAGGCCCAATTTTTCATAATAACGCAAACCACGCTCGCTGACCTGGGTTATCTTAGAAATTTCTTTAATATTCATAAAATTTGTCCTCTTGCTTTCTATATGGCAAGTATAAACCCTGACCTAGTGTCAATGTCAACAATAAAGGTTGAACTTAATCAACCTTTATTTGTGGTAATCTTTTCCTGAAAATCATCAATCAAAAGATTTAAATTTTTACGACCCTTAAAGATTCCGTAGCCAAAGAGAAGCATGCCAAGGATGCCAATAATAGCTAGAATGCAACCCATAAGGAAAAGAAAGATGTTTGATTGTCTAAAGAAATAAATCAGAAGAAGTCCAATACTTGCAAGAACAAAGAGGAGGGAGAACCATCTCCCTAGATTATTCATCATATGTTTCTGATAATTTATTTCATTCTGGTAACCAGAAATTAATTCATCTTGGTTCACTTTTAAAACCTCTATCTAATCTTAGTAAGATAGGCCTGGATTGAAGAATCCTGCAATTACACCGAGAAAGGCAACTACCACTAAAAGGAGCATGACTTTGATTGGTGAAAGGTTTTTCTTAGCCATCAACCACCAGCATGCAACAATGAAGAGGGCAGTTAGAAGGCCAGGGTAAACTGAATCCAGTTTATCTTGTAAAACCAGGTAAGGATTATCGCTGTCTCCTAGTTGGAAGGAAGTTTTAACTGATACCCAAGTAGCAGCAACTCCCCCAACAACCATCCCCCCAACAATTGTTACGGCCTTTCTAATTGCTTGACCTTGAGGACCAACAAGGAATTCAACAGCCTTGTCTCCAAGTTCATAACCTTTGAAGTAGGCAAAGCGCATTCCAAAGTAAGCCAGTAGGTTCCAAACAATGATGTAGAAAATAGCCCCAATTGGTGATCCACCGGTCGAAAGACCCAAGGCAATCCCTAAAATTACTGGAATAAGTGTCCCAACAATCAGTGAGTCTCCGATTCCTGCTACGGGACCCATTAGACCTGCACGAAGACCGTTAATTGTTTCATCGTCAACCTCTGTTGCTCCGTTGGCACGGGCCTCCTCAAGACCTGCTGTAATCCCTACAATCAAGGTACCCAACTGAGGTTCTGTATTAAAGAAGGCCGTATAGGTTTTAACAGAGCGAGCCTTGTCTTCTTCATTGTCGTAAAGCTCTTCAATAACAGGAAGCATTGAGGTTAAGTAACCAAAAGTTTGCATGTGCTCCTGAGAGAAACAAGTCAAATTACCATAATACCAGTGGTGGAAAGACTCTGCTAATGTTTTTTTCGTTAATTTTTTTTGAGCCATCTTAGATATCCTCCTCTTCGTCATCAGAATCATATTCACTTGTACTTACTGCTCGTTTCATATTTTTTACCATTTCAATTTCATAGAAAATTAGGGCAAAAATAAGAGAAATTACCGCACATGATACAAGGTTTAAACCAAGAGATGCTGCAAGAGTGAATCCTACAAAGAAAGGAACAAAGTCCATCATCTTTTCAACAATCTGCTTAAGTAAAATAGCAATACCCACACATGGAAGAAGGGAACCTACAGTAAATAAGGTTTTCATTGGGATTCCGTCCATTGGAAGGGCATCTTTCATGGCAGTTACCGCATCTGCTCCAAGTTTACACATGATAAGAGTTGGTAGGAATGAGAATACGAAGTGAGAGATCCAAGGGTAAAGCCAGTCAACCTTATAGAGTTTATGGAATTTACCTTCTTCGATCGCTTTCCACCCAATATGTTGCCAGGCAAGGTTTAAAGTTGCTGTTCCGTAAAAAAGAACTGTTCCAACTGTTCCAACTAGAGTTCCCATTGACTTAGCTAGGTTGGCTGCATCTGCTGATTCAACTGATAGACCCTGCGAGTGAATGGCAACCATTGCAAGAGGGATACCAATGTATGACACGGCCCTTAAATCGGCAGAAACTGTCCCACCCGGTGTAACTAAGGCAATGTAAACCAGCTGCATGGCAACCCCGCAGATAATACCTGTCTCTAAATCTCCTAAAATAAGTCCACAAACAAGTCCACCAACCAAGGGACGCCCTAAGGTATAGTTCCCTACAGTTGTACCAGCAAGCCCTGGCATTGACGACAGACAGGCAAAAAGTCCTAGTAAAGCTGCTTGAATCCATGTAATTGTCATCTTTTATCTCCTACTATCTAATATTAGTAACCAAATTTTGATTTAAAGTCTGACCAGTAACCAATTGATACATCCGGTAGAAGTTGGAATTTAACCCTGTAACCTGCTCCTTCAATGGCTTCAAAGGCTGCTGCTTCCTCTTGGGTAATTGATTGGTTGTTTCCTAGTTTGATAGCACCAGGTCTGTCATTACAAGGACCTACGATAACCTCTTTAACTCCTGGCTTGAACCCTTGATCCACAAGAATTTTTTTCATATCCAGGGGATTTTTAGTAATTACGAAATATCTGGTATCAGAATCTAAAACTTTTTGTGATTTTTTACCAAAATCCTCCACTGACCAGACAAAAGTTTTTTTATCAGATGCTCCCTTGTAGGCTTGAGTTAAAACCTTATTAGCTGCCGCAGCATCATTTACTGCTATCAGACCATCACAGGGAAACTCCTTGGCCCATCTGGTAACTGTTTGTCCGTGAATCATCCGGTCATCGATACGTAAAAATGTAACTGTCATCTTCCTTTTCTCCTTTTTAAGTTTAATTTTTTAATAATTGGAAATGATTGCCTAAATTACTTAAATTTCATCGTCATCTTCATCAGATGAAATCACAAATTCCTTTAAGGCGTCCCCCGCTTCTTTAAGGACTGTCTCCCTAAGTTCATCTGCTTCAAGTATGTCTTTCATGACAAAGGCAGTCAGAGCCATGGTTAAGTTCATCCCACCAAGGACAACCATGTCCTCAAGGTCCTTTGTTTCTGAAAGAAGATCCATTAGACTAGTTAGGGGGCTACCTCCAATAATATCTGCTAAAACAATTAATTCATGTTCATCAAGCCCTGCCAACTCTCTTCGTACCCTATTTGAAAAATCAGAAACCGATTCCTTGTCCTTCAAACCTAGGGCGATAACGTGATCCAAGTCACCATCAGTAAACATTTTAAGGGATGATTTAACCCCTTCTGCTAGGCCACCGTGGCTTACCAGTAGTAAATATTTCATAATATTTCCTCCTCCAATGAATTAAGTTTAGCAAAAGATAATGCGCTTTCATATTTTCCTTTGTCATTATTTTGGTTAATTTTTTATCTAAAATTAGTTACATTTGTCACATTTATAGTTTATTCTGAAAACAAAAAAAAGAGACCGAAATCTCTTTTTAATTTGCTTATTTTTAAGCCCCTGAAACCTTAAGGGTAACTCCGCTTTGAACAGCCCAGATAGCCAACTGGGTTCTATCCCTTAAATTAAGCTTGGCTAAAACTGATGATAAATAATTTCTAATTGTCCCTTCAGATAAAAATAATTTCCCGGCAATCTCCCTGTTTGAAAGCCCCAAACCAACATGTTCGATAATCAACCACTCTCCGTCAGTAATCTGATCTATGGCTGATTTATCGGCTTCAACTACTACATCTGATTGGGCCATCTTATAAAAAAGCTTGAAAACCCTCGATGCAATATAAGGATTTAAGGGAGACATACCCTGATTTACATCCACTAGGGCAGAATGAAGGTCATCCATTGAAGTTCCTTTGGTTAGTAAGTAGCCAGACGCCCCGCACTTAAGGGCATTGAAAATTGATGCATCATCATCAGAAGCTGTTAAAATTACAATCTTAATCTGAGGGTAAAATTCCTTAACAGTCTTAATGCATAAATCCCCACCAGACCTTGATAGATTAATATCCATCAGGATAACATCTGGCAATTCAAATCTGATTCTCTCTAATAATTCCTGCTCGTCACCTGCACTACCAAGCATTTTCAAATCCTTGTAAGAGGATAAAACAAGTTCCAAAGACTCCCTAACCAGTCTTTGATCATTAGCAATTAGTACCTTTATCATTTTTCCTATTCTCCTACCCGCAAAAGTTAGAATTAACTAATTTTAACAAGCGTCCTCCCTAAAATAAACGATCTAAAACTTGTGCAATTCCGTCGTGATTATTATCTGCTGTTATATTGCCGATTTCTTCTTTAATCTCTTCAGGAGCATTAGCCATAACAAATCCCTGACCAACTACTCTTAGCATGTCTAAATCATTAAAGTTGTCACCAAAGGCGATTGTATCTTTAAGGTCAACATCCTTGTAGTCAGAATAGTATTTTACAGCTCCCCCTTTAGAAGTAGTTCCCCCCATGACCTCAATTAAATAAGGAGCAGATGGATAGATAAGAAGCTCAGGAAATTGTTCCCTCAAAGTAGGTAAAATCTCGTCCATGACCTTAGGTTCACCCATCAAAAGAATCTTATGAACAGAAGGAAGCTCTGCAACACTTCTAATATCTCCTTCTTTAGCTGAAAGAGAGACAGATACTTCTTCCTTTTTAATCCAGTAGTCTTCCTTATTTTGAACCAACCAAGTAGAATAACTATAAGCATTCCAAACCACGCCAACTAAATTCCTAGCCACAAAGTCACAGATTCCAGCTGCTTCTTCCGAATCCATGGTCTTAGAGAAAACTATCTCCCCATTTTCGTCCTGAATTAAAGCTCCATTGTAGGAAATTATAGGTGTTGTAACCCCAATTGATTCCATAATTGGTGCAATGGCCTCAGGCATTCTAGCAGAAACTGGAATAAAATCTGAACCATCTAAGATAACCCTTTTAATAGCTTGGGCTGTCTTTTTACTAACTGTGTTTTCTTCATTGAGTAAGGTACCATCTAAATCACTAAATATTAATTTCTTTTTCATTTTCATTCCTTTCAAACACTGTTTTCAACTAATTCTAGCACAAATTGTAAACGGTTTACAAATATTAACCAAATAAAAAATAGACCTCGAGGGTCTATTTTTTATTCAGTAAACTGACTATTATAAAGGTTACTATAAAGGCCGCCTTCTTTTAAAAGCTCCTCGTGATTTCCCTGTTCAACAATTGATCCGTCCTTCATGACAAGAATTAGATCGGCATCCCTAATTGTTGAAAGCCTGTGGGCAATTACAAAGCTAGTTCGACCCTCCATTACCTTATCCATAGCCTTTTGAATTAAACTTTCAAGCCTTGTATCAACGGAACTTGTCGCTTCATCAAGAATTAAAATCTCAGGATCTGATATAACAGCACGCGCAATGGTTAAAAGCTGCTTCTGCCCTTGGGAGATATTATCTCCTTCAGCATTAATTAACATATCATATCCTTCTGGCATGGTACGAATAAAGTGATCAACATTAGCTGTCTTAGCTGCATCAACAACCTCATAGTCTGTCGCATCAAGCTTTCCAAAACGGATATTATCAGCAATCGTTCCCTCATACAGCCAAGCATCCTGTAAAACCATACCAAACATTGAACGAACGTCACTTCTTTTCATCGACTTGGTGTCAATGCCATCGATTTTGATGGAACCAGACGTTACATCATAAAAACGCATTAGAAGATTTATCAAGGTTGTCTTACCGGCCCCAGTAGGACCAACAATAGCAACAGTTTGTCCTGCCTTAACCTTAAAGTTTAAGTTTTCAATCAGTGGTTTTTCTGGACTATAAGAGAAGTATACATCCTCAAAACTTACATCTCCGTGGATTTTCTTAGGAGGAATTACAGGATTTTCTGTTTTTACCTCTTCAGGCTCATCCAAGATGGCAAATACTCGGCTTGAAGCTGCACTGGCACTTTGAAGAACTGACGAAAGTTGGGTAACATTACCCATGGGCTGACTAACCTGCCAGATATACTGGATAAAGGCCTGCAATTGTCCAACCAAGATAACCCCGCTGATAGCATAAATACTTCCAACTACTGCAATCACTGCAAAAGTTAGGTAGGCTGTCATTTGGACAAGGGGCATCATAAGTCCTGAAATAAAGGCTGCCTTAAATCCATTATCCCTAAGCTGACCATTTACCCGCTTGAAGTTTTGAAGGGCACTTTCCTCTTGACCAAAAACCTTAATTACATTAAATCCTGTCATTGATTCTTGGACATAACCATTCATTTCACCCAAGGAATTTTGCATGGCTTGGAAGTAATTTTGAGAGTGTTTAACGACAAATTTCGAAATCAAAATTGATAAAGGAATCATTATGATTGCAATCAAGGCCATTACACTATTGATATAAAACATCATAGCAACTGCCATTACAATACTTAAAAGAGCATTGATAATACCAACAAAGGCTTGTTGGAAGGCATTACTTACTGCGTCTACATCATTTGTCATTCGAGACAGAACATCTCCCTGCTGGTTAGCATCAAAGTAGGAAACTGGAAGACGATTAATTTTTTCATCAATATCAGACCTTAAGTCCTTCATTGAACTTTGAACAACTCTAGTAACTAGAAGTCCTGCGATAAGTTGGAAGGCTCCGTATAAAAGTCCTAGGATTAGTATCCAAACCAGGCTTTGCTTAATAAAAGCAAAGTTAATGGCCTCTCCCTGGGCAAGATTTTTTGCAATCTCTGATGTTGGAAGACCTACAGCATAAGGAACTGCAACACTAAAGGCAACAGTTAAGATGGTAAAGATAATTACCAGGTAAAACGAGATTTTATAAGGCTTAATATAGTGCCAGATTCTCATTAAAGAAGAAAAAGTTTTCATTTTTTCAATTCCTCCTCTGAAAGTTGTGAGCTTGCAATGTCATAGTAAATTGGACAAGTTTCAAGAAGTTCCCTATGATTACCAATTCCTACCACATCTCCTTCATTAAGAACAACAATCTTATCGGCGTCCATAATGGTTCCAACCCTTTGGGCAACAATTAAAAGGGCTGAATGTTTAGTTACTTCCTTAAGACTTGATCTTAATTTCTTGTCAGTTGCATAGTCAAGGGCTGAAAAACTATCATCGAAGACAAAGATTTCAGGCCTCCTGATAATTGCCCTTGCGATTGCAAGCCTTTGGCGCTGTCCACCAGATAAGTTAGAACCACCTTCTGAAATTTTAGAGTCAAAGCCATCAGGTAATTTAGAAATAAACTCAGAAGCCTGAGCAATCCTACAGGCGAACTCCATATCCTCAAGACTTGCATCCTCCTTACCAAAGCGAAGGTTGTCAGCGATTGTCCCCTTGAAAAGCAGAGCTTTTTGAGGAATAAATCCAATCCTACTTCTTAGGGCATGAGGATTAAAGTCACGAACGTCAACACCATCAACTAGTACCCTTCCTTGACTAACATCAAAGAATCTTGGAATCAGCTGAACAAGAGTTGACTTCCCGCTTCCCGTACTTCCTATAAAGGCCACCGTTTCACCGGCCTTAGCCTCAAAACTCACATTACGGATAACAGGTGTTTCAGAAGGTCCTGGGTAGGCAAAGGTTACATTTTCAAAAACTAAGTGACCATGTTCCTTGGTTTCCTTAATTCCGTCTTCTTTAATCTCAACCAAAGGCATGGTATCAAAGGCTTCCTGAATCCGGTTAGCTGATACAGAAGCTCTTGGATACATCATGAAGACTGTTGCAAAAAGCATAAATGAGAAGAGGGCATGGAAGATATACTCAATAAAGGCAACTAAATCCCCTAATTTTAAACTTCCACTATCTATTTGAACACTTCCTTGCCAGATTATCAGCACCATAACAACATTAAAGAGAACAAAAAATCCCGGCTGGGCAGCTGCCATCAGGCTAAACAACTTGGTTGAAGTACTTGCGTAGGCATCATTTACCTTTTTAAAACGCTTGTTTTCAAACTTCTCATTAACAAAGGCCCTAATTACCCGTAAACCAGATAGGTTTTCCCTTAAAATTCCATTAATTTTATCAAGATTATCCTGCTGCTTACTAGAAATAGGCTCTGATAAGAGGGCGATCAAGATAACCCCAACTAGCAAGAAGGGAAGCGCACCTAGCACATACCAACCAAGAGTCATATTTGTACCCATAACCAGATATAAACTAATAGAAAACATCAGAGGAGCAGTAAATCCAATCCGCAGCACATTTTGCATGAACAGCATAATCTGATAAGCATCATTTGTAACCCTTGTTATAAGCGATGAAACTCCTAGGGCCTCATACTCATTATGAGAATAACTTTGAATTTTTTCAAATAAGTCATCCCTAATATCTGCTGTTATATTTGCTGTAATCCTTGAAGTTACATAACCAAGAGCAATATTTAAACTAACCCCTACAACAATAATTCCAAGCATCAACCAACCCATCTTATAAATATAGGCCTTGTCCTGACCAGGAATTCCACTATCAATCATCCAGGCTAAAATTGTCGGTAAACCTAGTTCGATTAAAATAAACCCTAGTACACAAATTAAATTCATAAATAAAAGTTTTTTATTCTTTATCGTGTACTTCCACATTAATTTCAATGAATGCGCCTCCTTTTTTTCTTATTCTAGTTTAGTGTATCATATTTTTTTAATTAATGCCTTCTATCCCAAACGGCAGATAATAAAAGAAAAAAGACCTAGCCTGGGCTAAATCTTTTTCTCGGTTACTTCTTTGACACCCTTTTCTTTACTTTCATCAAAGATAAAGGATCCATTACTTGTCCTCTCACTTAGGCCAAGATCTGCCAAATTAATATCAAATTTTTCAAGGATTAAAGAGGTTACCTGTAGGCTAGTGGAATCACTAGCATTTCCTGCCCCAAAGACATAATGAGGTGATTTTTTAAGCTCCCGCAGAGTTAAAAGTCCCCTTTTTGCCCTACTTGTAGCTGGAATGTCATCCAGCCTCATTTTCTTAAGTGCTCCCCTTTGAGTTAGGAGGTAAAATTCTTGGCTCCTGATAAGAAAGGCTGCTACGAGTTCATCATCTTCCTTGAGATTAATAGCCTTAACCCCAGCTGCCTTGGCTCCAATAACTGGGACTTCACAAATACCAAAACGAAGGGCATAACCAAATCTTGTAAGAAGCATGATTTCGTCAATTTCCTGGCAGGACTCAACTTTTATAACTTGATCCTCTGATGTTTTTAGTTTGGCAAACTTGGTTGATTTTGACTTATAAGTCCGCCAAGGTTTAAGGTCCCCTAAGGACAGACGTTTAATCTGACCTGCCTTTGTAACAGAACTAAAGAGGGTTTCTGCTTCAAAATCTGTAACAATTTGAGCATGAATTACCTTTTCTTCAGCTTCAAAATTACTTATTGTTTGAGAAAGATGTTCACCAATATCCTTCCATCTGATATCTGGCAGTTCGTGAACTGGCCTATAGATGAGGTTGGCAAGGTTTGTAAAAATTAAAAGATGGGCTGTTGTCTTGGTATTTTCTAAAAGTACAAGCTCGTCATCATCTTTTTTACCAAGCTCTTCAGGTTTACTGGCAGCATAACTTCTTGGCGTTGTTCTCTTAAGATAGCCATCACGAGTTATGGAAACATAGGTTTCTTCCTCGCTGATTAAGCTTTCTGCCTTAATCTCAACCACTTCAACCTGGTCCACCAAGCTACTTCTTCTTGGTCTTGAAAATTTCTTTTTGACCTCACGTAGTTCACGCTTCATCAGATTAAAGAGGGTTCTCTCGTCTCCAATAATAGCTTTTAAGGTAGCAATTTTTTGATTAAGCTCTTCTTCTTCTCGTTCAAGGGCCACAATATCTGTATTGGTCAGACGGTATAGCTGAAGGACAACAATGGCCTCAGCCTGATCTTCAGAAAATCCGTAGGATACCTTCAGATTTTCCTTGGCATCAGCCTTATTCTCACTGGCCCGGATTAGGGCTACAACCTCATCAAGGATACTTAATACCTTAATAAGACCTTCAACTATATGCAGGCGCTTTTCTGCCTTTTTTAGGTCAAAGCGACTGCGGGCCAGGATAATTTCACGGCGGTGGCTGATATAGCTCTTGAGAATTTCAACAATTCCCACCTGTCTAGGTGCCATGTTATCAATTGCTACCATATTAAAATTATAATTAGTCTGAAGGTCTGTATACTTGTAAAGATAGTTCAGAATAAGTTTTGTATCCGCATCCTTTTTAAGTTCAATGGCAATCCTAAGTCCATCACGGTCAGATTCGTCACGAACTTCAGCAATCCCAGCTACCTTTTGATTTAATCTTATGTCATCGATTTTTTTGACCAAACTAGCCTTGTTGACCTCATAAGGAATTTCAGTGACGATAATCTGTTTTTTACCGGCCTTTAAATCCTCAATTTCAGTCTTGCTTCTTAGGACAATACGTCCTCGGCCGCTTTCATAGGCTTTTTTTATTTCATCCTTGCCTTGAATAATAGCCCCAGTTGGAAAATCAGGTCCTGGAATAATCTCCATTAATTTTTCAACTTGAACTGCCGGATGATCAACCATATAGATGGCAGCATCAATCACCTCATTTAAGTTGTGGGGCGGAATCTCTGTTGCATAACCAGCTGAAATTCCTGTTGATCCGTTAACTAAAAGATTAGGATAGCTGGCTGGAAGAACAGTTGGTTCTTTTTCTGTATCATCAAAGTTCCAAGCAAAGGGAACTGTATTTTTTTCGATGTCATTTAAAAGATAGGCTGAAATCTCACTGAGCCTTGCTTCAGTATAACGCATGGCAGCAGGCGGATCACCGTCCATACTCCCGTTGTTACCGTGCATTTCAATCAAGGGCTCACCCATCTTCCAGTCCTGACTCATTCGAATCATGGCATCATAGATGGAACTATCTCCGTGGGGATGGAAATTACCCATGACATTACCAACGGACTTGGCACTTTTCCTATAACCCTTATCAAAGGTATTACCATCCTTATTCATCGAATAAAGAATACGCCTTTGAACTGGTTTCAAGCCGTCCCTAATATCAGGAAGGGCCCGTTCCTGGATAATATATTTTGAATAACGTCCAAAACGTTCTCCCATAATATCCTCAAGGGATAAATTTTGTATATTTGACATTTTTTCTCCTACTAAATCATGTTGCTAAGACTTGAAACAGCACTTTTTTCACCAATGACATAAATAAAATCACCCAGGTGAATAATTGTATCCCCAGTACCAATTTCGGTACTACCGTCTGCCCGTCTTATCATGGCAACATTTATTTCATGTTTTTCATAGAACCTAATCTCTGAAATTTTTTTACCTTCAAATTTGGAATTATTGACCTTCATTTCTGCAAACATCATGTCATGTGATATTTCAAAATATTCAAAGATATTGCGGTTAACTAATTTTTCGGCCAAATTTTTACCAGCATCATCTTCTGGTTGAATAATAACATCTGCTCCAACCTTGGCTAAAACCTTAGCTTGGATAGGAGTTGCAGCCTTTGCGACCACAGTCTTCACTCCAAGTTCCTTTGTTAAAAGAGTTGTTAGGGTACTGGCCTGCTCATTTTCACCAATGGCCACCACCACATAGTCAAAATCACCAATGGCAAGGCTTTTAAGCATCCTTTCATCCTGGGCATCACCTATAACAGCTTGTGTTGCTATATCCATGTAATCATTAACCAGACTTTCATTCTTATCGATGGCAAGAACCTCTTGGCCCCTTTCAACAAGACCCTTGACCACACTTCCACCAAAACGGCCAAGACCAATAACTGCATATGATTTCATATTTTCTCCTATCCAACAATAACCTGTTCTTCAGGATATTTAAAGTAGGTATCTTTTTTATCCCTGTGGTTGATTGTATAAATTGTTGTAAAAAGACCAATCCGACCAACGAACATTAAAATAATTATTAATAACTTACCAATAACTGATAAATCTGGAGTCATCCCCATAGAAAAACCTGCTGTAGAAATGGCAGCTATTACTTCAAAAATAATGTACTCAATCCCGTTATGATCAGGTACCTTTTCAGTCATCAAAAGAATGAAAAGACTAATAAAGGTTACTGACATGTAAAGGAAGATAACTTCATAGACCTGCATGATTGTTGACATGGGTATGGTTCGGTAGTGATAAGTCGTTGCATCTTCCCGCCTCAAAATAGCCCGGATATTTAATAATAATACTCCAAAGGTCGTGGTTTTAATCCCACCTGATGTTGAGCCACTGGTTCCTCCGATAAACATTAAAACCATGGTCAAAAAGACACCGGCATAGGCCATATTATTATAGTCATAGATGGTAAATCCTGCCGTTCTTGGACTCACGGCCAAAAAGAAATTTTGACTCAGATAGTTAAGAATGTTTCCATCAAAATCTTTAAGGTTAATAATCATGAAAAGGAGGGTACCCCCTAAAACTAGTAAGACAGCCATAACAAGGGCTATTCTTGTATGTAAGCTCAACTTGGGATTATTTTTATAATTAAGTAAATCCATCCAGATAATAAAACCAAAACCCCCTGATAAAATCAAAAGAGACATAACAGTTAGGACATAGGGATTATCAGTAAAATCCATCAAAGAGTTACCAAAAAGATCAAAGCCTGCATTGGAAACAGCTGACACCGAGTGAAAAATACTGTACCAGAGACCCTTGGTCCATCCAAATAAAGGGACAAAGGAGACGGCCAAAAGGAAAGCTCCTCCCACCTGAATGAGGGCCATCATCTTTATAATATATTTAATCAGGTAGAAGGCTCGGCCGGAACTGGCAAAGCTATATGATTCTTTAATGACCATTGAATATTTAAGGCTGGGGTTTTGTCCTGTTAAGGTAAGAAGCATGACAACTACAGTCATAAAACCTAGACCTCCTACCTCATTCATGATAAGGATGGCCAGTTGACCCCAAAAGGACCAATGATAGGCTGTTGGAAGAGTTGTAAGTCCAGTTACACAGGTCGCACTCGTAGCCGTAAAAAAGGCATCTAACAGGTGAGTAACCTCCCCTGTTTTACTTGCAAAAGGCATCATAAGGATAATGGTTCCTAGAAAAATAATCAAAAGGAAACCAAGACTTATAATCTGGGCTGGTTTTAATTTGCTTAAAAGGTTCATAATATCCCCGCAATCTAGCAAGTTATTTCTAGACTATTTTTTCTTAAAAAATAACTTGTCCGTCTTCTTCAAGGGTAAATTTAACATTGTCTTCGATCCACTTTCTCCGTGGCTCAACCTTGTCTCCCATAAGGACTGATACCCGGCGCTCAGCCTGGGCCACGTCGTCCAAGGTAACCCGGATAAGGGTTCTTGATTCCGGATCCATGGTTGTCTCCCATAATTGGTCGGCATTCATTTCACCCAGTCCCTTGTAGCGCTGGAGGGTCGAATTTTTACCGAATTCTTTACGGAGTTCATCAAGTTCTCCGTCTGTCCAGGCATAGGCTACCTTCTCTTTTTTACCCTTGCCCTGGCTCATCTTGTAAAGTGGAGGTAGTGCTATATAGACCTTACCGGCCTCAACCAGTGGTTTCATATAGCGGTAGAAGAAGGTCAGAAGAAGGATTTGGATGTGGGCTCCGTCCGTATCAGCATCGGTCATAATGATAATCTTGTCATAGTTGACATCAGACAGGTTAAAGTCGGCCCCCACCCCAGCTCCTATGGTATAGATCATGGTGTTGATTTCCTCATTTTTCATGATGTCAGAAATCTTTGCCTTCTCCGTATTAATTACCTTACCACGAAGGGGTAAAATCGCTTGAAACTTACGGTCACGCCCCTGTTTGGCAGAGCCTCCGGCAGAGTCCCCTTCGACCAGGTAGAGTTCATTTTTCTTGGGGTTTTTCGACTGAGCTGGAGTCAGTTTTCCTGATAAAAGCCCCTTGTCCTTCTTGCTCTTCTTGCCGGTTCTTGAGTCCTCACGGGCCTTTCTAGCAGCCTCACGGGCCTCACGGGCCTTGATGGCCTTTCTAATTAGACTTTGGGCCACTTCCCCGTTTTCCATCAGAAAATATGATAGCTGGGTTCCAACTAAGCCTTCGACAATAGGTCGAGCCAACGGACTTCCCAGCTTATCCTTGGTCTGCCCCTCAAACTGCAGGTGCTCTTCAGGCACAAGGATTGAGATCACTGCTGACAGACCTTCTCGGTAGTCACTACCGTCCAGGTTCTTGTCTTTTTCCTTTAAGAGGCCAGTCTTTCTGGCATAGTCGTTCATGGCCTTGGTCAGAGCTGTCTTAAAGCCTGTTTCATGGGTTCCCCCGTCCTTGGTCCGGACATTGTTGACAAAGCTTAAGATATTGTCTGAGTAACCGTCATTGTACTGGAGGGCCACTTCCACCTGGAAGTCAGCCTCTTCTCCTGCAAAATGCATGACAGGAGTCAGGGTATCCTTATCCTCATTAAGGTAAGCCACAAAGTCCTTGACCCCATTTTCATAGTGGAAGGAATCCGTCTTATCATCTCTTTCGTCAGTCAGAGTCAGGGTCACATCCTTCAATAGGAAGGCCGTCTCATTGAGTCTATCAAAGATGGTATTATACTTGTAGCTTGTAGTTGAGAAAATCTTAGGGTCTGGTAAAAAGCTAACCTTGGTCCCACTGGCCTTTTTAGGGGCCGTCCCAATTTTTTCAAGACCAGTTACCGGTTTTCCGCCGTTTTCAAAACGTTGTTTATAAATATGACCGTCCCGAGTGATTTCAACCTCCAGCCAAGAAGACAGGGCATTAACTACAGATGATCCCACCCCGTGGAGACCTCCTGAAGTCTTGTAGCCCCCTTGGCCAAATTTACCTCCAGCATGGAGGACTGTGAAAATGACCTCAACTGTTGGGATCCCCATTTTGTGCATTCCTGTAGGCATCCCGCGCCCGTGGTCAGATACACTGATTGAGTTATCAGCATGAATTACTACATCAATTTGATCACCAAAGCCACTTAGGGCCTCGTCAACTGCATTGTCGACAATTTCATATACCAGGTGGTGAAGACCTGCTGAGTCCGTGGAACCAATATACATCCCCGGTCTCTTTCTTACCGCATCAAGTCCTTCTAAGACCTGGATAGCGTCATCATTATAATGATTAATATCAATCGTCATTTTTAACCTCTAAACTAGACCTCGACTTAAAGGGGCTTGAAACCGCCCTGTTAAAGCCTCAAAAGGTCCTAATACTTGGTGTCTTGCACCTTTCATCCCCATATTATACGGGAAAAAAATTCAATTTACCAATTAAAATCCAGGAAATTTTTTTAAGAAATTCAAGACAAATGAAAATCCGAGCATTTAAGTAGGCTTAATTTTTTGCTATAATAGGCCTATGAAAGTTATAATTTTATTAATTACTGCCTACCTTTTGGGATCCATTCCATCAGGACTTTGGATTGGCAAAATATTTTTTGGAAAAAATTTACATGACTACGGAAGCGGAAATACCGGAACCACTAATACCTTTAGAATTCTTGGAAAAAAAGCTGGCATAGTTGTTTTTATTTGTGATGTTTTAAAGGGTGTTATCGCAACTGCCCTACCAATGATCTTCCATGTTCACGGAATATCACCAGCTATTTTTGGCTTGGTAGCTATTTTTGGTCACACTTGTTCAATCTTTGATGGTTTCAAGGGTGGAAAGGCTGTTGCTACAAGTGCTGGTATGATTTTAACCTACAACCCACTTTTCTTCCTTTTCCTTTTCATTGTCTTTATGATTGCCTTATACCTAACAAGTATGGTTAGTTTTTCAAGTATTACCATCTGCCTTGCGGCCATTCTTGCGGTTACTGTTTTCCCGGCCTTCCACTTTATCTTTAAATCCTATGATCCGGTCTTTTTAATTTTAATTCTTGTCCTAGCAACATTTATCATTTACAAGCACCGGGATAACCTTAAAAGAATTAAAAATCATGAGGAAAACCTAGTTCCTTTTGGACTAAATTTAACCAAACAGAAACCTAAAAAATAAGGTCTTAAACCCCGTAAAAACACTAAATGTAGTAGCTTTGAATTTTTCAGGCACTAGATATAGTGTTTTTTTGCTTGCCAAAATAGAAATTTTATTTTAGAATTATTGAATAAACAATACGAGATAAGGAGTTAATATTATGGTAACAGTTTTCTCAAAAAACAACTGTATGCAGTGTAATATGGTTAAAAAATGGCTTAATGACAAGGGGGCCCAGTTCAAGGAAATTAACCTTGATGAACAGCCAGAATATATCACTCAAGTTAAAGAGATGGGATTCATGGCAGCACCTGTTGTTTCAAATGGTGAAATTGCTTTTTCTGGTTTCCGCCCTGGGGAACTTGCTAAGCTTATCTAAATGAAGGTAGCCTACTTTTCAGTTACAGGTCAGGTTAAGCGCTTTGTCGCAAAACTTGGCCTTGAAAACTTTAGTATTACTGATTTTTCACAGGAAGATGCTACTAGTGACTACATTTTAATCGTACCTACCTATGAAGAAATGATTACAGAACCTGCAGATGATTTTCTAGAAGATTATTCAGAAAATTGCTTAGGAGTTGTAGGGTCTGGAAATAGGAACTTTGGTGACGAGTTTGTTTTCACAGCAAAGGATTTAGCGAAAAAATATGATATTCCCATGCTCTATGCCTTTGAGTTTAATGGGACCCAAGAGGATGTTCAAAATGTCCTTAACTTAATAGAAGAAATTAGATGATTTATCCCTAAGTTTGCTACAATATAACCGATAATATTGTGGCAAATTTTTATTTGTGAAATTGGAGAATTTATGTCTTTAAAAAACCTTGGCGACGTTAGCTACTTTCGCCTAAACAATGAAATTAATATCCCAGTTAATGGTCAAATCCCCCTCCATAAAGATCAAGAGGCACTTGAAGCTTTTTTTGTTGAAAATGTGCAGCCTAACCTTTTGACCTTTGATAGTCTACGTGACCGTTTTGACTACCTACTAGAACATGACTACATTGAACGTGATTTCTTAGAGCTTTACGACTTTTCTTTTGTGGAAGAGCTTAACGACTGGCTCTATGCCCAAGACTTCCACTTCAAGTCATTTATGGCAGCCTACAAGTTTTATCAGCAATATGCCCTTAAAACAAATGACGGGGAATATTATTTGGAAAATATTGAAGACCGTGTCCTTTTAAATGCTCTCTACTTTGCGGATGGTGATGAAGATCTGGCCTGCGGGATTGCTGACGAAATCATCCACCAGCGCTACCAACCAGCAACACCAAGTTTTTTAAATGCTGGACGTAGCCGCCGTGGGGAGTTGGTATCATGTTTTCTGATTCAGCCGACTGACGACATGAACTCAATCGGCCGTTCTGTAAATAGCGCCCTCCAACTTTCTCGTATCGGTGGTGGAGTTGGAATCAACCTGTCTAACCTACGTGAGGCCGGAGCTCCAATCAAGGAAATCCAAAATGCCGCAAGTGGGGTTGTGCCTGTCATGAAACTTTACGAGGATTCATTCTCCTACTCTAACCAACTTGGCCAACGCCAAGGGGCAGGTGTTGTTTACCTGAACGTTTTCCACCCAGATATCATAGCCTTTCTTTCAACTAAAAAGGAAAACGCCGATGAGAAAATCCGGGTTAAAACCCTGTCACTTGGGGTTACCATTCCTGACAAGTACTATGAGCTGATCAAAAATAATGAGGATATGTACCTCTTTAGCCCCTATGATGTTGAACGCATCTACGGGACTCCATTTTCATATGTTGATATTACAGCTGAATATGACAAGATGGTGGCAAATCCTGATATTGCCAAGAAAAAAATTCGCGCCCGTGACCTAGAGCAGGAAATCTCAAAACTTCAACAGGAGTCAGGTTACCCTTATATCGTAAATATCGACACGGCCAACAGGGCAAACCCAATTGACGGAAAAATCGTCATGAGTAACCTCTGCTCTGAAATCCTTCAGGTTCAAAAACCCTCTCTTTTAAATGATGATCAGACCTATGCCGAACTTGGAACAGACATCTCTTGTAACCTGGGATCAACAAATGTTGTAAACCTAATGGAAACAAAAGATTTCGCAAAATCAATTGATTCAATGGTCAGAGCCCTTACCTATATTACAGATAAATCATCAATTGATGCAGTTCCTTCAATCAAGCATGGAAATGATCAGGCTCACACAATCGGTCTTGGTGCCATGGGTCTTCACTCATACTTCGCCCAAAATCACATTGAATACGGAAGCCCTGAATCAATTGAGTTCACTGATATCTACTTCATGCTACTTAACTACTACTCACTACTTTCAAGCATGGAAATTGCCAAAGAACGTGGGATCAGCTTCCACAATTTCGACAAGTCTAAATATGCTGACGGCAGCTACTTCGATACTTATCTAGAAGACGAAATCATTCTTACACCGAAGATGGCGGGGCTTTTTGCCGGCATCCATATCCCTTCAAAAGCTGACTGGGCAAATCTGCGTGATAATGTTCAAAAACATGGCCTTTACCACCAAAATAGACTTGCTGTGGCGCCAAATGGATCAATCAGCTACATCAATGATGTGTCAGCAAGTATCCACCCAATCACCCAGCGTATTGAAGAGCGTCAGGAAAAGAAAACTGGTAAGATTTACTATCCAGCCCGTGGTCTTGCGACAGACACCATCCCTTACTATACAAGTGCCTATGATATGGACATGCGTCGTGTGATTGACGTTTATGCTGCTGCCACAAAACATGTGGACCAAGGACTAAGTCTGACTCTATTTATTCGTTCAGAAATGCCTGAAGGACTATATGAGTGGAAGACAACACCTAAGCAAACAACCCGTGATCTGAACATCCTACGTAACTATGCTTGGAAACAGGGAGTTAAGAGCATCTACTACATCAGAACCTTCACTGACAATGGGGATGAGGTTGGTGCCAACCAATGTGAAAGCTGTGTAATTTAATATGGAGAATCAAATGAACAACTACTATAAGGCCATTAACTGGAATGCCATTGAGGACATGATTGACAAGTCTACCTGGGAAAAATTAACTGAACAGTTCTGGTTAGACACCCGTATCCCCCTTTCAAATGACCTAGACGACTGGCGCCATTTATCTGATGAAGAAAAAGACTTAGTTGGTAAGGTCTTTGGCGGACTTACCCTCCTTGATACCGTTCAATCAGAAACTGGGATGGACAGCCTTCGTGCTGATGCCCGCACCCAGCATGAGGAAGCAGTCCTTAACAACATCCAGTTCATGGAGTCAGTTCACGCTAAAAGCTATTCAAGTATCTTTTCAACTTTAAACACTAAAAGTGAAATTGACGAGATCTTTGATTGGGTGGCTGAAAACGAAGCCCTTCAATACAAGGCTCAAAGAGTTAATGGGATTTACAAGGACGGAACTCCTCTAGAGAAAAAAGTTGCCAGCGTCTTCCTAGAAACCTTCCTCTTCTACTCAGGCTTCTTCACTCCCCTTTACTATCTAGGTAACAACAAGCTATCAAATGTGGCTGAAATCATCAAACTTATCATCCGTGACGAGTCAGTCCACGGAACCTACATTGGCTACAAGTTCCAGCTGGGTTATAATGAATTAAGCCCTGAAGAACAGGAAGCAATCAAGATGTGGGCCTATGACCTATTGTACGAGCTCTATGAAAATGAAGAGCGCTACACAGATGAACTTTATAAGAAACTTGGCTGGGATGAAGAGGTTAAAACCTTCCTTCGCTATAATGCCAATAAGGCTCTGATGAACCTTGGTTTTGAACCCCTCTTCCCTGACAATGCCAGCGACGTAAACCCAATCGTCATGAACGGTCTGTCTACAGGAACCAGCAACCATGACTTCTTCTCGCAAGTTGGTAATGGCTACCTTCTAGGTCAGGTTGAAAGCATGCAAGAGTCAGACTACGACTATTAATAAAAGAAAAAGCAGACTCCAGGTCTGCTTTTTTATTACTTGATGGACGAAAATAATCCCGGGAAACTCCCGAGATTATTTTTTAATTTACTTAATTTACATGGAAGTAAATTGCAAGGGCAAGCATACTTCCGACAAGGCCAATTCCCCAAAAGAAGAAATCAACCTTCCACTCACTCCAGGCCTTACCATGACCTGTCAGGCCACCAAGTTCAAAGTGATGGTGAACAGGAGTCATGCGGAAAATCCTTTTACCTCCTGTTGCCTTAAAGTAGCTAACCTGCATCATAACTGACATGGTTTCAAAGACATAGACAATCCCGATTAGAAGGAGGGTCCATTCAACATGCAAAAGAATTGAAATTACAGCCAGGAAACCTCCTAAAGCTAAACTTCCCACATCCCCCATGAAAATTTTCGCAGGCTTATGATTATAGGTAAAGAAGGCTAAAAGTCCTCCAATTGTCGTCATAATAATCAAAAGAACATCATACTGCTTTTGATGAGCTGCTATAACTGCATAAGCAGAAAGGGAAATAACAACTGAAATACTTGCCAGACCATCAATTCCGTCTGTTAGGTTAACAGCGTTTGAAAAACCAACTAGCCAGAAGATTAGGAAGAAGGCAAAGAAAATTCCCACATTCCACTTTAGGCCGAAAATATTAATAAAGTTGGCACCTTCCTCATTCATATAAAGAATGTAAGCAAAGATTCCTGTTACTATTTGGGCCAGAAGTTTCTGTAAACTTGTTAACCCCTGGTTTATTTGCTTGAATACCTTAAGAAAGTCATCAGCAAATCCAACACCTGCATAGGCTGCAAAGACTAACCAAGCAATCCAGAAGGCTGGGCTTACAAGGCCAGAAAGTACAGCAAAAATCAGAGAAATAGCAAGTGAACTGATGATGAAGACAATTCCTCCCATCGTAGGTGTACCAGCTTTTTTAGCATGCTGATGAACATCCTCATGCATCTGCTGGCCACCGATTTTCTTCTTGTGGAAGAATTTTATAAATTGCGGGATACCTACAAAGGTAGCAATGAAGCTTACAAGTCCTGCAATTATTGTTTGTAAAGTCATTTTAAACTCCTAAATCTACAGTTAATTTTTGATTTTTCGATAAGGGGGTATTCATGGCGATACTTTGTCCGATAACCTTATTACCCGTTCCTGTGAATTCCAGATCAAGATCCATCCACTCAGCAAATTTTTCAATATCATACTTGGTCCAAGCAAAAACATCTGGCATTTCAATGTCTCCGTCTGTCAGAAGAAGCACCCTCCGGTTTGGATCAACAGTTGTTCCCTCGCTTAGGGACTGTTTAACAACCTTATCTCCTGTACCAATTATTACAGGGGCAAGAATTTCCCTTCTTAGTCCTTCAGCAACGGTTCCTGGATCCTTGTCTAAGTAATTATCAATTTTAATCTTTTCATTGGTCAAACCAAGATTACTTGTTGATAGGGTATCCTTCATTTCCATGGCCCTTGTTAAAATTGGGTTGGCCACATCAGAAATGTAAGACAGACTCCATGTTTTAGGAATTTTTACAGTCATATACATGATAAATTCAGGATTTTCAGTAGGTACCATGGTAACAGCTGAATATATGTAGTTATTATCACCAGTCATATAGGCTCCATTTTGAGCGATTTGGGCTGTACCTGTCTTAACAGACACATTTTGACCTTCCACTTGGAAGAATGGCGCCTTGGTTAGACCATTATAGGCCGTACCAAACTGCGGATCTGTACCGACACTAACCATGTATTGAAGGGTTTGGTTGGCTGCTGAAGCATCAACTGGCTTACCAATGATTTCTGGTGAAACCTGTCTCACCTTATCTCCTGTAACGATTTTATTTATGTAATGGGGCTCTAACATCACTCCACCATTAGTTATTGATAAAAATCCTCGAAGCATTTGAAGCTCTGTTACGTCAATCCCTTGACCAAAAGCACTCATGGCTGTTGTTACCACGTTAGCATCTGGGAATTGACCAGCATTTTCATGCCCTACACCCATATAAGTTGAAGTTCCAAATTTGAAACGTTTGAGGTAGTCTCTCCAAGTGCTTTCCCCAAGTTTTTGCTCCAAAAGGGTTAAACCAATATTACTTGAATAAGAGAAACCTTGGGCAAAGGTCATTGTTTTACCCTTAGGGTTACTTGCATAATCCCAGTCATGAATTGACGTATCAGCAATTTTTAAAGTTCCACTTGTATAGGTATCTGCTGGGTTAAAGACCCCTTGATTTATTGCAGATGCTAGGGTAAAGACCTTCATGGTCGATCCTGGTTCATAGTTGGCCTGGTAAAGGAGGTTGTTCCAGGTGAAGTTCGCAGAATCGTACCCTGTCTTTGTATCAGGGTTAAAGGTAGGTCTTTGACTGGTGGCAAGAATTTCACCGGTATCTGCCTTAACTAAGGTTGCAACAACCTCTTGGGCACCTGAATCTGCATAGGACTTATCAAGAAGAGTTTCTAGATAAGTTTGAAGGGATACATCAAGGGTCGTATAAACATCACTACCATTAACAGCTTCCTTGGTTGATTCAGTTGTTCCAGGAAGGGGTACTCCTGAAGTATTCTTTTGGAAGGTTTGTAATCCATTAGTTCCACTTAAAATGGAATTTAAACTTGCTTCAAGTCCATTCTGACCAGCAAGTCCTTGAGTTTCATCATCTGCATCCCTAAGTCCAGCCACTCCAATAAAGTGAGAGGCAAACTTACCATTAGGATAACTTCTTGAAAGGTGAGATTCAAAGTTTATGCCCTTGATTCCTTCTTCCTCAGCCTTAGTTTCAATGGCATTACGGGTATTGTAGTCAATATTTGATCCCTTATTACCAAAGTAAACATAATTAACATTCTTGTTTTCTAGCTGACTTTTCACATAGTCGGAATCCATACCTAGGACATCCTTGAAAAGGGTTTCGATTTTTTTGAAATCATCATCGTTTGCATAAAGGCGTACGTTTCCAACACCCACATATCTTTCATCCTTAATAACTGAGACAGTATAAGAACTTGAATCGATGGCTATAGGAACCCCGTGCCTATCAAAGATTGTTCCCCTTTTAGCCTGAATTACTTGAGTTTCCTGGAAGTTTTTCTTAGCCTTAGAACTTAGTTCCTCACCTGCGACCTTATCTGTTGCAACAACCCAAATCAGACGGCCTGAGAAGACAACAAAGATTAAAAAGGTAACGATGAAGAAATTTTGACCCATGGCTTTCCTGTTTTGGCCTGGTGTACTCCTAACTCTCATGATGTAGTCCATCATTTTTTTAAAAGGAGCTAGTAATTTTTCTTTCATTTGCTTGCTTTCCTAATATTTTTATCGTTTAGCTTTAGATTTTCTTTTTCAGCAATTTTCAAAACCCTGTCAGATCTTGATAGCTCTTGAATTTGCTGATTAAGCTCTTCTTGCTTGGTCTTTTTTTGAGAAATATTATATTGAATACGACCAAGATTCTCTTCTGTTTGGAAGATTCTTGTCTTAACAAAAATAATAGCTACAGCCATGACTATAATTGTTGCAACAACTGAAAAATAAAATACTTTTTCGATGGTTGAATATTTCTTAAATTTTTTGGCAAGAAGATTTGAAGAAAGTGACTCGGCCCGGATATGGTAACTATCTTTGTGGGCTGCGTCACTTATATTAACTGGTTTTTTTGACTTAGCCATAGTTCTATCCTTTCGCCTGTGTTTCCCTTACCTTACGAGCCACGCGCAGTTTAGCACTGTGAGCCCTATTATTATGCTCAAGCTCTTCAGGACTTGCCAGAACTGGTTTTCTGTTGACAAGTTCTAATGTCGGAAGCATATCATCAGGAATCATCGGAAGTCCGCGCGGCACATCGACTGTACTGTATTCCTTAAAGATAGTCTTAGTCAAACGGTCTTCAAGTGAATGGAAGGTGATGACAGAGATTCTGCCTTCAACATCCAAGAGATCAATGGCCTGCTCGATTGAATCTTCAGCAGCACCAAGTTCGTCATTAACCTCAATGCGAATGGCCTGGAAGACTCTTTTAGCTGGATGCCCCTTTTTCTTAAGTTCCTTTTGAGGTAGGGCTGACTTAATCAATTCAGCCAGCTCAGTTGTGGTTTCAATTGGAGCAATTTTTCTTTGGGCTTCAATTTTTCTGGCAATCTGTTTTGAGTACTTTTCTTCCCCGTAGCGGAAAAAAATGCGGACTAGATCATTATAATCATAGTCATTTACCACCTCATAGGCTGAAAGGGATGAGGTCTGGTCCATCCTCATATCGAGCCTTGCCTCATTACGATAGGAAAATCCGCGTTCAGCATCATCAAACTGAGGACTTGATACACCTAGGTCATAGATGATTCCATCAATTTTTTCAATGCCAAGTTCAGCCAAAGCTGCCTTAAGATTTCTAAAGTTATTTTTTACAAGGACCACACGGCCTGCCTCAATGTGCTCGGCAAGTTTTTTTTCAGCATTATCATGAGCCACCTGGTCTTGGTCAAAGGCGTAAAGGCGACCACTTGTCAGCTTGCTTAAGATGTAGCTAGTGTGCCCTGCTCCCCCCATTGTCGCATCAACGTAAATTCCATCAGGTTTTACGTCAAGCATGTCCACAGTTTCATGCAGTAAAACTGTCTCATGTTTAAAATCCATATTTACTCTCTTTCAACTAGCACTTACAAAACAACCATCAAGGAAGAGCTTATTTTCTTCCTAGAAGGGATTTAAGGGTAGTTATTAATTTATATTTAAATTTATTGGGATAGTAGGTAAAATCCCCAATTTTCTCTTCAATGAAACCATTAAAATTTTGTTTAAATCCAAGAACTCCGTCACTGCCATCAAAAATACCTGAAATTCCGTAAAAATTATAGCGAGGAATTTTTTGATCCATGGCCTTTTTCATTACAAATTCTTGAACGGCAAAGGGAGCATAAAATCTTTTATACTTGTCATAACTTCCACTGAAGAGATAAACAAGTTCTGATGGTGAATAGATAAAAAGTCCAACCGAAGCTATGATGTCCTCTTGACCAAATTCAAGAATAAACTGGTTTGCTTCTTCAATCCTCTTTGTATAGGTTGAAATCTCTGCCACTTGTTCTCTTTTTTGATTATTCTTCTTCCTTGAATTTGGATTAACCGCTAAAAATTCTTCAATGGCTAGAAGATTTTTTTCAAGTTCCTCTTTGCGGTCTATAAGACTTGTTTTGTATTCCTTAAAATTTATTTCGGCTACTAAAAAGTCTGCCTGGTCACCAAAATTTTTATAGACATCTTGATAATAGGCTAAGCTCTTATCTTCATATCCACGCCTTTGGGCTGTATGAAGGGTAACTTCCTTAAATTTAGGTAGCTCTTCATAAGACATCCTTCTAACCTTAACACCAAATTGTCTGGTCTTTTTAATACTGTACTGACCGTCCTTGGTAAAGGATTTAAAGAGTGCATTATAATTAGCATAGGGTTCCAAATCTTTAGCATACTGCCAGCCTAAGACTTCACCACTTTTACTTCTTTCAAAGTTTAAAGCTTCCATAGCCACCCTAAGGTTTGAATGGACTTCATGTCTATCACTACCGCTACTTGCATAGGTTGCAGCATCGATATTTGGTCTAACAACAAGTTCTAAAACATTTCTCTTTTTTGCATACTTTTCTAGCTCTTTTAGGAAGAAAAGATAGGCTTCTTCATCATACTCCTTATAGATAGGACCGTAATTAAGTTCCATGTGGAAGCCACCCATCATTTTTTTACTTATGACAAGGGCCGCTAAAAGGGGTAGATTTTCTTCAGAATTAAAAACTGCTAAAAAATCACAGGTCCAAGACTGATCAGCTAAGGTTTTTGACATTTCTTCAGTTTGCTGAAAACTTGAAGATTTTAATCTCTCTTTTGAATATTTTTCAAATTCATTTGCAGATATTTCTTTAAAGTAATAATTTTTCAAAACAAATCTCCAAATTCTCTCGTTTATAATCTATCTAAAAAAGGCTTGAAAAGCCTTTAATATTATACCATATTTTCAGTATCTTTTTTAGTTAATATTTAAAAGTCTCTCAGCCTGGGCGAGGGCTTCCTTGGTAATGTCATCACCTGCAAGCATCTTAGCAACCTCTTGGATTCTTTCATCCTTAGAAAGTCTTCTGACAGTTGATTTTGTTACATGGTCATCACTTTCTTTTTCAATATAAAATTGAGTATCAGCTATGGCAACCACTTGGGGTAAATGGGAGATGCATAGGACCTGACCTGCTTGAGATATTTTATAAATTTTACTGGCTATGGCCTGGGCTACTCTTCCAGAAACTCCTGTATCAACCTCATCAAAGACAATACTTGTCTTATTTTCCTTCCTTGAAAAAGAAGATTTTATAGCAAGCATAAGCCTACTTAACTCCCCACCCGATGCTGTCTTAGCAAGAGGTTTAAAACCTTCTCCGGGATTGGTTTGAATGAAAAATTCAACATGCTCATTTCCCTGCCTACTGAATTTTGATTTCTTAAAATCAACCTTGAAGTCAGCCTTTTCCATATACAGATCTTGCAGTTCCCGTTTAATATCTGCTTGCAAGCTCTCTGCCAACTTCCTTCTAGCCTGATTTAGTTTGTCACTAGTAAGGACTAACTCTCGTTCAGCTTCTTTAACAAGAGATTCTAAACTTTCATCAGCACTATCATCTCCAGTAAGATCAACTAATTCTTGTTTGATATTTTCAAGATAAGCTAAAATATCATAAAGCTCAGGACCATATTTTTTCTTCAAGGTTGCCAAATGAGAGATTCGGTCCTCTAGAAAAATTAATTCATTGGGATTAAAATCAAGATCATCCAAGGCCTTGGCAATACTTACTGTCAAATCTTCCAAAATATAATAGTTTTCAGTCAATTTGGCCGATATTTCCTTATATTGGGGTGAAAAATCTTCAATGGATTCCATCTCATTCATGGCCTGGCGAATATTTGATAGACTTGAATAATCCTCATCATCTAAGGAATTATAGGCTGAACTTAAAGAATCAATAATATTTTTACTGTTTGCTAAAAGTTCCCTTTTCCCCTCAAGAAGACCATCTGTTTCCAAATCAATCTGCGCTCCTTCAATTTCATCAACTTGAAACTGAAGGATATCAATCCTTTGGGCAAACTCCTGCTCATTTCGCTTACGATCAATAAGTTTTTTTCTAAGCTGCTTATATTTTTCAAAATTTTCCTGGTAGGATGCCTTAAGATTTAAAAAGTCCTGATCACCAAATTCATCAAGCATAACCTGATGCATCTTGACATCCATCAGCTCCTGGTGGTCATGTTGACCATGAATATCTACCAGCTGTTCACCAATCTCTTTTAGGGTGCTTAAATTGACCATGTGGCCATTTATTCGGCAGACACTGCGACCTGTTGAAAAAACTTCCCGCCTTAAAATCAATTCCCCATCATCTTCTATTCCAAGAGAGGACAACTTTTCTTTTAAAAAGGGAGTTGATTCATAGAAAAAGAGACCTTCGATTTGTGACTTGTCAGCCCCCTTACGAACAAAGGCTGCACTAGCACGACTTCCAAGCAGAAGATTCATGGCATCAATAATTATTGATTTACCTGCCCCAGTTTCCCCTGTCAAAATCGTCATCCCATTATCAAACTGCAAGTGAATATCTTCAATAATGGCAAAATTTTTAATGGAAATATCTTGTAAAATTTTACTCACCTCCTAGAAAACGATAAGTAATCCTCGCATCTTCTTCAGAATTTGCTACCAGCAAAATACTATCATCATCTGAGATTAAAGAAAAGATTCGGTCCCCGCAAAGAGAGAGAATTTTTCTTTTCAAAAGCATGGCATGTCCTGGATCTGTCTTTGCACTCACCATTTTATCCATTAACTTAAGCTCTCTTATTAAAGCAGAAAATCCCTTGTCTCCGCCTAGGCTGGGCAAATTATAACGGTAACCTCCTGATTTAGCAGGTACCTTTACAAGGCCCATCTCCTTGATATCTCTTGATACAGTTGCCTGGGTTACATCTATTTTTTTATCCTCGAGAGCTTGAACCAGCTCCTCCTGCGTCTTAATATCTTGATTAGATAGGAGTTCCTCAATTATTTTAATTCGGTCTGATTTTTTCATCTTTATCCCTTTAACTCCTCGTGAGCTGAGGCTACCACCTGATCGATATCTTCCTGGCTAACAGATTGATTATTCCCGTCCTTTTTAAGATGAACAAGGAATTCTACATTACCATGGCCACCCTTAATTGGAGAATAAGTTAGGTTGAGACTTGAAAAACCAACATTTTGGGCTGTATTTATGACCCGGTTAATTGTCTCCTTATGAACCTTGGCATCCTTTATAATTCCATTTTTCCCAACCTGCTCCCGACCAGCTTCAAACTGAGGTTTAATCAGGGCCACAACCTCTCCTTGGTCTTCTAAAATTTCAAAAAGAGGAGGTAAAATCAAATCAAGGGAGATGAAACTTACATCAATACTTGAAAAGCTTGGAAGACCACTGGTAAAATCTTCAGGTTTTGCATAGCGGAAGTTAAACTGCTCCATAACTACCACGCGCTCATCACTTCTTATCTTCCAGGCCAACTGGTTGGTCCCAACGTCTAAGGCATAGCTAAGCTCAGCACCAGATTGAAGCATGACATCAGTAAATCCTCCGGTTGAAGCACCAATATCAAGTACTTTTCGTCCCTCAATTGAAATATCAAAGTAAGCAAGGGCTCGTTCAAGTTTTAATCCCCCGCGTGACACATACTTTAATTTTTCTCCCTTAATATGAAGTTCAGTTGCTGCATCAATCTTTTCTCCTGGTTTGTCATAACGCAAGTTATCTTGATTATAGACAAGACCTGCCATAATTCCTCTTTTGGCCTTTTCTCTTGTATCAAAAAGTCCCTGTTCATAGGCTAGAACATCAACACGTTCCTTTACCATCTTACCTCCAATTAAATTTCTTCCTTAACCTCAAGTAAATCTATCAATTCTAATAAATTCACTGGGTTTAAATCAATATCTTTAGCCAAATTAGCTATAATCTTCCTTGCTTGACCGAGTTCCTCAGCCAAGGCTTCACGGGATCCATTTAAGCCGTAAAATTTTATATAGGTAGCCTTATCATGAATGATATCTTTCCCTGGAGTTTTACCGATTTCTGAAAAATCTGCTGTAACGTCCTTTATATCATCTCGAATCTGAAAGGCCAAACCAACATGTTCACCAAGGCTTCTTAACTGTTCTAAGATCTCCTTTGAAACACCAGCTACAATCCCAGCTGCTACAAAGGGGAAGGTTAACATCTTTCCAGTTTTTAAGGCGTGAATTTCCTTTAAATCCTCAAGATTTAATTCCCTTTTTTCTCCGTCCATATCAAGAACCTGTCCTGCAACCATACCAAAGGATCCACTGGCTAGGGAAAGTTCAAGTACCAGATTAACAATTTGCTGGCTCGGAAGCTTGACCCTAGCTAAAATATTATAGGGATCAAGGAGCAAAGCGTCCCCTGCTAAAATTGCCTGGGCATCACCAAAAACCTTATGATTGGTTAGCCTACCCCTCCTGTAATCATCATTATCCATGGCTGGAAGATCATCATGAATCAGGCTTGATGTATGGATAAGTTCAACCGTTGAAGCGACCTTAAAGTGTTCTTCAGTCAAGTTTAAACCAAAGGCTTCTAAGGTTCTTAGGAAAAAGAGAGGTCTAATTCTTTTTCCACCAGCATCAACAGAATATAAGATAGATTCCCTCAAGTGCTCAACTGGATTGCTGCTAGAATAAAAATCTTTAATGGCCTTATCAATTCCAGCCAGTAAATCCTTATTGTTCATCAAAATCTCCTAGGGAACCATCCTTTTGAACTATCTTAACCAAGGTATTTTCAGCATCAGCTAAGGTTTTCTTTAATTTTTCACTTAAGATCATTCCCCTTTGGAATTCAGAGATAGCGTCTTCTAAAGCCACATCTCCTCCTTCAAGCCTTCTAACAATACCTTCAAGTTCTAATAAATTTTCTTCAAATTTTCTTTCTTTATCTACCATTATTTTCTTACCTCAACATCTATTTTACCGTCAGCTAGTTCAATTTCAAGTCTTTCATTTTCTTTGAGATCATGAACTGATTTTACTAATTTTCCGTCCTCATCCTTAACCAAGGCATAACCTCTAGATAAAATTCTTTCTGGACTAATTAGGGTCAAGGCCTCCCATAATTTTTCAGCCTGATTTTTTTTACTATCAAAGATCCTCTGAACAGCAATTTTTAAACGTTCACTACTTGTAACTAAATTCTCATCATGGATTTTTATTTTAGCTTCTAAATTAATTGATTTCAACCTTTGATCCAAAAGGTTATAGGCATGGCCTTCTTCTCTGATCTTCCTTACTAGAACTTCCTCCAAATTAACGGTCAGATGATCAAGTTTTTGGAGGTAGGCATCATATAGTCTCTCGGGTTGGCGGAAAACAACTGAATTAGTCAGATGATTGATTCTCTCCTGGGAATAGCTAATGTTTTTAGATAAAACCCCTGCCATCCTCTTTTCCCAATCAGAAAAGGTTGCCAGTAAATCCATTTGACTAACCGGGGTTGCAAACTCTGCTGCAGCTGTAGGTGTTGCAGCCCTCCTATCAGCCACGTAATCTGCAAGGGTTGTATCCGTTTCATGGCCTACACTTGAAATTACAGGGATTCTTGATTCAAAAATTGCCCGAACCACTTCTTCTTCATTAAAGGCCCAAAGGTCTTCAATCGATCCGCCTCCGCGACCAACAATTAGAAGGTCAATCCCTTCCATCTCTTGGGCCCTTCTAATGTTTTGGGCAATTTCAGAAGCCGCTCCCTCCCCTTGGACCTTACTAGGGAAAAGGACAATTTCACTCATGGGAAATCTTCTTTGAACAGTGGTTATGATATCTCTAATCACAGCCCCTGAAGGACTGGTAACCACCCCAATCTTACGTGAAAATCGAGGTATGGACTGCTTCCATTCCGGATTAAAAATCCCCTCACTGGTCAAAGCTTTTTTTAACTGTTCAAACTTTACTGTAAGTGCACCAATCCCGTCTGGAATCATTTGGCTGACATTTATTTGATATTGACCACTTTTTTCATATAAGCTAATTCGCCCAACAAGCATTACCTTCATGCCGTTTTCCGGTAGAAAATCAAGCTTATTGAAGGCTCCAGCAAACATGGTAACGTTAATTACTGCCTGATCATCTTTAAGGGAAAAATATTGATGGGTTGGTCTTTTCCTAAAATTTGATATTTCACCTGTTAGGTAGACACGCTCCAGATAAGGATCCTTGTCAAACTTAGCCTTTAAGTACTTGGTCAGGGTTGAGACTGTTAAATACTCAGTCATTTAGCTCCCTCCAGGCAGCCTCATAGGTTTGTTCCATAAGCATGGTAATAGTCATGGGACCAACTCCTCCTGGAACTGGCGTAATAAGTGAAGCTAAAGGAGCCACCTCATCAAATTTAACGTCACCAATTAATTTCCCCTGGTCATTACGGTTCATACCAACATCAATAACAACCGCTCCTTCTTTAACAAATTCTTTGGTAATGAAGTGCCCTACTCCAATTGCTACAACTAGGATGTCAGCTTGACTAGTTATTTCTTTCAAGTTCTTGGTTCTTGAATGAGTGATGGTTACTGTGGCGTTTTCAGCAAGAAGAAGGGCTGCCATTGGTTTTCCAACGATATTTGAACGACCTACAATTACAGCATTCTTACCTTCAAGCTCAACCCCGTAGTCCTTAAACATTTCCATAATTCCAGCAGGGGTACTAGGAATCATCAGGGGATTTCCCTCCCATAGTTTACCCATATTTAATGGATGGAAACCGTCAACATCCTTACTGGCATCAATAGCCATTAAGATTTCCTCATCATTAATATGTTTTGGTAGAGGAAGTTGAACCAAAATCCCGTGAACTGCCGGATCTAGATTATATTCATTTATTATTTTTAGTAAGTCATCTTGACTAATTCCCTCATCCAGACGTCTAACTACAGAGTTGAAGCCCAGATTTGTAGCCTGTCTTTCCTTATTGCGTACATAGACCTGGCTGGCTGGATTTTCACCAACTAAAATTACAACAAGTCCAGGGGTAATACCTGCTTCAATCAGTTGATCAGTTTTAATTTTTAAGTCAGCCTGCAATTTAGCCGCCAGTGCCTTACCATCAATAATTTTCATACTTACTCCTTCGTACCTTTGTAATAATATCTTTATTTCAATATTGGTTAATTATAGCAAATTTAAGAAGCTTTGTGTAAAAGTGCTTAATTTTCCCTTCCAACACGAATTAGATATCCCTTGCCTAATACGTATTTTTCTTAAGTTATTATTCAAACCATGCTACCAGAAGATTGCCAAAGTATTTACCAAGCTTAAAGGGAACTCCATTTTGGAATTCCCTTAATTTTAATACATATCGTAGGTTCTATAGATTCGGTCACTTAACAGGCAAACCACCTCATAATTGATGGTTCCTCTTTTATCAGCAATATCATCAACCGTAATTTCTTGGCCTGAATCTTTACCAATCAGGGTCACTTTAGTTCCCAAAGGATACTCTTGATCAAGTTTAATAGTGGTCTGGTCCATGGAAACACGTCCAATAATTGGCATCCTTTTTCCATCAACAAGGACCTCAAATCCTTGCATGTCACGGGTCCATCCGTCTGCGTAGCCAATAGGCAAGGTTCCTACAAAGATATCCTCATCAGAAGTATAGGTCGCCCCGTAACCTACAGTCTCACCAGCCGGTAGATGCTTAACATGAGTAAGTTCACTTTCAAGACTTAAGGCAGGTTTTAAATCAAAAGGTAAGTTAAGAGCCCTACCAGATGGATTCAAACCATACATGGCATCACCAAACCTTACAATATCTCTAACTGTATCCTCATGCCAGATACTGGCTGCTGAGTTACTTGAGTGAATGAAATTTGGCTTACGTTTAAGACCAGCAAGAATTTCATCGAATTTATCCTCCTGCTGATTAAATTTTTCATGGGACTCCTCATCAGCTGTTGCAAAATGGGTGAAAATTCCTTCGAAAACAATTTGATGGTCATCAAGAAGATCGATTACCTCATTAATTTCATCGATATTCCTAATTCCAATTCGTCCCATCCCACTATCAACTTTTAAATGAACCTTAAGGTCTGATAAATCTCCTGCCTGGTATTCGTCTGTAAGATGGTGGAGCCAATCAAGACTTGGTACCGTCAAGGAAATATTATGTTCAAGAGCTAAGTTAATATCTTCCGGATTTATCCCACTTAGGACTAGGATATCTTTTAAAATACCATTTTCTCTTAATTCAAGAGCCTCATCCAAATTTGATACAGCAAAACCTGCAACCAAACTTTCTACAGCCTGAGATACCTGCACAGCCCCGTGACCGTAAGAATTAGCCTTAACAACAGCATAAATCATAGTCTGGTCAGGTAGGTGACTCTTGATTTGATGAATATTTTCCCTAATATTTTCTAAATTAACGATAATCCTCGTCGGACGATGCACACTAGTTTTCATTTTAACCCTCTTCTAAAATAACAAACGCAATAGCTTCAAGATTTGAATGACTTATACTTACAAAAACTTTACCACAGTCATTAAAAGGAGATTTACTAAAATAAGGAGCTCCTGCCTCATTATTTAAAATCTCCAAATCCTGAAAACTTACTTTTCCAATTCCAGTCCCCCAGGCCTTTGAAAAGGCTTCTTTAGCTGACCAGCGGCCAGCTAGATACTCAATCTGTCTTTGGCCGGAGTATTTATTATATACTACTTGCTCTGCTTCGGTAAGTACCCTTTTTGCAAAATTTGAATTCTTTTCCTGAGCTTTTTTAATCCGGCTAAGTTCGATATTATCAATGCCTATGTTTTTAATCATTTTTTAGCTGCATTAACAAGTTGACTAACTTCTTTTCTGCTTAACTTACGGTATTCACCAGGAGCCACTCCTGCAAGATCAAGTGGTCCATATTGAACACGGCTAAGTTTTTGGACTGGAAGACCTACGGCATCAAGCATTTTTTTAACCTGGTGGTTACGTCCCTCGTGGATGGCAAGACTTAAAACACTTGTCTTTTTAACACCATCAGTTTTAAGAATGGTATAGGTTGCAGGTTTTGTCTTACGGCCGTCAATCTTAACTCCTTGAGTTAGGGGGCGCAGATTTTCCTTGTTGGCCTGCCCCTTAACTTTTGCTACATAGACTTTTTCTACCTCGTGTTTGGGGTGGGTCATAAGGTTTGCAAATTCACCGTCATTGGTCATAAGGATAAGACCACTTGTGTCCCAGTCCAGACGTCCAACTGGATAAATCCGCTCTTTAACACCACCAAAGAAGTCCATAACAGTCTTTCTACCCTTTTCGTCGCTAACTGAAGAAATAACTCCGCGCGGCTTGTTTAGTAAAAAGTAAACTGGCTCTTCATTGTAGACAGAAACTCCTTCTACTTCAACGCGGTCTCCTGATTTAACCTGGTAGGCCAGATCTGTCATCCGAGCACCGTTAACAGAGACAAGTCCTGATTTGATTAGCTCCTCAGCCTTACGACGACTGGCAATTCCAGCGTGAGCTAAATATTTATTGATTCTCATTATTAATTCCTATTTTTCTATTTTATATATTTAGTTATCGTTAGTTATTTTAATATCTCAATTATATCTCAATCTCTATTCATTAAAGAGAGAGACATCCTCAGACTCTAATCCATTTTCATCTACCTGAGGAAGCTCTTCTAGAGAGTTGATTCCTATAAAATCAAGGAAGAAGTCAGTTGTTGCATAGATATTAGGACTTCCGATAACTTCTTTTTTCCCAACCACTTTGATTAAATCAAAAGTTAACAGGGTTGTTATGGCACCTTGGGAGTTAACCCCCCTAACATTATCAACTTCAACCCTGGTCAAAGGGCCCTTATAGGCAATGATTGATAAGACCTCCATGGCAGCCTTTGAAAGCGACTGATTTATAGGGGTCTTTGCATACTGCTTGAGGAAATCCTTAAAACTAGCCTTTGTAGTCAGACGAAATCTTCCTGCAGTTTCAATTACTGTCAGGCCACTTTTTTCATTGAGTTCGTAATTTTCCTTTAACTTATCAACCTGCTGGGCAATGGCTTGGGGATCTAACCCCATTAAAGATGCTAGATCCCTAAGACTCAAACCTTCTTCTCCTGCTACAAATAACAGGACCTCAAGTTCAGCCAATTTGTTCATTATATTCTCCTACCCCCTCTAAAATAATTGATCCAAAGGCCTCTTCTTGGCTACAAATTACTAATTGATTTTTAATCAACTCAAGGGTCGCAAGAAAAATTGTTATCATCTCATCCTTACTGGTTGACTGATTAAACAAATCAGAAAAGACAATCCTTCCCCGGTCCCTAATAATTTGACCCACCTCTTTTATTTTCTCTTCAATTGAGAAACTCTCTTTAAGAACAATATTATTTTCATCCTTAAATTCAGCCTTCTTCTGTTCAATAATCTTACTAAAGGCTAGAAAGATATCAATACTTGTTTTATCGTGAACCAAAACACCTTCATCACTTGGAATTTCTGTCTTTTCTTTGGAATAAAAGGCAGACCTCTCCTCATGAAGATCCCTCAATTCTTCCGATAAAAGCTTAAATTTCCGGTACTCATCAATCTGACTTAAAAGTTCTTGCTCTAAATCAAGACCGTTATCTTCCATTTCTTCAGCCACAGTAGGAAGAAGGCGCCTTGATTTTATCAAAATCAACTGGCTGGCCATCACAAGATACTCGCTTGCCAACTCAAGCTCTAGTATTTTCATGGAATTAACATAAGTTAAGTACTGCTCGATGACCGAGACCAAAGGAACTTCATAGATATCCATTTTATATTGATTTACTAGGTGGAGAAGTAAATCAAGGGGACCCTCAAAGTCCTTAATTTTGATTTTAATATTATTCATTTTACTAGCACATTTCTAACTTATTATTTTCTTTGGTAACTTACCTGTTCATATGCCTTCAAGTCACTTTTACTAGCCTTTTCTCCAATTGTATAGTGCTTGGTAAAATCATGAACAAAAGCATTAAAGGCCTTTAAGACCTCTTGTCTAGGAATTATCCCAATAAAATCTCTCCCGTCTAAGACAGGTAGAAAAGATTGCTTGGTTAACTTCCGCAGAACATCTTCAAAATTATAATTGATTTGAACTGTCTCAATATCCCTATTTACAATTTGAGATATTTCAGTCTGATTGCTTTTTTCATAGTAAAAATCATGCATATTTTCGAAGTCAACTATTTCTGTTAGACCAAGAATTCCTACATATTCCTTCTTTTTATTAACGACAGGTACATTTGTATACTTGTACTGGCTTAATAAAAGTTTGGCATGGGTTATATTATGCTCATCTACAAGAACTGCAACATCAGCAGCAGGTTTTAAAAAGGTTTCCGACTGGGCTAGGAGAAAGTTTTCAATTTTTTTATCTATCATAGTTCAAATGGAACTCCAATCCTTTAATAGGTTCGTGATCTCGGGTGAGATATTGAATATTATAGGCGTCTTTTGTTAACTCAAGCTTACAGTACATTTTTTCAGGATATTCACCGCGCGGCTGGCTAATGCTTCCTGGATTTAAATAAAGAGTTTTATCCTCAATTTGGGCTACCGGCCGGTGGATATGGCCGAAAAAGACCATGTCTGCCTGGTTTTGCTTGGCTAAATTTTCCAAACCAGTTAGACCAAAATTAACACCAAAAAGATGACCATGGGTCACGAGGATTTTTTTACCCTCATCCTCTAAGGAAACAAGTTCCTTATAACCTGAGTCAAAATCACAATTACCTCTAACAACTGTAATTCCTTCCCAGACCTTATCATCACTTGGAAGTTCTGAGTCCCCGCAATGGATAATGGCACTGGCCTTACCCAGATACTTATTTTTTATATCTTCAACAATTTTCCGGTCACCATGAGAATCACTCATAATTATAATCATTTTGCCCACTCTTCCCACTCATCAAGGAGTTTTGCAAGGGCACGAGCCCTGTGAGAAATTTTATTTTTTTCTTCCATTGGCAGCTGAGCTGCAGTTTTACCAGTTTCACCAACCTCAAAGAGGGGATCATAACCAAATCCATTGTCACCCTTTGGAATAGTCGCAATATAGCCGTCCCAATCAGCTTCCACAACTAAAGATTCTTTGTCAGGGGCTGCAACGACTAAGGCCGTATGGAAGTTTGCCTTGCGGCGTTCAGGGGTGACTGCAGTACTTGCTAGTTCATGGAGTAATTTGGCGTTATTAGCAGCGTCTGTCGCATTATCTCCAGCAAAACGTGCACTCCAGATTCCTGGGAGACCACCAAGAATATCTACCATCAGGCCTGAATCATCAGCTAAAACCATTTTCCCAGTAAGTTCGGAAATGGTTTCAGCCTTAAGTCTGGCATTCTCCTCAAAACTTGACCCTGTTTCCGCTACCTCAGGAAGGTCTGGGAAATCATTTAAGTTTTTAACCGTATAGCCAAGTTCAGCAAACATCTGACGAAATTCCTTGGTTTTTCCTTCATTGTGCGTTGCTATTAAGATTTCCCGGTCAGCACTGATTTCATATTTTTTATCATCAAGAGAGGCTGCCTTAAAACCAATCTTATCAAAGCTTGACTCGTCAAATTCACCCACAGTTTCCAAATGAATTAACGTATTATCTAAATAGGCAGTAAAAATTCCCTTCTCTAGCTGGAAGCTATAGTCATTACCACTAGCAAGTCGCAACATTTCAAAGAAGATTGCATAGGTTGCTTCTACATTTCCATCAACAGAGAAAATTTCAAAACCAAATTCTTCACTTGTAGTTTCAGGCAGTCGGTAAAAGAATTTCTCCAAGCTCATTACTTCTTTAGAAAAATTACCGGTAAAACTGCTAACTACAAATGACTTATCATCTGTAATTTTTCCGAAAACATTATTTTCAAGATCCTTAACTACTCTGCTCATAGGTCTACATGCTCCACTTCTATATCTTTGTCTAACCAGGCGTTTGCTATTTCCTTAAAGCTTTCAACACCTGCTGTTGTGTAAAATTTGTGATTAATTTGCCGCTTACTTTCCCCGTTGATTAAAAAATAATCCAGCAGCATGGAAATATCACTCACAGCCTCTGCTCCACTATCTATCAGCTTAACTTGAGGTCCCATAACATTTTGAATAATGGGCCTTAGGAGGGGATAATGGGTACAGGCTAGGACCAAGGTATCCACCTTACCAACCAGGGGCTGTAAACTCTCATAAACAACTTTTTTGGTTATGGAAGAATTTATTTCATTACTTTCAACCAGGGGGGCAAATTTAGGACAGGCTAAGCTATGTACCTCTATCTTAGGTGCCTTTTTTTCAATAATTTTCTTATAGGATTCGCTTTTTATGGTCATCTCTGTTCCAATAATCCCGACCTGACCACTTTTACTTGTCTTAATGGCAGCCCTACTCCCTGGAAGGATAACACCGATAATTGGAATATCAATTTGCTGCCTAATCTGATCTAAGGCAAGAGCTGTTGCTGTGTTACAAGCAATAACAATCATCTTGACATCCTTGCCCACTAAAAAGTTGACCAGTTGCCAGGTATAAGAAATAATCTGCTCCGCAGGTCTTGGCCCATAAGGAGCCCGCCTAGAATCACCTATATAAATAACTTCTTCCTGGGGCAGCTGTCTCATTAACTCCTTAACAACAGTTAAACCACCAACTCCTGAGTCTAAAAATCCTATTGGTCTATTATCCATAACATCACCTAAATCCTCAAAAAATAAAGGGGTAGAGCATCGTGCTCTAGCCCTTATTTCTTTTTATTTGCCTCTTGTTTGGCAGAATTTTTAATCTGACGGAAAACTTGCTGAACTTGAGTTTCACTTGGTTTACGACCCATTGAACTCATCATCATACGAACTGCATCTTCATTAAGGGGAGGATTATCCATCATCATTTTCTTAACTTGAGAACGACTTAGGAAGATTCCACCCGCAAAGCCTGCAACTGCAGCAATAAGAATTAGCAAAATAGCAATTCCAATATTCATTTTCTTTTTTCTCCTTATCCTAATTCACTTATAGAATTCACTTACAAAGTATACCAAAAATAAGGCTGAAATTCAATAAAACATATTTACAGGATAGCTTCCGACTTGTGTTCTACCTACGTCCTTGTATTCCCTGTGTATAGTAGACTACTCCTGATCAAAATCAAAGCCATACAAGGTAGCAAAGTAATCTTCAGGGGTTTCAGCCCGTCTAATCATAGTAGTACTTCCGTCTTCTTTAAGCAGAATCTCTGCACTCCTAAGTTTTGCATTGTACTGGTAACCCATTGAAAAACCGTGCGCTCCTGTATCATGAATGACTAGAGTATCTCCCACTTCAACCGGAGGAAGCATTCTTTCCACCGCAAACTTATCATTATTCTCACATAAAGAACCTACAACATCAACTTTTTCGAGAGCAGATGCATCTTCCTTGCCACTAACACTTATATGATGATAGGCCCCGTAAAAGGCTGGGCGCATCAGGTTAACGGCACTTGCATCAACTCCCACATAATCCCTGTATGTTTTTTTCTTATGAAGGACCTTGGTTATCAAATGACCATGTGGAGCTAGCATGAAGCGGCCTAGTTCAGTAAAAATTTTGACTGAAGAAAGTCCTACTGGAAGTAAAACTTTTTCATAAGCCTTTCTTACCCCTTCACCAATTTTAAAGATGTCATTTTCTTCCTGTTCAGGTAGATAATTGACCCCAATACCTCCTGATAGATTGATAAAATCAAGATCCACGCCAGTTTTTTCAACCACATAAACGGCAAGTTCAAATAATTCCTCAGCAAGGGCTGGGTAATAGTCATTGGTTACTGTATTACTTGCCAAAAAGGAATGAATCCCAAATTTTTCAACTCCCAGTTCCTTTAATTCTTTGAAGGCCTGGACCAATTGATCCTTTGTCATCCCAAATTTTGATTCCTCTGGGCTATCCATAATGTCGGTTCCAAGGGCAAATACACCTCCAGGATTATAACGGCAACTAATTGTTTTAGGAATAGCAATCGTTTCCTTAAGCATTTCAATATGCTCATAGGCATCAAGATTAATAATCGCTCCAATCTCTTCTGCATAAGAAAATTCACTAGCTGGAGTATTATTTGATGAGAACATAATATCATGACCCTTAAAACCAAGTTTGTGACTCATAAGGAGCTCCACATAACTGGCACAGTCAACACCACAGCCTTCTTCCTGTAAGATCTTTAAAATGGCAGGAGTTGGGGTTGCCTTAACCGCAAAGTATTCCTTAAAACCCTTGTTCCATGAAAATGCTGCTTGAAGGTCACGCGCCTTCTTTCTAATTCCAGCTTCATCATAAAGATGGAAGGGGGTTGGATATTTTTCGGTAATTTCCTGTAATTTTTCACTAGCCACAAATGGTTTTTTCATCAATCTATCCTCCATATTTTTACAATATTCTAACATTTTTTCAAAAAAATAAAAATATTTATTAAAAAAGACAGGATAGATACATATCCTGTCTTTTTTCTAATTGCTTGATTGAGAATTGTCTAATCCTGTATCAACCTTAAAACCATTTTCAAATTTTGCTTCATCATTTTGAACAAAACCAAAATCCTTAAATGGATAGTACCTAAAGCTGATTCGACCGTAAATATCTGATTTATTGATTAGACCAAATTTCCTGCTGTCGTCTTCAACCTTACGGTTGTCATTTAAAATTAAGTAGGTATCCTCAGGCAATTTAGCTATATCCTTGCCTGAAATACTTGCTACTGTGAAGTCTGTATTATACTCTTCACCTGGATTTTCAAGTAGATAGGCTGTTTCGTTATCCTTAATATAAGGCTCCTTGATAACCCGGCCATCAATATAGAGAAGATCATCAAGCATAACTGCTTCTTGATTTGGAATGGCGATAATTCTTCCGATATATTTTTTACCGTCATGCCTGTAAGCAACCAGGTCAAGATTTTCAAGCTTGGATTCTTTTAAGGCAATAACCTGGTCTGATTTTACTAAAACCGGAGCCATGTTATCATTATGGATCCTAATAGGCTCAATAATAAATATACGTAAGACTGCTAAAAAAACAATAATAACGCTCGCAATTATTAGTTTAGTATATAAATCTCTCTTTACCATATCCTACTCCTAGAACTTCTAGATACAAGTAAAGGGCGGTTATTATCCACCCTTTTTTCAATATATTACTGGGGTAGCTGGATTCGAACCAACGCATGAGGGAGTCAAAGTCCCTTGCCTTACCGCTTGGCTATACCCCAAAGGTATTAGTTTAAAAACTAAATGGAAGGGGAGGGATTCGAACCCCCGAACCCGAAGGAGCGGATTTACAGTCCGCCGCGTTTAGCCACTTCGCTACCCTTCCATGTTAAAAGTATATCAAAATCAACAAAAATAATTCTATCAAAAATTTATTGATTTTTCAATACTTAAATTAACTTTTTTACAATTTAATTTATAGGGCTAAATTGTAACTTCTAATAGCCTCTTCAAGGGCTGTTGAATAATTTTTATATTGGGCAATCTCTTTGCCGTTTTCCCTTAAAACAAATTTACCATCATTTTCAATGATTTGTGCTACAAGTTTTTTACCTATGATTAGGTCAACACCATCAGTTGTATCAACTATTTGGATTTCTATATCTTTCTTTTTTCTCATGGGTTAATTCTACAGGAAATTTGATAAATTTTCAAGCTTGGAAAATAAAGGGAATGGACTCAAATATCCATTCCCAAATCCTTATTAGACCTTGTAAATCCAACCTTCTGGCGCTTCTACATCGCCAAACTGGATACCAGTAAGTTCCTCATAAAGTTTTTTAGTTACTGGCCCAACTTCTTCTGTGCTGTAAAAGACATGGAAGTCGTCCCCGTTTTGAATACCTCCAATTGGAGAAATAATAGCAGCTGTTCCGCAGGCACCGGCTTCCTTAAAATCATCCAACTTATCCACAAAAACATCACCTTCAATTGCCTTAAGACCTAGGCGATTTTCTGCCAGGTAAAGGAGGGAATATTTAGTAATACTTGGTAGGATTGACGGACTAAGTGGTGTTACAAATTCATCATTTTTAGTAATTCCAAAGAAGTTGGCACTTCCTACTTCTTCAATTTTAGTATGGGTTGCAGGATCTAGGTAAATTACATCACTAAAGCCCATATCCTTTGCAACTGCACCTGGCACTAAACTTGCGGCATAGTTTCCACCAACCTTGGCTGACCCAGTCCCGTGAGGAGCTGCCCTATCATAGTCATAGGAAACCAAGAAGTTGGTTGGAGCAAGTCCGCCCTTAAAATAGTTCCCAACAGGCATGGCAAAGACTGTAAAAATGTATTCTGGCGCTGGATGAATCCCAATAGCATTTCCCACCCCAATTAGAAGGGGACGAAGGTAGAGGGTTGCCCCGCTTCCATAAGGAGGAACAAAATCTTCATTAGCTCTTACAACCTGCATGACAGCGTCAATAAATTTTTCAGTTGGCACTTCTGCCATCATAAGACGTCTTGCCGTTTGCTGAAGTCTTTCAGCATTTTTATCCGGTCTAAAAAGATTGATTGAGCCGTCCTTTGTTCGGTAAGCCTTTAATCCCTCAAATCCCTGCTGTCCGTAATGAATGGCAGTACTTGACTCATCTATATGTAAAACGGCATCCTCTGTTAAATGACCCTCATCCCAGGCTCCGTCTTTAAATCTTGAAATGTAGCGAAAAGGTAGCTCCCTATACTCAAACCCTAGGTTATCCCAATCAATATTTACTGGCATTTCATATCCTCCTACTTTTTTGATATAATCGTTTTGATAATTTTAAAATATTTTTTTGAAAATTACAAGAATTTATGCAAAAATTCAGAATATTTAGGAGAAGCCATGGACTTATTCAAACATACCGATTGGAAGAAATTAATTGAATTTTTAGGTTTAAAAATTTTTCATCTGGTAGTTACAACAATTTTATTTTACATCCTCTATAAACTTTGCCGCAAAATAATCAGTCAATTTTTTAAAAATTATGCCAAAAAATCCTGGTCAGATACAGCTTGGACCATGACCTTTTCTAGGATTTCCTTAAGTGCCCTTCAATATGTAACCCTCTTTTTATATGTTTACACTATCCTTGATATTGTAGGGATTCCAACCAGTAAACTTCTAGCTGGAGCTGGATTTTTCGGGGTTGTCCTCTCCCTAATCGGCCATGACCTACTATCAGATATCATTACAGGATTCTTTATCATCTTTGAAAACCAGGCCAATGTAGGGGACTATATTTCTATCGTTAACATGCCACCTGCACTTGGTTATGTAGAATCTGTCGGTATTAGAAGTCTGACCATCGTTGACTGCAACGGAGCAAAAATCTACGTTCCCAACCATAACATTCAAAGTATCAGGAACTTTTCCAAGCAAGAATATAAGGTCTTCGTTGACCTACCAACTCCTAATATCAATAATCCTGACTATATTAGGAAACAAGTTCTTGCAATTAATGAACAGATTTATGAAAGCAATAAGGATATCTTCCTTGAAAAGCCCATTTATCTTGGAATCCAAGATCTAGCAGCATCAGGTCTATATCTTAGAACTGTAGCCTTTGTTAAATACGAACAAAATTTAAAGGCCCAAAACCTGCTTTTAGAACAATACATTAAAATTAATCTGATAGAAGAAAAAGAAGGCTCAGACAATTAGTCCAAGCCTTCTTTTTTATTCACTCATATCAATATCTTCTTTAAGTCTTTCAACATCCAAATCAGCTAAAAGAAAGTTCTTGTCGTTAGTCGGGAAATTTTGTTCCAGAACATGGACAGGGCCTAGTTCAAAGCGTCCTTCCTCTAAGACATAACTCATAACATGACCACCAAAGCTATAGTCATCAGAGATAAAATGAAGGTGATAGCCAGCAAGACTTACACCGTGGAACATTTCAGGGGTCCAAATCCCTACAATTGTCCCTCTCACATTCTCTTCAATGTATTCTGGTTGATTTTTTGCAACACTGGCAAAACGCTTACCACTTTCGGAGCGAGTTATCATCCTAACCTTCATCTCCTTGAAAAGTCCTTCAACCTTGATTGACCTAAAGAGATTAAAACCTTCAAAATAACTTTCCATCTTCTTGGCCAAATCAGTGCTATTTATCTCGCTTCTTTCAATACCGATAACTTCAGGGGTATGAAAAATTACTGCGGCATAAGGAACTAAAGAATCATCTGAAAGCTCAGTAATTGTTTTATCACCCTTAGCCTGAAAGGCACGACCATCAAGAATGATTAGCTCCCCGTCAATTGAATCAATTGTTCCAATTCCAAAATCACCGTGAGTTAGTAACTCACCAATTGTTAGATTTCCAGCATAAAGCCCTGACATTAAAGCACTTAAGGTGTTATGTTGAAAAAGTTTTATTCTATCAGTCATAGATTGCATCCTCCTCACCTATTATAAACCAGACCTTTAAAAAATTATAATAATAAGTTTGCAAGAAAAAAAGAAGCTATATTAGCTTCTATTTTGCATAGTCGATGGCTCTTGTTTCCCGAATAACTGTGACCTTAATATTTCCAGGATAATCCATATCTTCTTCAATTTTTTGCTTAATCTTATGTGATAAAATAACTGCTTGGTCATCATTGATTTTACCTGGATTAACTAGTACACGAATTTCTCGTCCTGCCTGAATAGCAAAACTTGAATCAACTCCGTCAAAGTTATTTGAAATCTCTTCGAGTTTTTGAAGTCTCTTGATATAGTTTTCAATTGACTCACGACGGGCTCCTGGACGAGCTGCACTTAGGGCATCTGCTGCTGCTACCAATAGGGCAATCACACTTGTTGGCTCCGTATCACCGTGGTGGCTAGCAATGGTATTAATAACAATTGGATTTTCCCTATACTTCTTAGCAAGTTCCACTCCAATTTCAACGTGACTTCCTTCTATCTCATGATCAAGGGCTTTCCCAATGTCATGAAGGAAACCAGCACGCTTAGCCAGGGCTACATTTTCACCCATCTCTCCTGCAAGAGCTCCTGCAAGATTTGCTACTTCAATTGAGTGGTTAAGAACATTTTGTCCATAACTTGTTCTAAAGTGAAGGCGACCCATAATTTTAATAATATCTGGATGGAGGGTATGAGCACCCACCTCAAAGGCTGCCTGCTCACCGTATTCGACGATTTTTTTGTCGATTTCCTTACGGTTTTTTTCAACCAACTCTTCAATTCGAGCCGGATGAATACGGCCGTCCTGGACAAGTTGTTCCAAGGTTAGACGGGCGATTTCCCGTCTAATCGGATCAAATCCTGATAGGACAACCGCTTCAGGTGTATCGTCAATAATGACATCAATCCCTGTTAGAGATTCAAAGGTACGGATATTACGACCTTCACGTCCAATAATCCTACCCTTCATCTCATCATTTGGAAGGCTGACAACTGAGACAGTCTGCTCACTTACAAAATCTCCACTAACCCTTTGCATGGCAAGGGCAAGGATATCTTTAGCACGCTTATCAGCTTCAACAGTAGCCTTCTCTTCACTAGCTCGAACCATCTGAGCTAGATCTCTTGTTAGTGAGTCCTCAGTTTCCTTAAGAACGATATCCCTAGCTTCCACTGTAGAAAGCTTAGCAACCTGCTCTAAGGTCTCCTGTTTAACTGCATCTAACTTCTCTACTTCTCTTTCACGCTGTTTAATTTGTTGCGTTTTTTGCTCAAGATTGTCTTCTTTTGAATCAAGGTTCAATTCCTTTTGAGTCAAGGCATCATCCTTGCGGTCCAATAGCTCTTCCCGCTGTTTTAGACGATTCTCTTGTTTTTTAAGTTCTTGTCGATTTTCTTCAAATTCTTTTTCAATTCTTAAGCGATAATTCTGACCCTCTTCAGTAATTACTAAGCGGGCTTCATTTTTCATATTTTCAGCATCACGCTTAGCAGCGAGGATTAAATCATTAGCTTTACTCTCAGCACTCTCTATCAATGTTTCAGCATCTAGCTGATCTTTATTCAGACGAATGTTGCGCAAGATAAAACCTGCAATCAAACCAATTACAGCGCAAAGGATAGTAGCAATAACACTTACCATCTTGTTACACCTCATTGTTTAAATTTTATACAGAAAAGTACTCTTAACCATACCTTAACATTTTATCATATTTAAAGGAAGTGGTCAAAAGATTGTGAATGCAAGTCACATGTAAGACACTTTTGATAAAATGAAATTTTCAAAAAAATGGTCTTGCTTACCTGCTTATTTTCGAATGAATTTTTCATCTTTTTCTGGAATCCCGTTTTCATCATCCACATACCGTTCAACCTCCATTTGAAGCCCGTACTTGTCCCTTAAAGCAATTATTTGATTCATTACTGGACTAGCATGATGAAGATCAAGATCCTCCTGATTTTTCCATTGATCAATCAAAAGAATGCTGTCTTCTCCTTCAAGGGGAAGAAAATATTCATATCGCAAATTCCCCTCCTTACTTCTAATTAAATCAACCAGTCCCTTATCAAGCATTTCCTGGGCAAATTTTTTAGGGGATCCATTTTCTCCCTTATAGTAAATATTTACTGTAATCGGCATCTTTTCCCTCCTGTTAAGTAATCACTTCAAGTAAAATCTTACAGGATTTCACAGGGATTGTCAGGTAAAAGCTCAGGCTCAAACAAAAAAATAGATGGATAAGATCCATCTATCTTCTTTTAGTATTTTCTAAATCTTTGATAACGTTTTTCAACAAGTTCTTCAGGACTTAGGGCAGAAAGTAGCTCAAGTTCAGAAGTCAATGCCTCTTTAAGAGTATAGATTGTTCTTTCTTCTGGAATAATCTTGTCCACTACTCCGTTAGCCAAAAGGTCACTAGAAGTTATCTTAAGTAGTTTGGCAGCTTCAGGGGCACGGCTTACGTCCTTCCAAAGGATGGTCGCAAATCCTTCTGGTGAGAGAATGCTATATACAGCATTTTCAAGCATCCAGACCCTATCTGCTACAGCAAGGGCTAGGGCTCCACCAGATCCTCCTTCACCAGTTATTATAGCAATAACTGGAACCTTTAGATCACTCATTTCTAAAAGGTTTCTTGCAATGGCCTCACCTTGACCACGCTCTTCGGCACCAAGCCCAGGGAAGGCTCCTGCCGTATTAATAAAGGTAATGACAGGACGGTTGAATTTTTCAGCCTGCTTCATTAAGCGTAGGGCCTTACGGTAACCTTCTGGGTGAGGTTGGCCAAAGTTACATTTTAAATTATCCTGCAGGCTCTTTCCCTTTTGGATTCCAATAATTGTTACTGGACGACCAGAAAGGCTTGCAATCCCACCGACAATGGCACCATCATCCCTAAAATTACGGTCCCCGTGGAATTCTATAAAATCATCAAAAAGCTGTTCAGCATAGTCAAGCATGGTCAGTCTATCTTGACTTCTTGCCAGCTGAACAATTTTATTAGCATTTTCGGGCATTTTTCTCTCCTCTAAGTTTAGGAATGTAGGTGTAAGATTTTTCCGATAGTACTAGCTAGATCTTTCCTTCTAACAATCTTATCAACAAAACCTTTTTCCTGTAAAAATTCAGCCTTCTGGAAATCTTCAGGTAAATTTTCACGTACAGTCTGCTCAATAACCCTACGACCTGCAAAACCAACAAGACTTTGCGGTTCAGCTAAGATTATGTCTCCAAGCATGGCAAAAGATGCTGTAACTCCCCCAGTTGTTGGGTCGGTTAAAACGGTTAAATAAAGTAGACCTGCATTTGAATGTCTTTTAACCGCAGCAGATATTTTAGCCATTTGCATAAGGCTCATAATACCTTCCTGCATCCGGGCACCACCTGATGCTGTAAAGATGACAACTGGTAGACCTTCAGCTTGGGCATGCTCAAAAAGCCTAGTGATCTTCTCACCAACAACCATTCCCATTGAGGCCATAATAAAATTTGGGTCCATGATGGCTAAGGCTGTCTTTTGTCCCTTAATTTTTGCAAGGCCAGTTAGAACAGCTTCATCAAGACCTGTCTTTTCTTTAGTGAAAGCAAGTTTTTCAGGATAACCTGGAAAATCAAGGGGGTCAGTTGTTTCAATTCCTGTAAATAGCTCTTCAAAAGATCCCTTATCAACGATAAGCTTAAGACGCTCTTTAGCAGAAATCCTAAAATTATAACCACAGAAGGGACAAACCTTTTCCTTACCTAAATCCTTAGTGTAGATGGTATGTTTACAAACAGGACATTTGGCAAAAAGTTCGTCAGGAATTTCAGGCTTACTTACCTTTTCATCTATTGTTGAACGGTTAGGATTTATCCGAATATACTTATTTTTTTTGCTAAATAAAGCCATGGTTTCTTAAATCTCTCCCTCTAAATAGTCAGATAAGAAAACTTCTCCAAGAAAGGAAGTATCATAATCTCCTGCGATAATTTGATCATTTGAGATCAAGTCTAGTTGGAAGTCTGCATTAGTTTGAACACCTTCAACTTCAAGCTCAAAAAGAGCCCTTTGCATTTTCATTAATGCCTCAAAACGATTTTCCCCGTGGACGATTATTTTAGCAATCATACTGTCATAGTAAGGAGGAATAGTATAACCCTGATACATGGCAGAATCAACACGCAAGCCAACACCACCTGACGGAAGGTACAAACCACTTATATTACCAGGACTTGGGGCAAAGTTGAATTTAGGGTTTTCAGCATTTATACGGCATTCAATAGCGTGACCTGTGAACTCAATATCTTCTTGCTGAATGTCAAGGCTTTCACCAGCAGCAATTTTGATTTGAGACTTAACAATATCAACTCCAGTTATAAATTCTGTTACGGGATGCTCCACCTGAATTCTTGTATTCATTTCCATGAAATAGAAGTCACCAGATTCTTCATCCAGTAAAAATTCAATGGTTCCAGCATTTTCATAACCAACATATGAGGCAGCAGCTACTGCCGCTTGACCTATTTTATTTCTTAAGCTGTGTCCAATTGCAACTGAAGGGGCTTCTTCTAGAACCTTTTGGTTGTTACGCTGGAGGGAGCAATCACGCTCACCCAGATGGATAACTTGACCAAATTCATCTGCTAGAATCTGCACCTCAATATGCCTAGCTGGATAGATAACACGTTCTAAGTACATGGCTCCGTTACCAAAGGCTGCCTGAGCTTCAGCTTGGGCAGAAGCAAAATTAGGAACGAGTTCTTCCTTAGAATTTACCTTCCTAATTCCCTTTCCACCACCACCAGCAGAAGCTTTAAGCATAACTGGATAGCCAATTTTCTCAGCAATTTCAAGGGCCTCTTGGGCTGAGTAAACCTCCCCATCAGAACCTGGAATAACAGGGACTTTGGCCGCAATCATCTGTTTACGGGCATTAATCTTATCTCCCATCATGTCCATAATTTTGGCTGATGGTCCAATAAATTTGATTCCCACTTCTTCACAGAGGTTAGCAAATTTTGAATTCTCACTTAAAAATCCAAAACCTGGGTGGATAGCTTCAGCTTTTAAAGTAACTGCAGCTGAAATTATTTGGTGCATGTTTAGGTAAGATTCGCTTGCCTTAGCTGGACCTATACAAACTGCTTCATCAGCTAATAAAGTATGAAGGGCATAGCGGTCTGCTTCCGAGTAGACGGCAACTGTTTGAATTCCAAGTTCGCGTGCAGCACGGATAATCCTTACTGCAATCTCCCCTCGATTTGCAATTAATATTTTCTTAAACATGATTCACCAACCTATTCACCAATTGCAAAGGTTAAAGTACCCTTTGCGGCTAATTTACCATCAACTGAAGCTTGAGCTTCAACAACGGCAATCGGACCACGGCGTTTAATGAATTTAGCCTTGAGGATTAGTTGATCGCCAGGAACAACTTGCTTTTTAAACTTAACATTGTCCATTCCAGCATAAAAAACTAATTTCCCCTTGTTTTCGTCCTTTGATAATTCAAGAACACCAGCTGCTTGAGCGAGAGCTTCCATGATTAAAACACCTGGCATAACTGGATATTCAGGAAAATGTCCATTAAAGAAAGGTTCATTAATAGTAACATTTTTTAAGGCTGTAATCTCATCTTCACTGACCTCAAGGACACGGTCAACTAGAAGCATGGGATAGCGGTGAGGAAGGGATTCTTTGATTTTATTTATATCAATCATTTGATTCTCACCAAGTCCTCTCCAAACTCAACCATCTCCTCTGATGCTACAAGAATTTCAGTTACAATACCATCACACGGAGCTGGAATTTCATTCATAACCTTCATAGCTTCAATAATTAAAAGAGTTTGTCCTTTTTTAACCTTATCGCCAACTGAAACAAAATCATCCTTATCTGGTGCTGGTTTTAGGTAGGCAACACCAACAAGGGGACTTTTAACAGCTTCTCCTTCAGCAGCTTCTTCAACCACTACAAGCTCTGGGCTTGCAGGAGTTTCGCTGGCTACAGGACTAACTGAGCTAGCAGGAGCTAGAGGAACCTCAACAATTTCTCTTTCACTTACTGCAGTTGAAGGATTTGATGGGTTAAGCTGCCCTGAATTTTTAGAAAAGGCAAGATTGAATTCATTAGTTGAATAAGAAAATTCACGAAGGGAAGATTTGTCAAACTGGTTAAGTAGATCCTTAACCTCATTTATATGCATAGGCATTATTATTCTCCCTCCCATTTCTTAAGAGCGATTACGGCATTGTGTCCACCGAATCCTAATGAGTTTGAGATGGCATACTTGATATCGTGATCTCGGCCTTGACCAAGAACAACATTAACCATTGATGTATTTTCATCTAGTTCTTTTGTTCCAGCATTAACCGGAGCATATTGGTTTAAGATTGCCTGTAGGGTTGCAACAGCTTCAATCCCACCAGCTCCCCCAAGGGCATGACCTGTTAAAGCTTTAGTAGAAGATACTAAAACATTTTCATCATCACCAAAGACAGTATGAATAGCAAGGGCTTCCCCGCGCTCATTAGCTTGAGTAGAAGTACCATGAGCATTGATGTAACCAACTTCAGAAGGTTCAATTCCACCTTCATCAAGGGCAAGTTTCATAGCCTTAGCAGCTCCTGAACCATCAGTTAATGGTGTTGTCATATGGTAGGCATCATTAGTTGATCCGTAACCTACAATCTCTGCAAGAATATTTGCACCGCGGTTTTTAGCATGTTCAAGGCTTTCAAGAACAAGGACACCAGCTCCTTCTCCTAGAACAAAACCAGACCTATCCTTATCAAAAGGAATTGATGCTCTCTTAGGATCTGTTTCACTTGTTAGGGCTGTTAGATTGGCAAATCCCGCCACTCCGAATTCACAAATGGCAGCTTCTGTTCCACCTGCTAACATGATATCTGCATATCCATTTTTGATTTCATGGAAGGCTGATCCAATGGCATTGGTACCAGCAGCACAGGCAGTAACTTCAGCGCGGCTCACCCCGTTAGCTTTAACACGGATGGCAACATTACCTGTAGCCATGTTAGCAATTGATAGAGGAACGAAAAGAGGGGCAACCCTTTTTGGACCACGAGTTGCAAGTCTTGCACCCTGTTCTTCAATAACCGGTAATCCTCCAATCCCTGAACCAATAATGGCACCGAAACGGTCATGGTTAAGGTCGTTGTCATCTGGATCAATACCTGCCATATTTAAAGCTTCAAGAGCTGCATAAACTGCATAAAGGCTGTAAGTATCCATCCTTTTTTTATCCTTATGGACAAAATATTTATCAAAGGGAAAATCATTGATTTCACCTGCAACTGTGATACCAGTAGCACTAGCATCAAATTTTTTAATTACATCAATTCCACTGTTACCAGCAGAAAGGTTTTCCCAAAATTCTTCCGGGCTATTACCTATAGGTGACGTTATACCATAACCGGTAATAACTACGCGATTTGTCATGTTCATACTCCTCAATTAATAAACTATTTCAGGACCGTTTGTTTAAACTCTTCTATTTATACTGATAGACTCTATTAATATAATAGAAGATAAGGGTCTCCTACTTATTTTCTACTGCATGGTTAAACCACCATCGATTGCGATGGTTTGACCTGTAAGATATTCTTGACCTGCTAAGAATAAGGAAACTTCTGCAACTTCAGAAGGATTTCCAAAACGTTTCATTGGAATTTGAGCCTTCATGCTATCCTTAACCTTGTCAGATAAAACGTCGGTCATATCACTTTCAATAAATCCAGGAGCAATAGCATTTACTCTGATATTTCGCCCAGCAACCTCACGAGCCACTGATTTTGTAAGTCCGATAAGACCTGCCTTAGAAGCAGCATAGTTGGCCTGACCAATATTTCCCATTAGACCCACGACAGAAGTCATGTTAATAATGGCACCTTGACGAGCCTTGGTCATTGGTTTTAAAACTGCTTGAGTCATGTTGAAGGCACCTGACAGGTTGATGTTTAAAACTTGCTCAAAATCATCCAGGGTCATCTTAAGCATAAGTTTATCATTAGTGATTCCTGCATTGTTGATTAGAATATCAACACTTCCTAGGACTTCAATTGCTTCTTCAACCATTCTTTTGGCATCAGCTGCATCACTAACATCCCCAGAGATAGCTACAGCACGACCTTCATAGTCGTTAAATTCATTCAAAAGCTCCTCAGAAATTTGAGAGCGCCCGTTTAAAACAACGTTGGCACCAGCTTTTGCGAATTGATGGGCAATGGCTAAACCAATCCCACGACTTGAACCAGTGATAAAGACGTTTTTATTTAAAATTTCCACTTTTTATTTCTCCAAAAATGCTTGTAAGCTTGCTAAATCCTCAACTTGATCAACTTCAACTGTCTTGTCAATCTTTTTAAGGAAACCTGATAATACCTTTCCTGGACCAATTTCTAGGAAGTGATTAACTCCAAGATCAATCATTTCTTCTACTGATTCGTAAAATTTAACTGGTTCCATAACCTGACGAGTTAAAAGGTTTTTAATATCATCAAAAGCCATGGTCTGGGCAGTAGTGTTTGATATTAAAGGTAAATCAAATTGATTAAACTCAACTGTTTCAAGAACCTGACCTAATTTTTCAGAGGCAGGTTTTAGGATTGCTGTGTGGAAGGGACCTGAAACCTTTAAAGGAATCATTCGCTTAACACCTTCAGCTGAAAGAAGATCTACAGCCACATCAACTGCTTGAACTTCCCCGCCGATTACAATCTGTGCTCTCGTATTATAGTTTGCAGGACTTACAATTCCTTGCTCAGAAGCCTTCAAGCAGATTTCTTCAATCAACTCAGGATCTGTATTCATAATGGCAACCATTTTACCAGAACCAGCTGGAGCTGCTTCAGTCATAAATCGGCCTCTTTTGGCAACAAGCTCTAAGGCACTCTTAAAATCTAAGGCACCACTTGCAACCAAAGCAGAATACTCACCTAGGGAAAGACCAGCTACCATTTGATAATCAAGTCCTTTTTCCTTAAGCAAGCGCAAAATTGCAACTGAAGTCGTAAGAATTGCAGGCTGCGTGTAGGTTGTATCTCCTAATTTTTCAGGATCTTCATCAATCAAGTCTCTTAAATCATAGCCAAGAATATCAGAAGCCTCAGCATAGGTATCTCTTACAATTTCAAAATTATCATAGAGATCACGAGCCATTCCCACTTTTTGAGCTCCTTGACCTGCAAATAAAAGTCCAGTTTTTTTCATCTTTTATCTTTTCCTCAATATCAATAGGGTCATTTAAAAGACTTGCCTTTGAAATGACCTTAATTTTGTTACTTTACTTGTTGACTTAGTCAATCCACTTAGCAGCTGCTTTTATTTCAGCTTGGAAACCTTGATATAAATCTAAAATGATTTCCTCAACAGTTTCTTCCTTACGAACAAGACCAGCTATTTGTCCAGCCATAACTGAACCATTATCAACATCTCCGTGAATTACAGATGCTGGAAGTTTCCCAGCTCCCATTTCTTCAAATACTGATAAGTCTGGATTTTCTTGTTTGAAGGCTGCAAGTTCAGCTGCCTCAAAGTCTTTAGTTAATTGGTTTTTGATGGCACGCACAGCATGACCAAAATGACTTGCTGAAATAACAGTCGAAATGTCTTTGGCCTTCAAAACCTTATCTTTATAGTTTTGGTGGGCATTTGACTCCTTGGCAACGATGAAACGAGTTCCAAGTTGAACAGCTTCAGCTCCTAACATGAAGGCTGCTGCCATTCCTTTACCGTCAGCAATCCCACCTGCTGCAATAACAGGTAAATCAACTGCGTCGGTTACCTGACGAACCAGGGTCATGGTTGTTAATTGACCGATGTGACCACCAGCTTCCATACCTTCAGCAACAATGGCGTCAACACCAATTCTTGCCATTGATTTTGCCTGGGCAACACTTGCAACTACTGGAATAACAATCATTCCAGCTTCTTTAAAGCGTTCCATGTATTTCTTAGGTGAACCAGCTCCAGTCGTTACAACCTTCACACCCTCTTCAATCACAAGGTCCACAATTTCATCAACAAATGGTGAGTGGAGCATGATATTAACACCAAAAGGCTTATCTGTAATCTCACGAATACGTCTGATATGTCCCTTGATGATATCTTTAGGTGCATTACCACCACCGATAATTCCAAAGCCCCCTGCCTTAGATACGGCACCAGCTAAATCTCCATCAGCAACCCAGGCCATTCCGCCCTGGAAGATTGGATATTCAATGTTTAATAATTCAGTAATTTTAGTTTCCATAATATATTATATTTTTTTATTTTTATTATCTTTAATTAAATAGTTTGATTATCAAACTATAGGTATAAAAATTTTGAGAACGTTCGCACGCTCTCAGAATTTTATATTATTCAGCAATTTTTTCGTCTACGAATGCTACTAAATCACCAACTGTATTTAAACCATCTTCAGTTTCAATAGCGATATCGTATTCATCTTCAATTTCGTTAATAATTTGGAAGATATCAAGTGAGTCAGCGTCAAGTGAATCAAATGTTGTTTCTAATGTGATTTCGCTTGCGTCTTTCCCTAATTCTTCAACGATAATTTCTTGAACTTTTTCAAATACTGCCATGATTAATTCTCCATTTTCTTTTTATGTATATATTTTTAAAATATGAATTTAACTGCAAACAATAAATACATTTTCAATATATTTTAAATAATATAGCCTAAATTTTAACAACAAGTGTTCCCCATGTCAAGCCTCCACCAAAACCAGTCATAACAATCTTTTGGCTACCATCTAATTTAATGGTACCATTTTCAATTGATTCTGACAGTAAGATGGGGATGCTGGCTGCACTTGTATTACCATAATCCTGCATGTTCTGTAGGAATTTTTGACGGTCAACTTTTACCTTACGGGCAAGTTTATCTAAAATCCTTGAGTTAGCTTGATGCATCAGGAAATAATCAATATCATCACCTGAAAGGTTAGCTTTTTGTAAGCTTGCATCTATATTTTTTGGCACATCTCTAACTGCAAAGTCAAAGATAGCTCGACCATCCATTCTTAAAAATAAATCATCTGCGTCATTTTCAGATGAAAAAGGTGACCTAGGACCAGTTAAATTACTGGTAAGGCTCATCGCCCGGTCCCCATCAGATTTCAAGGACTCAGCCATGATTAGAGGTTCAGTAGAACCTGCCTCAAGTAAAACTCCGCCAGCTCCATCACCAAAGAGAACACTTGTTGTCCTGTCTGACCAGTCAACAACCTTTGAAAGGACTTCTGCCCCAATAACAATTCCTTTTTGGTAGCTTCCACTTGCTATTAACTTATCAGCAAGGGCTAGTGCATAAACAAAACCGCTACAAGCCGCTGTAAGATCAAAAGCAAAGGCATTCACTGCTCCAACTTTTGCTTGAACAAGTGAAGCTGTGCTCGGCATGTTACCGTCTGGTGAGATAGTTGCAACAATGATGAAATCAAGATCTTCGGCTTCAAGCAAAGACTTTTCTAACAACCTTCTAGCAACTTCCGCTGCCAAATCAGAGGTATTTTCATCCTTTGAAATATGGCGTTTTCTGATTCCGGTTCTACTTGCAATCCATTCATCAGATGTCTCCATGATTTTCCCTAGGTCATCGTTACTAACAACCTGATCTGGTGCGTAATGGGCTGCACCTATTATTTTTGCAAAGGTCATTTTATCTCCTCTAAAAACGTATTGAGATTTTCTAAACCAGTTTGGAGGATTTTTACAGAATCATCTGACAATCCAGCGACCAAACGTTTTACCATCTCCCTGTGGAACTTTCGGTGCAAACGGTAAAGTAATCTTCCTCGGCTTGTCAAAGATACGTTAACTACACGTCTGTCACTTTGACTGCGATAACGTTCGACATATCCCTTTTTTTCCAATCGATTTAAAGATACAGTTACAGTTCCCACTGTTATCATTAAATCTTTTGCAATATCACTTGGCGTTGTTATTTTTGCCTCACCGATACTATCGATGGTATGCATTTCCTTAATTGAAACATCTGAAAATTGTGATGATTGTAGGCTTGCCTCTTCAATAATTAAAACATTATTGAAAATGTGCGTAAGATACTTATTAATTTTTGTGTAATCTATAGCCAAACACAATCTCCTTTATTTATTATAATTTTGATTATCAAATTATTTGACCATCAAATTATATCAATATGTATTTGGGCTGTCAACAGCTCCTAAAAATTAATTTGATTATCAAAAGATTTGATAATCAAACTTTGACATTCAAATAAAGTTTGTTAAAATAGGCTGTGTGGTTTATTTCATTCACTTGGCAAAACCATCAAATAATTTTACAATTTTAAATAAGGAAGAAAAATGAAACTACCAGAATTAAAAATAGGCGATTTAACCGCTAAAATCCCAATCATACAAGGTGGGATGGGGATTGGGATTTCCCTAAACCGACTTGCAGGATCTGTTGCTGCCCAAGGAGGAATCGGAATCCTTTCAACAGCACAAATTGGTTACCAGGAAGAAGGATTCAAACGTTCTTCAGTTAGAACCAACCTCAAAGCCATTAAAACTCAGCTTGACAAGGCACGTAGTTTTGCTCAGGGAGGAATCCTTGGATTTAACGTTATGGTAGCAAGTTTCCGCTACGATGACGTAGTAAAAGCAACTGTTGAAGCTGGGGCTGATGTGATTATTTCAGGAGCTGGTCTCCCAATGAACCTGCCAGAACTTGTAGGTAATGCTAAGACTAAGATTGCACCAATCGTATCATCTGTTAAGGCCGCAAAGATTATTCTTCGTAACTGGGCTAAAAAATATGACCGTACAGCTGACTTCATCGTTATTGAAGGACCTAAAGCTGGAGGACATCTTGGATTCAAGGCTGATCAAATTGAGGAAGCCATCCTTACTATGGATGACGAGATTGTAAAAATCATCGAACATGTTCGTGAGTACGAAGAAAAATTCAATCAATCAATCCCTGTTATCTTCGCAGGTGGTGTTTGGAGCCGAAGCGACATCGACCACTACCTAAACCTTGGATGTTCTGGAGTTCAGATGGCAACTCGTTTTATCGGAACTGAAGAATGTGATGCACCAGATGACTTTAAGGCCCGCTTCCTTAATGCAACGGAAGATGACATTCACCTGACTACATCACCGGTTGGCCTACCTGGTCGAGCAATTGACAATAAATTTACCGAAATAATTACTAAAGGTGCTCCGGCCTATAAGGCTCAGGAGGACCCTAAAACTCCTATTATTCCAATTGCCGGCTGCCTAAACTGCCTCCAGAAGAAATTATGTGATAGGAAGACTATTCCTTACTGTATCAGTGAGGCTCTTCTCAACTCTGTAGAACATAATACGGATATGGGGCTTATCTTCTCAGGTTCAAATGGTTACCGAATTAACGAGATTACAACGGTTAAGGCAATTTTTGACGAACTTAAGGGATAGAAAAAGATAGGTTTTTCCTATCTTTTTTCTTTTTCAGCTTTTTTATTGTTCAGGATTTTGCTAAAATTAGACTTGTAAATAACTTTAATGGAGAAGATAATGGCAAATTTAAGAGCAAGTTTTTATGGACACACTTATAAAAATCCTTTTATGAACGCTTCTGGAGTTCACTGTATGGATACCTTAGAACTAGATCAGCTGGCAGAATCATCAGCTGGATCTTTTGTTACTAAATCAGCTACCCAAGAAGCTCGTCTTGGAAATCCAGAACCTCGTTATGTTAATTTGGATCTTGGAAGTATTAATTCAATGGGTCTTCCCAACAAGGGGCTTGACTACTACCTAGATTATGCCATTAAAAGGCAAGAAGCTTATCCAGACTCACCCTTTGTTATGAGTGTTGCCTCTTACAAGGGATTTGATGAGTATGTTGAAAACATGAGAACAATTCAAGATAGTGAATACACAGGTCTGGTTGAACTTAACCTATCTTGTCCAAATGTTCCTGGAAAACCTCAAATGGCCTATGATTTTGAGGATACTGAAAAACTTCTTAAGGAAATTTTTGCCTTCTATACAAAACCTTTTGGAGTTAAACTTCCCCCTTACTTTGACATCATGCACTTTGATAAAATTGCTAGCGTCCTTAACCAATTTGACTTAAAATTTGTTAACTGCGTTAATTCAATTGGTAATGGACTTTATATCGATGAAAAAACAGACACTGTTGTCATCAAACCAAAGGGTGGTTTCGGAGGAATTGGAGGCGAATATATCAAACCTACAGCTCTTGCTAATGTCCGCGCCCTTAAACAACGTCTAAACCCAAGTATTGAAATCATTGGGACAGGTGGGATTATAAGTGGTCGTGATGCCTATGAACACCTCCTTTGTGGAGCTTCTATGCTACAAGTTGGAACTCAGCTTCAAAAAGAAGGACTCGGTGTGTTTGACCGCCTGAACCAAGAACTTCTTGAAATCCTTGAAGCTAAAGGATATGAGTCAATTGATGATTTCAAAGGAAAACTTAAGACCTTGGATTAAGCTAAAATAAAAAGTACCTGATGGGGTACTTTTTTTATTTATTAAATATTTTTGGACCTTTTCTCATATTTGTGCGAGCATTTTTAGGAGCTGGCATTGTCTTTGATCTACCACCACCCTGTTTATTCTTAATGATTTCAGCCATTTTTTCCTTGGTTGTTAATTCTTTTTTACTTGTAACTTCTGTCATACCTTACCTCTATTCAAGACTCCCTTAAAAATTTTAGGAGACTCATTTCATTTATTTCACCTTATTCTACCACTTTTCTAAGCATTCGTCTGTAGGATTAAAAGGCTTTCTTGGAATAAATGATTGGTTAATTATAGGTATCTTTGAAAAAGAAGCCGTTCAAGAGCTACTAAATCCCTTTTACCTGTAATTGTTCTTGGAAACTCTTCTTCTAAAAAAAGAAGTTTACTTATTAGATTATAGGAAGGAAGATTCTCGCTTATAAGCTCGTTAATTTCATAAAGGTCTAACTTGCTACCCTTATAGACAGCTATTAATTTATGAGTGTCATGAATTTTTAGGGGAAGTAGCCAAATATCAATCTGTAAAAACTGCTTAAGCACTAAAGATTCAATCTCTGTCAAATTAACCCTATAACCTCTAATTTTAACTTCCCTATCTTTTCGTCCTAAATAATAAGAAGCCTTATTTGGAGCATCAACAAGATCTCCTGTCTCAAAATAATCTGTGAAATTTTTTATAAGACCATCCTCTGTAAGATAACCCTTAAAAATATAGGGAGACTCTAAAATCAAACTATAATTATTGGCCTTTAAAAATTCAAATTTAAGGTTAACCTTATTTATTGGGGTACCGATTTTTCCAATATCTCCTGTATTATTAATAAAAAGCCCTGAGCTATAAGAGTGTTCGGTTTGTCCATACAAAGAATAGACTTTTAAGACTGGAAATCTTTCCTGAGCCCTTGAAAAATCAGACTCTAAAAGAACTTCTCCTCCAAATACCATAAGTCTAAGCTGGGTACCTGCTACTTCTTGCGACAACCTAAAATAACTCCTAAACAATGTTGGTACACTATGCCAAACGGTAATACTATTATTAATTAACCATCTGTTTAAACTTTTTATTCTTATAGGATTTGTGACATCAACCATAAAAAGACTAGCACCAGCCAAAAGAGAGGAATAAATATCGACTATTGATGCATCATGGGCTAGGCTTGAAAAAAGTGTTAAATTATCTTTCCCAGATATTGATAGATTATTTATATATTCTTTAGCAAAATGATAGACTGCCTTTTTTCCTTGAATTACTGCTTTGGGGATTCCTGTTGTGCCAGATGTATAAAGATGATACATGGTATCACAAGACTCGTTAGAGATATCTATTTGCTCATCTAAAAAATTATCTCGGTCATTCTCCCTAGCATTTCCCTTTAAAAATACAATTTTCATCTTAGGGAATATAAGTTTTAGCTCATTTATTAAATCAGTATTTTCACTGGTTACTATCAATGTATCAATCTTTGATATTTTAATCATCTGACAAATTCTTTTTAGGGGTAAATTATCAACAATAGGTACAAAAACAGTATCACTGTAAAGGCATAAAAGTTCTGCTCCTAACCCGTAAACATTATGTCCTGTCAAAATACCTGCTAGCTTAGAATCCTGTAGTGATATCATGTTTACCACTATTAAATCCTTAAGTTCTTTATAGGTCAGTTGATTTTTTTCATCTTTTACAGCAAGCTTAGAAGCATACAGATTAAAACTTTTTAAAATATATTTTTTTAACAAATCTTATTACCCATTTTCATATATCTTTTTAAGCATCCAAAGGAAGCACAAATGACAAAGCAGATTACAAATGCCATGTAGGAGTTTCCAAGCTTAAATGATTTATTTAAACCACTACTTAAAAGGGGAATGATTAAAACAGTTGAAAGTGAGATACTCATCTGCCTTAAGCCAGATATTTTACCTAAAAACTCTTGTCTAGCAGCTGTTTGTAGGGTTAAATTGAAACTTGCTGAAGAGAGGCTATTATTTAGCCCTAGAATAAGCATGACTGGCGCTACCATTTGCAGGCTACTAATTGATAGGATTAAAAAGCAAGCGAGCTCCATTGTTAAAGCAAACATTGAAAGAAGAATATTTTCATGAAATTTATTTAAGCGACCAAAAATTTCAACTCCTACTATTGCCCCCACAGCAAATAACCCGTCCCAAATGGATAGCCAGTAATTTTGGGCATTAAAATAAGTAAGCATCGGAGCATATAAAATATTTATATAGTTTGCAATCACAGCATCAATGACCCCAAAAAATGCCAGGAAAAAGAGAGATTTTTGCAAGCTCAAATGATTAAATAAAGTCTTCCAATCATTTAAGACCATTGAAATTTTAAAATGATGAAGGGACTTTAGAAAATCAAAAACCTTAGTATCTTGTGTTGGTATGGTTACCATATGCATGGTATAGGCTGAAACCAAATAGGATAACCCATTGACAAAAATAGCACCGTAGGGAGATAGGAAGGAGATGATAAAACCAGCAACCCCTGCTCCAACCAGCTGACCAATTTGCTGGAAGGCTGAAACTCTGGCATTATATTTGGCTAAATCACTACCGGATGCTATTAGGGGTGCTATTACAAAGACAGATGTCCTATAAAAGGGTTGAAAGAAACTTAAGAGGGCAGCTAAGATAATAAGAAGGTTTGGACTGGTAAAATAAGACAAGATACCAAAAATCAAAATTAAAGACCCTCTTAGAAATTCTGCTAGAACGGCTGAAACTTGAGCGAAACCCTTGTCACTCACAACACTTGCAAAAGATTGAGTAAGAAATGATAAAACAGCCTGTAAAACAACAATAAGGGCAAAACTTGATGTCTTTCCTGTATGGTTATAAAGAAGAATACCGATGGATAAGGTGTACATCCCATTACCAATGTTTGAGATAAGCATACCTGCTGGTATAACAGCTTTTGGATTTTTAGTGAACATAATTATTCTCCTTCAAAAGAGAGTAGGATATTTTGATCCATAAATTTCATATAATCTGTCAAATCACTTTCACTTTTAATATGGTCAGGCAGATCACCTATCAGCCAAGCTAGATAGGACAAAGAATCCCCTTCCTTTGGCAAATAAGCTCCTACATCCTTTCTAAAAGTAACACTAGTGATATTAGAATTTCCCTCTAGAAAACCTTCTTCAACCTCTAAGGATTTAATTTTTCCAAAGCCTTGATAGCCCGCATTGTACCAAAATTTACGGTGGATGGGACTGGGACTGGGATTTTTTAAATGATTAACTGACTGCTGACATTCAGGAATACTAGCAGCTACTAGGTAATTATAAAAACTGATTCCTAGCGCATCACTTAAAATCCTATATAGGGCTCCCCCTGCCCCTGGTCTTAAGGCCGCTTCAATTATATAAGGGGTTTCATCCATGACTCTAAGCTCCGTATGAGTGCATCCATTTTTTACGCCACACGCCCTTACCCCATCGTAACTGGTCTGAAGGATTCTTTTTCTTATCTCCTCAGATAAATCTGAATCAGTATAGTAAATTCTGTCTGGAAAATTTGGGCCAACTGGGGTTCCCTTACTTAAAATCCCGCTTAAAATAGGCTTGCCGTCAATCCAAATAGTATCAACCGAATATTCTTTACCACCTACTAATTGTTCAATTATAAAGCCTGATTTTCCCTTTTTCTCTTGCCCTAAACTTGTCAAATTAAATCTTAAAATATTTCTAATCTGCTTTTTCAAATCTTCCATGTTATGGACTTCTCTAACCCCAGCACTTGCAGCTCCAAAAACTGGTTTTACAATTAAAGGAAAGGTCAAATCTAAGTGACTAATATCAGAATTAGTAAATACACCGTAAAATTTTGGGGTAGGTACATTTTCCTCTTCCCACTTAGCCTTCATAAGCCCCTTGTCCCTCAATAAAAGATAGGAATATTTATCATTAATGGCTACTCCAAATTTTTCAGCAATTTCAGCCATTTTATAGGTCAATTGTTCAATACAATTAACAATCCCTCTAACGTTTCTATATTTATTTGCTAGAAAATCAAATATCTCCTGGCTACTTGCTGAAAAATCAATAGTTTCATAAGTATAAGATTCATCAATATCCCAGTTATCCAAAGAATATATAAAAATTGGTTGGTAATTTAAGTCCATAACTTCTTTAGCGATAAAGGGAACGCTTGTACTTTCTGTTAGAATCAAAACCTCCTTCATTTTTGATCCCCCTTAAAATCTTCATAAAGTTTGATGACCCTACCTACAGTAGAAACGTCATCAATATCAAAGATATCATAATCAAATTCCCTACCTACAAGATCTTCAATCCGTAACACAAGATCCATGGTAGCTAGACTATCAATTCCCAGATTTTTTATGGGAGTTTGTTCATAAGTTTCTTGGTTTTCCTTTATATCTTCAATAGTAGCCTCACTTAAAAAACCCCTAAAAATTTCCTTAACCATTCTTTTCTCCTTCTTTTAAAACAAAAGCATGAATTGACTTCTGTAAAAGTGCGTAACTATTCCCAAGATTTTTCAAGCTGACTAAATATTTATCATATATGGAAGGTGACTGCCTAGCATTTAAAAAACTAAACCACTTAAAAAGTTCTTTTAAGTCATTTCTCACATGATTGATTTGTTTAGTACTTTCAATTTCTGCCCCATAAAAAGAAAATACCTCCTCCCAACAGTTCAAAATAGGTTCAATTTTATTGGCTATGTGTTTATACATCCTAAGTTGATCACTCTTTGCCAGACCTTCATCAAATATTTTTGACCGTCTATCCCTATAGTATTCATAAAGTCCATCTAAGGCTAGTCTACTTGGCTCAACTATTTGCCCATTTTGGTACAAATTTCCATTTTTACAAGTATAAGCATATTTCCCAAACATAATTTTTTCGAAAATATTAGCCCAAGTGATTCTTTCTAAAAAGAGATTAATCTTCGAAGCATTAAGGAAAACGAGATTAAAATCCTTTAACTCTTCAGGTCCGAATTTCAATTTAAAATCCTCCAAGGTAAAAGGGACTTTTAAATTCCGATTAGTTTCATTTGTCTTAGTCAAAAATACTTGATTTCCTTTAATATCTTCAATCAAAGTGCTAGTAAAATAGATTGACCCATCCTTATGATTATTAGCAAGCATGGCATAGGCCGTACAACCTTCACGAAACTTATTCTTCAAGGTATTTTCCAAAGTTATTTCTGAACAAGTAATTTCTTCTTCAAACTCTTTTTTTAATCTATCAAAACCATTTGAATTTAAAGGAATGATAGGCTCATTTCCGCTTAAAAGATCAAAACCTAGATATCTATCCATAAAAAGAATTTTAAACAAAGAAAATTTTTGGATTCTCTCCAGATAATGAAACATTGTTCGGTCATAACAAACATAAGCAAGACTATCCTCGTGTTCTAAATCAGTAAGTTCCATTTTTCAACCCCTTAATTCCCTAAACTTTTCCATATTTTCAAAATATTTTATGATAATTTTTCCTTTCTCTAGTTAATATTGTATAATAATTATCAAGTTAGACTTTAATTTGTTGTGAAAGTGGGAATTTTATGAAATCAGATTTTGGAAGAACCCTCAGAAAAATAAGAAGAGGAAAAAATGTAAGTATTTGTCAGCTTGAGGTTTGTGGACTTTCAAAGTCCCAGATATCAAGATTTGAACGCGGGGAATCAGAAATTTCTTGCTCGAGATTTATTAAAATTCTGGATGTTTTAAATATCGGATTAGATGAATTTATAGGCTTTCACAATCTACAAAAATCAAATAAATTACCTTCAACAGTTAATCTTCAAAGAATCCATATTAATAAGGACTTAAAGCAACTTGAGGGCATCCTCCAAACACTAGAAGACACCCATTCCAATCAACTAGAGAAAGTAATGATTAAGGTCATGATTTACTCCTTAAACCAAAGCTCAAAACCCTCGCAAAAAGAGATTAATCTTTTGACAGATTATCTATTTGACATTGATTTATGGGGTAATTTCGAAATCAACCTCCTTAACGACTCTGCTTCTATCATCAACTACAACACCCTGTATTTATTGACCAAGGAGCTGATAACAGATTCTTCTGATTTTACTTCCAATCAAGCAAACAAACTCCTGATTATTCAATTGGCTATTAATACTTTAATGATAAGTATTGATCTTGGCTTTTTTGGCAATTCAAAGTTTTTAATCAGAAATTTAAGAGAGCTCTTAAAAAGCGAAAACTACCTGTATGAAGATACGATTTTTATGTATGCAAGAGGTTATTTAAACTTTAAAACAGGATCCTTATCCGGTAAGAAAAATATGGTTCGTTCCCTAAAAATCCTTAGATACCTCAACAAGGATTCCCTCCTCAAGGTTTATTTAAAACACTATTTAAAGAATGTTGAAAATAGGATTGAACTAACCCATTAAAAATAAGAAAAACACAGCTCAATGGGCTGTGTTTTTCTTTATTTATTTTTTTAAATTATACAATTCATCAAACTAAACCATAGTGGTAGTATTATCAACTATCAGACATCAGACAATCTAATACCATCATACTCCCAATATCGACTACCCTGATTAGAGGGGGCTGGTATTCCAAGTCTTTCATTAAGAATTTTTGTTAGTGGAAGTAATCTATATTTTTTACCTTCAAATTCCACTTCTTTGTCACTTGTTACTTTTGCCTTTAATGTTTTATCTGAAATAAAATTAATAACTTCCCCAATTAAATCTAACTCAACAAAAGAAAATTTTCCTCTTTTAGCCACATAATTATTCCTCCTTTTAAAATCTACTGGAATTGGAAGTACATTATCAACAATGTAATGAGATAATTTACTACTTCTCTCTTTAATAGCTACTCCATTCCAGATATTCTTATCTGTAATATAAGATTTTGCGATTTGAAGTCCTGAATTATTTTCATAAATCTCTCTTTTAAATTCAAAAGATTTATTACCAAGTTCTTGGTTATGCCGTATTAAAGTCAAATTTCCAATATTATTTAACCACCTTTGATGAATTTCTTCGTAATTACTACCTAGCTCTTTTTTCCAAGATTCATTTAAAACTTGAGGCATAATGTGCTCTATTTGAAGTTTTTTATCTTCTTTAGAAGGACGTGATTTGGTCATCCTTTCTTCAACAAGTGATAGAATAAATTTGCAATATCCGAAATCACCGAAATTCATCACTTCAAGACCTGATAACAGTTCATAATCATTCGGTAATCGAAGAGTATTTTCTTGATTAGCTAGTATTTTAAACATGCCTAATCTTTTATCATCTTCATTAACCAAGGTCTTTACCTTCTTTATAAGAAGAGGAAAGGCTTTGTTTTCAGCTTGAGTAAGCTTAATAATACGCCTACGTAAGAAATAAATAAATAGCACATCTAATATTTCAATAATTTCCATATCAGTCAAAAATTCATTATCCCATTCAGAAAATATACTGAGTAGAAAAGAATAAAGTATTGTTACATTTATTGATCGAAGATCAATCAATTTAGAATCAATATACTCATTTCCTGTACTTTTTCCCATAACTATGTACGCATAATATTTTGAATATACCTTCAATTCTTTTAAAAAATTTTCAGTAGAGTATCCATCAAATAAAACTTTGAATTCAGCATATAATTCTTTAAAATTTGTTGGTGTAGCTTTTTTAAAATTCTTTTCATCTTTCAATTGCATGAAATCACGGATGAAATTTGAAACCTCACCAGATAAGTGTTTTTCAATATAGAGCCAATATTTTTCATAAAGATAAATTTGTCGTTCAGTACTCTCCCCTAAAAGAAGATAATTTCTCACTAAATCTGCAAGAGAGAGGGGTTTCCCTAAAGAATTCATTGATTCAAATACTTCTTGAGGATTTTCCCAATTATTTTTCACAGGTTCAAGCTGAATCATTACAATACTAAATTTTTCAAGCCCCTTTTCAATCAAATTTTCAAGAATAAATTCTGGTTTTTTTGATTTTAAATCTTTTAGTCTCCTTACAAAATATTCATAATTTATAAAAACAGCTGAATTCCTATCATCATCGGTCAGTTCCTCATTAGTAATAATATTTTTATAAGCTGACCAGTCACTCTCAACCTGTTTTAATTTGATCTTATACTCAGAATCCACATTATTAGATATGTCTTGATTCATTAAAAATTTATTATCTATAATTTGTTTAAAATTATCATTGTCAATTATATCCCTAAGAGCAACAAGAAAAATCATAGTAGTGGTAATACGCTGCTGACCATCTGTTAAAATAAGTTTATCTGGTTCTCCATATGGCGTATCTTCTTGTACATATACTATACTTCCAAAAAGATGCTCAGCTGTGATCCCTAATATATTTGACTCTGCCGTTTTTAAAATGTCATCAAAAAAGACCGAACACTGTTCATAGTCCCATTCATAATTTCGCTGGTAAGGCGGAATAAAAAAGGTTACATTTCCACTTTTTAAATATTTTAAAAGATATCCTTTAGAAACTTCCATTAGCTTACACCCCCCCATAATCTTTCTTGTTTTAATATATATTGAAACCATAATTTTATTACCAACTTATTGTAACAAAAATAGAAAATTTAATAAAATTATAATCAACAATCCTTTACATCTAATAATTATTCATTATCAATCTCTTTATTTTGTTTATTAATTTGCTAAATGCTAGCGGTGAAGATGCTGGCCAATCTATTCCTCATCTTCATATTCACTTAATACCAAGAAAAAGAATGACAATATTAATGCATGGCCTAATTTTGATGGTTCTTTCGTTTCTACTGAGGAAGCTTATAATTTATTAAAAATAAACTAACTATGGCCATTTATGTATATTAAAAATAAGTACACTAAATTGTTGGAAAAGAAATAGTCAGTAATCCATTTTTTTGCTTTGAAAAGGAAAACGATGAGTGACGATTATTTTAGTGGCAGAAAAAAACACAGCTCGATGAGCTGTGTTTTTCTTTATTTATATATTTTATACACCGGCTTTTTCGTCTTCTGTTCCAGGATAATTGTATTCATAAATCATATCACCTGAACTTTCAGTTTGTTTGCCGTTTAAAGTTAATTTAATATCACCTTCAGCAAAGAATCTCATGTATGAAGGCATGATTCCAAGTTGATCAAAGGCTTCTTTAGTTCCTCCCATAACTCGTTCGATATTTGTTAGGCCAGCTTTTTTAGCTCTAGCTACAGCTTCTTCAGCATCCTTAGGTGCCGCACCGTAAATATCACGTGTTTCTAGTATTTGCTCCCAAGTGACAGTAAATTCTGCCTTGTCAGATCCATTATCAAATTTATATCTGCTGGTTTTAGGATATTTTTTACCAACACTCATTTCTTCAAGGTCAGTCTCAAGTTCGACATTTCCATTGGTTTCAAATACCAATTCTCCTGTTTCATTATCTGCGACCATAAAATAAGTAATTCTCTTATAATCATATTTAGGAGATGCCACAAAATCATAGATATAGACTACATATTTTTCAGTGTACATACGTCCCCAGAACCAGTGATGAAAGGCATTAAGCGGAGTAATATTCATCCATTGATGGTCATGATAGCCTTGGCCTTCAACCTCAACTTCTTTACCATCATAGGTAAGACTTCCAGTAACTTGACATTTAGGCACTGATAAGTCTGTATAGAAGTACTCATCCTCATCTCCTAAGGCAATGGCTGAAGTTCCGTGACGGAAGGGTACAGTTAAAGCCTTGTAGTGAAGGTCACAAGCTAGGGTCTCTGTTTTTATATGAATGGTGTAATTTTTAAAGTCCCCGGTACAGTAGCTATCTCCAAAGTGAACGTCACATTTTTCCTTGCTCATAGAGCTCTCTTCGATGGTCGCAAAACCGAATTCTTGAGTAGTTCGTCCGTCAGGCCTTGTTATATCCAAATTGAAGTTAGGAGTAAATCCTTTTTTATACATCCCATCAACAGTCTTAGTCCTAAAGGCAACAACAACCTTACTTCCATCATCTAAGTTAGCATCAAAGTACCAAACTTCATTATTACCAATATCATCAGAATTTCTAATACCATCTTCCCAAGGTTCAACCTTCTCTGGATTAATTCCAAAACGTTTAAAGTCTTCAGGGCGATTCATTAGTCTTGCGTTAGTCATAGTATTTCTCCTTTTTACTTTTTGTTAGTGATATAAAATTAAATCATTTATTGTCTGACTCACTTGCACCCGCCTATAATAAAACAAGAGACAACCTCATTCAAGATACTAACTAGGGACAGGTATTAATTAATTGACATATGACCCTATTTTGTTACGCTTTATCTACAAGATTAGCCTAATTTTTAAAAATTAATAAAGGAAACTAACACAATGATCACTAATAAATCTACTGATTTAAGAATTCAAAAAACCAAGACTGCAATTTTTCAGGCTTTTGAAGAAATGCTTGAAGAGCTAGATTTTGAAAAAATAACAGTTACTGCCCTATGCAAGAGGGCACAAACTCGGCCTGCTACCTTTTATAACCATTTTTCTGATAAATATGATTGTTTTGATCAAATGATAGCTGAACTTCGTTTTGAAAGACTAGATCAGGCTGCAGCAAATGATTTAAGTAACAGCCCAGATGAATTTTTTAAAATTATTTTTACCGGTGGCTTTACCTTCCTTGAGGAGCATGCCTCTTTGGTTGAAAAAGTAGAGTCAAATAGCCTCCTAACAACAATTATGCATACAAGTTCAAAGGAATTAGAAGATAATATTCGAAGAAAAATCAGCCAAGACTTCTCCAATCAAAATACTTCCACCCTCCAAAAAGAAATTATCACCCAATCAATCCTTGGAGCAAGTGTTCAAGTTTCCCGCTGGTGGTTTGAAAACCGCCAAAAGATTGACAAAAATGAAGCTGTAGACCAATTGGTAAAAATAATCATCAAGATGTACTAAATATTATTAATTAGAAAAATTTCCTATTTTAAAGAATCTGTGATTACAAGAAGACTTTTTTTCAACTCATCCCTAGTTGGAGGAGTTCGTCCATCAAGGATAAAATCAACATTACTAAAGGCAATATTAGTCAGTAAGAAAGTTGCAAAGTCATCATCTTCTAAGGAAAAGGTTTTAGTATAAATTTGACTAAAGAGGCTGCGCAACTTACTATCAAAACCATCCTGGCCAAGATTTAAATTTCTTAAAAGATTTATCTCCCTCCTATTATCCTGAAAGTAGCTGATTAGTTCATTTGTAAAAAAGGAATAGCTGTCAAAGGTTTTCTGCTTCTGCTTGTTTTTAAAATTTTCTTCAAAAACCTCTTCTAAATGATCAAGGTACTGATTGATTAAAGATTGGGCTAATTCTGAAATATTTTCATAGTGGGCATAAAAAGTAGTTCGGTTGATTAAACTTTTCCTGGCAAGTCTTGCTACGGTTATATCATTAAAATCACTTGTTTCAAGGAGCTCCAAGAAGCTCAAATGAAGTAATTTTTCAGTTCTTTCAAAACGTAAATCGGACATATTAGCCTCCTCAAATTTTATTAGATTTTATTGAACTTATTAGACTTATTAAACTTTATTAGACCACATTATACAACATGTCGTTTTAATTAACAAAAGTTGGAAACTTGAACTTATCATTATATAGGTTTAACCTATAATAAAGCTATAAATAACACCGGGGGAATATAAAATGCAAGACTACAAAATAAAATTTACAGTTGATGGAAAAGTCATTAGCCAAGAAGAAATCCTTGAAATGGAACTTTCAAGATACCACCATGTTTTCAAAATTTTTGCGGAAAAAGGAATTCCAATTTCCCTAGATGGTAAACAACTCAGTCAAAATGAACTTTTCAATTTAACCCTTGAAAAGGCTAAAATCGCCCTTGCCCAAACAAGAGAAAAGATGGGAAAGAAAAAAACACTTCAAGTTTTTGCGCATGAAATAAATCAAGGAGATTTCATGTGGGAGGAAATAGCTGAACAAGCTCCAGAAAATGCTGGCTACCAGGAAGCTTATGTTGAGGTTGAAACTGAAAATATCTCCTTGATTCAATTTTTAATGTTCAATCAAAAATTAATGAAGGAAAATAATCTGTACCTACCTTCTACCATCCATCCTGAGCATTACTACTTTGATGCAGATAGAAAAAGCGGCCGCCAGGTGATAGTTGAAACCTTTGGAATGTACAAGGACCCTTCCTACCTTGATCTTAGACCTGGAAATAAGGAAGACAGACCTGCTCCTGTTAATAAGGATGTCGACTTTGTCATGACCGGTAAAACTTTCCTTATGAACACTGGAGAGGATACTAAAATGCTTGGCATGCACCAAATGACTGCAGATTCAAAGGGAATGAAGGTCAAACTTGGAGTCTTTCTCCCAGCAAATGCCCCCAAAGAAATTGCCGAAGGTCACAAGTGGCACCTTTTAGTTGAATTTAACAACGGCCTCCACATAGCAGCTCAAGAAAAACCCAACTTCATCCAAAAGGCCATACTTGGAGCAGCCATTAAAAGAATGAAAAAGAAATAAATAAAAACCTTTCATAACGAAAGGTTTTTTATTTATGTTCTTTTAAAGGCTTATCATTTACCTGCACGATAATTATTTACTACCAATTTCTTTACTTTGTTCATAAATTTGATAATCAATAAAATTCATAACTTGTATTTTTCGATTATCTTCAAGTTTATTGTACATGGAAAGAAGCTGCTCTATTTTATTGATTGGATCTTTATCGTCCACAGATTTATAAGATTCTATTAAATCTGATTTATCAACTTCAAAAAAATCTGCCATTAATTCTATTTTATCTATACGGGGATAAGTTTTAGCATTTATCCAATCTAAGACTGTTGAGTATTTCAAACCCAATTTATCAGAAAGCTGCTTTACATTTTTTAATCCCTTATTATCCATGTATCTCTTTATGTTCGAAGATATTATTTCCTTATTATTCATATCACTGTTTATTTTAATTCTCCCCCAACTTCCCCACCACATAATCCTTCAAGACTACTGCTTCGTTGTGCTCGGTGTCACGTGCGCCGTATAGAAACACCGCATTGCCTTCCTTGAGTTTTTCGTCAATCAAACTTAGGAGTTCTGGAGTTTTGGGATTTGCATCCAGCTCCTTTTGGTAGCGACTTTTAAAGTCAGGATAGCGGTCAGCTATGTGATTAAACCACCTTCTTAAATCATTTGTTGGGGCAAAGTCCTTGGCCCACAGATCAAGATCTGCCCTTTCCTTGGAAACTCCTCTGGGCCATAAACGGTCAACAAGTATCCGAAAACCGTCTTTTACTTCCTGGCTCTCATCCTTATCGTAAATTCTTTCTAAAATAATTTTTCCCATAATAACTTCCAACCTTTCTTTTTAACCAACATACAAGATATTAGTAGCAGTATCCGTTAACTTATCATGAGAAATAATAAGTATAATCTTGTCTTTGGCACATTCTTGAATGATTTTTAATAAATCTGGATATAACTTATTTGATATGTTTGAAAATGGTTCATCCAGGATAATCAGCTGAGCTTGTGGCTTGGTCAAGGTAACCAGTAAATTAATAAGCTGCCTTTCACCCCCTGACAGGTTTTCAAATTTTTTATGACGGTAGGAGTCAAAATCTTGGTTTAAATCCATCAGGCTGGGTAAAAAATTGCTAAACTTGTCAAATGGGCTGGTCCTCAAAATTTTCTTCAAGTCATCTTCTGGTAAATAGGTCTCAAGAACATCGGCCACTGAAATAGTCTGGCAAACATTATTTTGAACCATAAAGGAAATTGATTTTTTCCTAAGGGATCTTAGATCTAAGGCGCTGATATCTTGAGTATTAATCTTAATCGAGCCCTCGTAGTTATTTTTAAGGAGTCCGACGAGAGTTTTCATGAGGGTAGTTTTTCCACTACCATTTTTCCCTTTAATGAAATAGATTTGACCTCTTTTAAAGTTTGCGGTCAAGCTACTTGTATAAAGATGGTCCTCTATATCTCCAGCTGACCTAGAAAGATTAAGATCTGTCACTGAAAGATTATTGATCTCTTGGGGGCAAATATCCCCTTCTATGTCTTGGGGCAGGTCTAGAAGTTCATTTAATCTGGCTACAGCACCCCTATACTCTTCCAGGTCAACAGCCAGGTAAAAGAAATTGTCAACTGATGAAATAAAGGTGCTAAAATACTGAATAACTGCGGTAAAACTACCAATTGTCATTTTCTTTTGAACAACTGACACACCACCCATCCAGAAGAAAAGAGCCTGTGCTAGGAAGGTTGTGACAATTTGGATAGTTGAAATCGTATATCTTAGGCCAAAATTTGCCTTAACGGATTCCATAAAGGGGGTCCATTTTTTGTTAAGCCTTGCTCCTTCAAGCTCCTCCGTCCTTTGAATAAAAATCTCAGATAATCTTTGGAAAATACTGCTTTTACCGGCCGCAAAATGATTATCTCTTTCCCTGATTATATTAAAGGACGAGTACATTTTTTGGCGGAAGTACAGGTAAATTCCAATATAAACTAGTACAATCAGATAAAAGTAAAGAAAGACCTGCCTCTGCAAATAAAAGAGGATAAGGGAGATTACTACAAGGGTCAAGACATCCTTGATAAATTTAGGTAGTCTGACAAAGAGAAAATGGACAACAATTTCAAGGTCAGAGTTTATTCTTGAATTTAAGTACTGCCCCTCATAGTTTTCAAGGCTGGAATAATCCTTTTGAAAAATCTTATTCACCAAAAACTGATACAATTTGTAGTTTACTTCAACAAGACTCACATATTCAATCCGGCTTGAGAAATAAGAAACCATAAGTCTAGCCACAAAGATGGCTACTCCTCCCAGGCAAAGATAGATATATGTTTTAGAAAGAGTACCTGCAACCAGATTATTAATCAGCATTCCTTCCAAAAGAGGGGTTGAAATTTCAATAGCTGTAAGAATAAGAACCAAGATAACTTGAAAAATACCGTAGCTTGTAAATTTACCAAGCTCCTTTTTTAATAACCTACTCATTTTCCCTTCCCCCTAGAAGAATCGAAACTACAGCTAGTAAGAAAATAGCAAGCCCCACTAAAATAAAGGTCAGGCTATGTACAGCTTGGGGAATTAGGGTAATCAGGGCTGTTCCAAATGGCATAAAAAGAATGGCAATGGTAAAGACTGTCGAAAAAACACGTCCCAAATAATCATCAGCTACCTTAGACTGAATGCTACTTACAAAATGAATATTATAGATGGTCAAAAAGAACATAAAAATCAGATTACCTAAATAAGAAATTAAAGATCCAGAAGAAATAAAACTTGGAGCTGCAATAATGGCTATCCCCAGGCCACTAAGTCCTAGAGAACTCAAAAGGGCAAACCTTGTATTGGGCAAGAACTTGGCACAAATGGCCCCTAAAATTGAACCTATGGCCCCAAAGGTCAAAAGTTTAGAATAAAATTCCTGGTCACCAAAAATTTGATTGGAAAAGGGCATCAAATAGTTATAAAAGGAAATAAAAAAGTTAACAAAGGCTGAGGTCACAAGAAGCTCAAAGAGCCTTTTATCCGATTTAATATATTTTAGACCGTCTTTTATATCCTCTAAAAGCTCTGCAAAATTCCTTTTAATGCTTGCTTTTTCCTGATTAGATTGATGGGATGGATGAGATTGAAGGGAACTTGATACCTCCTCTTCTTTCTCGCAGCCTGTATTCTCAAAAACAGTCAGCATAACCAAGTAGCAGGCTAGAAAACTTAAAGCAGTCACAAGTAGGGTCGCCCGAATCCCAAAGCTATTATAAATATAAAAGGACATGAGAGGGGACAGAACGCTAAAAACTTGCATGATTGTCTCTAAAACTGAATTAAAAGAAAGAATTTTACTTTTTTCAATGGCATTAGGAATTAGGGACTTGAAGGCCGTACTGGCAAAGGAGTACATGATGGCAAGGATAATGTTTGCGACCACTATCCCGTAAAGCATCAATCTGTCATCTCCGATTAAAGAAATTAAGAGGCAGGCAAAAAAACTTACAAGGTCCGTAAATAGGATTATCTTCTTTCTCTTAAAGCGGTCCGCCACAGCTCCTGCAATGGGATTAAAAAAGATGGAAATCAGAGTTTCTGACATCTGATAAATTCCTAGATACTTTTGACCCAAGGAACCCATGGAGGCAATCCAAACACTGTTGGCATAGTCATAGGTAACACTTCCTACCTGGTATAAAATTCGGTTAACTAATAGCTTAAAATAATTGTCTTTCTTCAAATTCTTCTCCTTGACTCCTCTTAAATGTTAATAAGTCCTTGGGTGATTGGTAGGAAAATTAAATCCTCACCGCAAGAAAAGTAGGTTATGTAAAGTTTGGCCCTTGAAAAATTCTCAAGTGAGTACTGCTGCTTGCATAGCTCTTCAATGGTCTCTTCCAAGTCTTTTTCTCTAATGGCTCCTAAAAAATTACTGCTAAATTTTAAATTATCATCCAAGTAAAATTCATACTTTTTCAGATCTTCTGGAATATAAGGGTAGGCCTTATAAATGCTATTGTTTAAGTTGTCTCCCCTTAAAAAGTAAGAGTAGATGAGGTCATAAGACTTCCTAAAGCTCTCTTCACTGTCTTCTTTGCGGTAAACAAAGGGCAGGGTTGTGTGAACATCACCAAAGACCTGGCTAAAATCGTACCCGTCAAACTGACGCAGGTTAATGATGGTTGATCCTGCGACAATGTTTTGATCCTGGGACTGGCACAGAAGTCTTGCCAGAATAAAGTTTCCGTAAAAAATGTTGTCATAGTGATTCTTGTAGGGTGTTTTCACCCTCAGATAGTTCTTAGTTTCCCCGTAAGATTTGCTATAAAAATCAGCTCCTGCTACTAGCTCAAAGCCTTGACTACAGACAGCTTCAAGACTTTCTGGCCTAGAATTTTCATCGATAAAACGAATAAAATCACTGTAAGTTGGGTTACTTTCTAAGGTTCCTCCTTCAAGGGACGTCAAAATATCTCTTTCAAGGATACTTAAAGACGACTTGTCAGTAATCAAATGATTGATGAAAAAGTGGAGTTCTGAGGTGTCTTCTACAAAGTAAACCTCCCACAAAAGACGATCAAAAACCACATCCTCCAGGTCTTTAATGATTAAGTCCCTAAGATTTTCTAAGGTATTTCGGGAGATAACAGGAATTTTATGCCTGTAAGGTTCATAGACTGCTAACTTTTGCCCTTCATCTTGTCTAATGAAAGAACGCAAGAGTTCAGATTTTTCAATGACCTTATCCACAAGCCCCTCAATTTGCTCAATTTCTCTAACTTCTTTAGGTAGTACAAGCTTTAATTCTAAAACTTGACGGAAGTCATCGGCCAAATAAGCCTTCTGCAGGTAGTAAGAATCCTTAAGCTCACGCGCGCCCCTCTTAAGAATAATCTTATTTAACTCTCTAATATTTTTAAGGTTGGCATAGTAGTTAGCCTTCTGGAAATCCGTCAGCTGGTCCTTGTCATAACTTTCAGTTCTATAATTGCCCGTAAGACTCGATTTTATGTCCTTTATGGTCTGGTTTTGCTTTAAGAAATCCTCAGATAAATTAAGACCATAGTAGTCTTCAAGGGCCATAATTACCTCAATTTCTGTTAGAGAATCCATCTGGGACAAAAGCCTCAAATTCTTATCATCGTCTAATGAAGGAAGATTCAAAATGCCTGCAATGAGAGAGTTTAAACTTTCAGTCCGTGGCCTCTTTTCTTCTAGCTTATCTGATCCTTGCCAATCTACTTGGTAATTCTGCTTGAATTCTTCCTCCAGGAAGGCAAGGTCAAGCTTATTACTAGCCGTTAATTTAAATTCCTTGACTAGAATATGATAAGAGGGAATCATATAGCTAGGTAAATGATTTTCTAGGCAGTTTTTTAGATAAGAAAAATCAAGCCATCTATCAGAAAAAAGCACTAAATTATTATCAATTTTTAAGACATTGAAACTAGTAAAATCATCAATGTAAGAATGAATGGCCTGCTCAATTTCTGCCAGCTCAATCCTAATTCCGTTTATCTTGACCTGCTTGTCCTCCCGACCCTGGTAATAAATTAGGCCATCTTCCTTATAGCCCAAATCTCCAGTTCGGTAGTAGGTTTTCCCATCAAGATTTATAAAACGCTCAGCAGTAAATTTAGGATTACCGAAATAACCTCGACTTACCCCGCAACCTCCAATCAAAATCTCGCCCTGATTTGGATTCGTCAACTGGTCTTGATAAAATTTAATATCTGCTCCCTTTAAAGGCTGACCGATTGGAACACTTGAAGTCTCAACTTGATTTTTAATCTGATAGTAGCTAGCATAAATGGTTGTTTCTGTTGGACCATAGCAGTTAAAAAGGTTAAGCTCAGGCATTAAGGTTAAGAGCTGGTTGGCTAAATTAACAGGCAGGGCTTCACCTGCTAGGATAATGTTTTTAAGTCCTGTATCCCTAAAGTCGCTGCGGGTCATGGCAAGAAGAGTTTTTAAGGAAGTAGGAGAAAGGGCAATGTGGCTTATAGAACCATCCAATAGGATTTTTTTAAGGTTTTTAAACTGCTGAATGGGGGTGCCTGGCTCCATAAACTGCAAGCTACCTGTGCCAAAAATAAAGGACAGACTTTCATGGAAGGAAACATCAAACTGAGGCGGAGTTGAGATGATAAAGGTGTCACCTTCTGTAAAGGGCACAAGTTCATTCATTTGATCTAAGAGCCAGTAAAGGTTGTCAAAAGTCACCTGAACCATCTTAGGATTTCCTGTAGTGCCTGAAGTTGATAGGATATAGGCAGTATCACTCCCGCTTTGGCTGGCTACCTGGTTAATACCTAAAGCATATTTCCCTGACTGTGAAGACTCAAAGGAAAGCTCTTTTATATTGTCTAAAGTTCCTTCATAATTTCTCGTCAAAATTAACTTACTTTTAATGGCTTCAAGCATGTTCTCCACCTTCTTGGGCGGAGTATTGCTGTTGATGGGCATATAAATCTTTCCCACCTTCCAAGCCGCAAGCATGGCCGTCAAATAGTCTAAGTTATCATTTGAAAGAATAGGTACAATGTCTAAACCCTCAAACTCTTTTTCTATAAATGCTGCTAGTAGATCTACCTTTTGATCAAAATCCTTATAGGTCAAAGAACTGCCGTTAGACAATTTCAACATAATTTTCTGTGCTCTTTTTTCAACCACTTTTTCATATTTTTTCAATAATCTATTCATTTTCAAACCCCTTCTTTCAATATGTTAAAATTAAACCCTTTTTTTAATTTTTAAAGCCTATTTTTTAAAATAGAAAAACCTTACTTACCTTAGTTAATTACTACTGTTACCCTCTATTAAAGCATAAATTTTTATCAATCCATAAAATTTATAGTGATTCTTTCTTTTTATGAAAAAAATTAAAACTTATTGCATTTTTTACTGAAAATATCCATTTAAAAACCTTATTTCTTGGAAACAAAAAAAGACTGTGGGAGTCTTTTTTGTTTCTGCCTAATCTAATAGATTATTCAAACTTTTACTGACGGTAATAATAAGTATCAGCTGGGTAATTTCCACCTTGTTGGGTAATTATTAAACGTGGTCTTCTTGTGTTAGATTGGTCTCCATCTGGATTTTCAAAACCTATTTGATAAAGACCAAGGGCAGCCCCTGCTATACCACTCCTTAAGCCAACAAAGGGTACCTTACTATTTGCTCCTCCTGAACCTGTTTCAATAATAGAGTTAATGCTTGTTGTCCCATCTGGATTAATTACAAGAACCTCACCTTTCCCATTGACCCAAGCACCTATAAGGGTTGTTAAATCGCCACTCATAATGGCTTGGGAATTTAGATCAACCTCTCCACCCTCAAAATTACCTGGCTTATGATTTGCAAAAACTAAATTATGGCTGGTATTTTTATCCAAAAGACTTATGGTTAAATCCTGGATACTTTTTACAATATTAACTGTAAATCCCTGATAACCATCTGATTTTATCATAGGTGATTTGGAATAAAACTCCCCATTTGTCCACGTCAAATCAGTTGTAAAAGTTCCATAAACATCACCGTAATCAATCCTCCATTGGGACGGCCCGATTTTTTTAACAAGAGCCTGGGTGCCATCTTTTGCATAATAATATCCGGTAAGATCTTCTTCGTCTTCAGCTGCTGTAGCTTGGGACGTTGCAGATGAACTTTCAGCATTTCCACTACTTTTACTACTTTCGTCCTGCACGCTGGCTACACTGCTTTCTGAATCACTACTTGTATTCTCCGTTTGCTTACTGCAAGCAGTGAGCATCAAGCAAGCTACTAAAATTAGAACTTGAAAAATTTTTCCTTCCATATTCTACCCTCCCCTTAATAACCGCACCATTATAGCTTAATTTTATTTATATTTTAAAAAAATGTCAAAAAAGAAAATACCTTGTAAAGGATGTATTTTTCTTAATATGCATTAATCTTCACTCAAAATTTTAAACATCTCTTTTTGATGATTATATGCCAAATCCTGGGTCCAGTCGTTATTGTTTTGTCTCATCATTTGAGCCATAATTTTAAGCTTCAAGCTTTGGTTAATGATAACTAGATTTTGAGTCTGATACAAAAAAACAACCCAAGGAAATTCTTGGATTGTTTTTCACTTTATCAATATTGATTACGCTCGTGTGAGTAGTCCTACCACTTCGACGTGGTGGGTTTGCGGGAAGAGGTCAACTGGGGTAACTTCTTGAAGCATGTAACCACGGGCAGCGAAACGTTCTACGTCACGGGCAAAGGTTGCAGGGTTACATGAAATGTAGACCACAGCACGAGCTCCTGTTTGGCTAGCACTTTCGATAAATGATTCGTCAAGTCCCTTACGCGGCGGATCAACAAAGATAACATCTGGCTTAATACCTTCTGCTACCCATTCAGCCATAACACGCTCAGCCTTACCAAGCTTGTACTCAACATTATCAAGTCCGTTAATCTGAGCATTGATTTGTGCATTAGCAACAGCTGATGGAACTGACTCCACCCCGTAAACTTTTTTCACACGGTCAGCAAAAGATAGACCAATAGTACCAATACCTGAATAAGCATCAATAACTACATCATCTTCTGATAAATCTGCCATACGAATAGCTTCTTGGTAAAGTTTTTCAGCCATTTCAGTATTAACCTGGTAGAAAGAAGGAGCTGAAATCTGATATTTTTTACCTAGCATGGTGTCCTCAATGTGATCACGTCCATAAAGAACATAATAATCAGGACCAAAAAGACCATTACCACTGCTTTCATTCACATTTTGCATGATTGAGACAATATTTGGGAACTTTTCTACTAGTTTTTCAACAATCTGATCAACCCTGAAAATTTTCTTCTTAGTAGTGATTAAAGTAACCATAATTTCACCTGTATTGAAACCACGGCGAACCATAATGTTACGAACTAAACCTGTTTTGTTAATTTCATTATATGGTTTAAGGTCAAAGCGACGTAATAAATCACGCACGTAGATTACGATTTCATCAATTTCGCCATCTTGAATGAAGAAATCTTCAACTGGAATTAAATCATGACTTCCTTTTTTAAAGAAACCTGTTTCAGTTTGACCTTTAAAACGTCTTACTGGAATTTGGGCCTTGTTACGGTATTTGGTAGCATTTTCTGCTGCAAGAGTTGGATTTAGGTCAAGATCAGCCAGTCCAGCTGTTTTTTTAAGAATTTCCTTGACCTGCTTAGCCTTAAATTCAACCTGTTTGTCATATTTTAAGTGACCAAGGTCTGCAATACCTGTACGCAAGTAGTCAATATTTAAGTCTTCAACACGGTCAGCTGATTTTGTAAGATACTCCTCAACTCGGCCAAAACCAAATTTTTTACCAACCTTTAAGACACGCATCTTAATTTTTTCACCCGGAAGGGTATTTTCTACAAAGAAAGGATAACCATCTATTTTCACAACACCACTACCTTCGTGGGTTAAATCAATTACTTCTGTTTCGATTATATCGTTTTTTACTAAATTTATCATACCCTTATTATACCATGATTTTACAAAGATTTATTGCGATTGTCCTATAAATAATTAAAGCAAGGTCAATCGTAAGATTTAACCTTGCTTTAATTATTTAATTTCCTAGAGTATCTTGTAGTTTAAGTTTATACTTGTCAAAATCAACTGCAATGGCTGCACCACCATATTTATCCATCACATCAACCCAGTCCCCAAGTTCAGGTACTGTAAAGCTTTCAATCCCATTTCTTGCATGTAGGAGGGTCGGAAGGGCCTTGGTTAAAATTAAGGAATCAGGAACATCTGTTGATGTTAGGGCCTTAATGGTTCCAATGGCACTTGCTCCAGTGAAGAGGGTCATTGGATTTTTTGCTTGTGACAAGATGGCTGAAAGAACTTGCTGCTGGCGTTTGGTACGACCGTAATCGCCCTCATCGTCCTTTCTAAACCTAGCATAATTAAGCAGGGTACGACCGTCCATCTTTTGGCTACCCACCTTAATAATTTGGACAGGATCTTGATGTTCAGGAGTCCAGTTCAAGTCATCTGGAACGCTAACCTCACTAACCTGTTCTCCACCCACAGTTGAAAATTGAGCATCAATCTTAACCCCGCCAGGGAAAAGGGAGTTAATAACCTCAGCAAAGCTTGTAAAGTTAACCATAGCATAGTACTGGATGTCTAAGCCGTAATTTTCTTTAAGGGTAGCTCTGACCAATTCTGCCCCCTTATTACCTTCCTGCTCTCCCAGATTAAAGGCCAGATTGAGTTTACTATCTTCCCAACCTTCGGGACTGTAACCAGGAATATTAACCAGGGTATCCCGCATGAAACTCACCAGCTTCACCTTCTTATCAGAAGCACCGATTTGAAGGACCATCATGCTATCACTTCTGGCATCTCCCGTTGACTGATAGTCCCTTTGATCAGTTCCTAAAATCAGGATATTTATAGCACCACTTTGAGTCTTAGTTCCGTTAAATTCCTCTACCTCAAAATTGCCAGCTGGACTACTTTTTACTTTAAAGTAACCAAAGGCAAAGAAGGCTAACATTAAAAGAACAATCACAAGAAATAAATTACGGATAATTTTACCCAAAGATCTCTTTTTCCTGGCCTTAACCTTCTTAGGTCGCTTGACTTTTTTTACAGGCTCGAAATCAGCTGCTTCCTCATCTTCTTCCTCTGAGTAAAAGCCTTGGTCCCTCTCTTCTTCTAATAAGGGTAAAGACTCCTCAGAAAAATCTTCAAAATCTTCCTCTTGAAGGTAGTCCCTTTCATTTTGCTCGATTCTTTTTAATCGTTCTAATTCAATTTTTTCATTTCGATTCAAGTACTTGTAGTTTCTTTCCAAATACTCTCTTCTTCTTTTAAATTTTTTATCCATTATTTAAACCTTACTAAGGAAAACCAAGAAAGAAAACTTAGATTATTCCTCCCCGTTAGTTAATACACCATTAACAAAATTTCCCTTTAAAACTTGACCATCAGTAGCCTTATATTGGCCTTGACCGTTAGGTACACCCAGAGAAAATTCACCATCATATTCAGCCTGGTTAGCAAACTTAATATTACCCTTGTAAACCAAGCCATGTGTGTCCCAAGCACCAACATAAGAAAATTCATTAGTTGTTTCCTCAAAGGTTCCCTTTGAATAATCTAATTTGTTACCGTTAGCTAAGACAACATTAGCAGATATTTGGCTACTTACACTACCAGTTACCTGATTTTTATCAGCATCAGTATACTCAAATTTGCCCACGAGCTTACCACTTTTGAAATTACCCTTTAAAACACTGCCATTTGAGAAGGTGAGAGTTGCAGGCCCATCATAACTTCCTCTTTTAACTTTACCTTCATAGGTGTAATCATCAGTTTTAATGGTTTCTTTTTTGCTAGAAAGGGAAAAAATGTCCAAAGAAAGGCTCGCAAAAACCAGCATCATCACAAGACTTGCAAGAATAAACTTGTTCATGTAGGATTTATTCTTTTCTGCTTCGACCTGTTTTTTCTCTTCCTCAGCTGAAAAGAATTGCTTTATCTCAAGATCATCTAACTCTTGTTCATCCAGATAGGTTTCTCTGAGCTCAGCTTGAACAAGGTCATCAAGTGATTCATCTGCTTCCTTCTCATCCATTTGGTTTTTTCTATTATTTAAGGCTGCTTCCCTTGCCTGTGAAAGCTTTTTTCTGATATCTTCTGTCATTTTTTATCTCGTATATTTATTTTTGATTCAATAGCTAGTATTTTATATAACAAGCACAATTATATCATAGTCTGCCTAAAAAACGAAAGACCTTTAGTAATCAGCTCTCTTTTCAAAGATCTCATCTCATCTTTTAAGCTAGTTGATCCAAATCTTCCATCAAATCTGTCCAAGATTCCATGAGGTCTTCCTGTTCAAGTGCTAGTTGATCTAAAGATGCTTGAAGTTCAATAAGAACTAGATGATCTTTTTCAACCAGCATGGATTCATTAATGCTTTCAATTTCAGAATCATTTGAAGCCATTTTTTCTTCACAACTTGCTATATCTCGTTCAAGTTTTCTTCTATATCTTTGGGCTTCCTTTTGAAGCTTGTAATCATCTTCTTCTAAGATCTGGGTTTTAACCTGGGTATTTTCCTGGTCATAAATTTCCTTTAGGGCTGCCTCTTCAGCTTTCTTCTCAAGGTAGTAGTCATAGTCTCCTAGATAAATCTTACTTCCATCAGGAGTTAGCTCAAGGACTTTAGTGGCCAGCTTGTTGATGAAGTATCTATCATGGCTCACAAAAAGCAGGGTCCCTTCAAAATCAACTAGGGCACTCTCTAGAACTTCACGGCTATCAATATCCAGGTGGTTGGTCGGCTCATCTAGAACTAAAAAGTTATCGTTTTTCATTGATAATTTCGCTAGAAGCAGTCTCGCCTTCTCCCCACCAGATAGCATACCGACTGTCTTTTCAACATCATTTCCTGAGAATAAGAAGGAACCAAGTCTAGTTCTAATGTCAGCTTCAGGAACCAAGCGATTTTCATTCCACAATTCCTCAAGAACTGTGTTTGTCTTTGTTAAGTCCTTCTGCTCCTGGTCATAGTAACCAAGCATTACATTAGCCCCTAAACTTGCCTGACCCTTGATAAAAGGAACTTGACCAATAATCGATCTAATTAAGGTTGTTTTCCCAACCCCATTTTCACCAACAATAGCGATTGAATCAAACTTTCTTTCCTCAAAATCCACAGGTTCACTCATGATTTCACCGTCATAGCCAATGGCAGCATCATCTACCTTTAGAACCACATTCCCACTTTCTTTTTCAGGAATAAAGGCAAAGTTTACAGACTTATCCTGACTAACAGGCTTATCAAGAACTGACATTTTCTCCAGCTGTTTTCTTCTTGACTGGGCTCTCTTGGTGGTACTTGCTCTAGCAATGTTTCTATTTACAAAATCTTCTAGATTAGCAATTTCTTTCTGCTGTTTTTCAAATTCCTTGAGTTCTCTGGCTAATTTTTCCGCCCTAAGTTCAACATACTTAGAGTAGTTACCGGCATATCTAGTTAACTCGCCTCTTGATAGTTCAAAGGTCTCATTAACCACCTTATCTAAGAAGTAACGGTCGTGACTGACAATTAAAAGGGCACCCCGGTAGTTTTTTAAGTAATTTTCAAGCCATGAGAGGGTATCAATGTCCAGGTGGTTGGTCGGCTCATCAAGGATTAGAAGATCAGGATATTCAACCAGCATCTTGGCAAGGGCCAAACGTGTTTTTTGACCACCAGAAAGACTGGTAATTTTCATATCCCACATGTCTTCTGGAAACTTGAATCCATTTAGGACACTTCTAATCTCAGAATCATAGGTAAAACCGTTCTTAGCCCTAAATTCCTCGGTTAGACTATCATACCTACCCATGAGGGATTCAAGCTCACTTCCTAGTAGTTCAGACATCTGAACTTCCATTCGGCGCAGCTCTTTTTCCATACCGATGACCTGACTAAAAGAGGTAAGCATCTCTTCATAGATTGTCTTATCTGACGAGAAATTACTGTCTTGGGCCAAATAACTCATTGAAAGATTCTTAATTTTTGAAATTTCTCCCTTATTTGGAGCCTCAACACCTGCAATTATTTTTAAGAGAGTTGACTTTCCAGCTCCATTTTTCCCAACAAGAGCAATTTTACTAGTATCACTTATTGAAAAATTAATATTTTCAAAAAGAACATCTCCCCCAAAATTTCGCTCCAGCTTATTTCCCTGTAGTAAGATCACTTTATACCTCCCACATCACACTTTATCAAGTAGATGTTCACTTTTAATTTTCTAAGATCTGTTTAATATTCCATAATTATATAAAAAGACAAACAAAAAAACAAATGTAGCTTTAGAAGATTGAAGGAAAAAGTTCATTTATCAATCGTTCGGTTTTTACTGTAATTTTATTAGTAAATGGATATTGCTTTTTCTTCCATAATAAGTTATAGTAGACAACGTATTAATTTTAGATGATTGTTTAATTAACTATCTTATTATTAGTATTGTGAATTATTTTAAATATTAAAAACCTATTTTAACAATCACCTATCAAAAACCACCTTATGAAATGTAAACGAAGCCTTATTTTAAGAGGGTTTCAGAAATTTACTTGAAAATATTCATGAAAGTGAAGTCAAGTAATTTAGAACACCTTTTAAACTTATAATTTCTTGCATTCATTTTTTTTTTAGGATATAATTGAAAGTCCGATTTTAACATTTGTATAATGCACAAACTTTTGTTATTATGGTTATGAGAATCACAGGAGGATATTATGCAAACAAAAACTAAAAACAATGAAACTTTGCCTAAAGCAACTGCTAAACGTTTGCCAGCTTACTACCGTTTATTTAAAAAATTATATAATGGTAATATCGAACGTACCAACTCTCGTCAAATCGCAGATAGCTTAGGAGTTGACTCAGCTACTGTCCGCAGGGACTTTTCTTATTTTGGTGAACTAGGACGCCGTGGTTATGGTTATGAAACTAAGGCCTTACGTGACTTTTTTGCTGAACTTTTAAATGACGGACAGGAAACAAACATTGCCCTTGTCGGTGTAGGAAATCTAGGTCGCGCCCTTATCCACTACCGCTTCCATGATAGAAATAAGATGAGAATTACTCAGGCTTATGATATCGCTGGAAACCCACTTGTAGGTACTACAACTGATGACGGTATCCCAATTTACAATATTTCAGACATTAAAAAGAACTTAGAAAAAGACGGAATTGAAACAGCCATCTTATCAGTCCAAAGTGAAAAATCACAAGAAGCTGCTAATCTTTTAGTTGACGCTGGAATTAAAGGGATTTTAAACTTTGCCCCGAGGCGCCTAGAAGTGCCAGATGATGTTATTGTTCAATCAGTTGATTTAACTAGTGAGCTACAAACTCTTCTCTTCTTCATGAGAAACAAAGATGCCCAATAAGATTTAAAAAGATCATCCTCGGATGGTCTTTTTTATGGAAGCATGTTGTTTTCCTTATAACTATAGTATCCTGTATGTCCAACTACAATATGATCTAAAAGATTAATCCCAACCAAATCACAGGATTGATTTATTTTTTCAGTGAAGGCATGATCCTGACCGCTGGGAGTTGAATCTCCTGAGGGATGATTGTGGGAAATTATGATACTTGTAGCCATAAATTTGCAGGCATAATAAAGGATTTCCCTGGGATTGGCAGTTGATGAATTAACAGTTCCTATAAAGATAACCTTTTTCCGGATGATATTATTTTTGGTATCCAGATAAAGAGTTACTAGGTGTTCTTGATCCAAATCACTTAGCTCTTCAATTAAAAGATTACCCAGCTCCCTACTATTAAGAATACGACCATATTTTTTAGTCTCAGATAGTTGAATCCTTTTTCCAAGTTCAATCATGGCTAAAATTTCAATGGCCTTGGCAGGCCCAACTCCTTTTATCTTTTGGAGCTCTTCTATCGTAGCCTTCTTTAAGCTAGCAAGGTTTTCAAAGTGCTTAAGTATCTGGTCAGCAAGCTGAGTAGCAGACAATTCCCTTGTCCCTGTCCTTAAAATTATAGCTAAGAGCTCCTGCTCACTTAATTTTTCAGCTCCCATAGAAGTCAATCTCTCCCTTGGTCTCAGCAGTCTGGGCTTTTTTATTATTTCATACATAACTATCTTCCTTTCAGCTAATCTACTATGTCCTTATACGAAATTTATTCTCATAAATAACCCAAACAACCAAAAAAAGCTGGCCTACTGGCTAGCTTTTTTTATTGACCTCATCCTTCGTTCAGCTAACTTATAAAGCCAATAAAAGATAAGCAAATAAATCAAGATAAAAATAATAAAGCAGTGCATGAAATATGCCTCTGGAAGGATTGTGATTACTGGGTCAGTATAGGGATTAAAAATCCAAGTATCGTCAGAAAACACTAGTTTATGAAAGGCAATAAAAATTGAATCAAATCCATTAAAAAGGGTAAAGATTCCTAAGAAGAAAGGGAGATAGAAGAACATCTTCAGCACATTTCGGTAAATCAAACTAAGTTTACATTTAATGAAGGAAAGAAAGAAGGGTAAACTCACAAGCATAACTATAAAGGTTAGCTGGAAAAGGTTTTTCACATCCTTAAAGTGCTTAAGTCCCTCCCTTGAACTCTTAAAATCCGGCATGTTAAGTCTGGTAATGTTCGGATTTAGCAGGTATTTCATCAGGACTGTAAAGTTATCCATTAGCGTCTTCTTGGTCTGATAGGCATATTCTGTGATTTTTAAATGGTTAATATCAAATCTATAAAGGGGGATTGCTAGAATAATCGTCAAGCAAACTGAAAATGAAATTACAAATAATACCGTAAAAATTAACTTAATACTATTTTTCAAAAAAACATTCCCCCTTCCTAGTCCAACAACTTAATCTATCTATATCTTCGTCATCGTCATCTGTCTTGGAAATAGGTTCTTGATAAACTCTCATAAACTCCTCCTAAATCATTAAATCCTAAAAACTCCACTCATCCAAACTGTTTAAAACATGGCTAGGGGTCACAGGTAATTCACCTAAGTCCTCCCTTTTTGTAAATCCAGTTAGAACAAGCATGGTATCCATTTGAGCATTGATTCCTGCCCTGATATCAGTCAGATAATTATCTCCTACCATAATTAAATCCTCCTTAGGCAGACCAATTCTTTCAATGGCCTTATCCATAATAATTGCTTGGGGTTTTCCAATAATTGTTGGTTCAACCCTTGTCGCTGCTTCAAGCAGTTTAAGCAGGCTACCTGCACCAGGTAAAAGCCCTCTTTCAGTTGGGATATTAAGGTCTGGGTTTGTCCCGATAAAGACCGCACCATTTTCAATAGCAAGGGTAGCAAGAGTTAGCTTTTCATAAGTAATCTCTGTATCAAGTCCTACTACAACATAGGCTGGATTTTCCGTATCTTCCACATAACCTCTACTATAAATAGCCTCCTTAAGACCTTTTTCACCAATCACATAAACAGTCTTAGCAAGATCTAACTCGTCCATATAATCAACTGTCGCAAGACTTGCTGTATAGATAGTTTCAAGGTCTGTTTTTATATCAAATAATTGATCCAAACGACCTTTAACTTCCTCAGGTGTCTTGGTTGTGTTATTAGTTACAAAAAGGTGGGGGATATTATTTTCTTGCAGGCTGTGAACAAAGGCTGTTCCAGCTTCAATTTTTTCATTTCCTAGGTAGATAGTCCCGTCTAAATCCAGGAGGTAACCTTTATACTTCATTATTTCTTCTTCTCCAAATTATTTCTGCCTGGGCGTTTTTCTCGTCACTTGAACAAATTTCATGGTAACTTACTAGATCATCTTCTTCAAGCAAGACCTTACTTGTAACCTTACTGCCGTAATGAATCTCCTTAAGGTATTTAAAATGCAGGGTCTTAGGTTCAAAAATTGTTAAAAAGTCACGGTCCAGTACATCAAGCATCCAATCAAAGTAGATTGTATTATTGACGTGACCATTGATATCAAGATCATAGAAGCGAACATTGTACTCTTGTTCTAAACTTACCTCAGATAATTTCTTATATTTATTTCCTCTGATAATCGTATTTATCTTCTCAGTTTGATAAGGTTCGACAATTTCATCGGTAATGTTAACAATTTTTCTGCTTGCAAGATCCATTAATGACCAGGTTGAATAAATTTTAATTAATTCCTGCCCATCTGCATCATAGTAGGTAAAATCCCTATAGGTAAAAAATTTATTGAATTTTGTTGCTTCAGTTTCAATCCTAACAATTTCATCATGCTTGGGCAAACGGTTAATCTCAAAACGATATTCAAGAACAATCCAGCCGCAGCCATATTCCTCAAGCATGTAGCTATCACTTCTACCCAACATTCTACCATGCTCACCTGATACTTCAAGAGCTACACTCATAATATGAGGCAATTTCATATTGCCATTCACATCTGTATCAAAATAAGAAACTTGGTAATCTTTAGAATACTTTAATCCCATTTAAACTCTCACTTTCTAGTGTTAATTCTAACATAAAAGACTCAAACTGTCCTCGGACGGAGGAATTTTTCCCAAATACTAAGATTTTGTAAGCTTTTGTAAGGTTTTATCAGTAAAAAAATAGAAAAAGACGAAAAATAAATCCATCTCTATCTATTTGATAATTATTAAATCATTTATTCAACTCACTTGCTTGAAAATATTTGTTGGTAGTCTTCCATGCTGCTGGCCTGATTTAAGTCCAAATCATTTGAAAAACCAAGGAGACGTCCTTTAGAAGTATATTGATGAAGGGCATAATCTCTAAGGGTATCTGGTTTTGAATCCACCTGGCCTGTATCAGCCCCGTAATGGGCAAACCAGAGGGCCTTAAAATTATCCACCTCAATATCTAGATTTTCTAAAAACCAGTCCTGACTATAAATACCAATATTACTAACTCCAAGGCTTGCAAGTTCTGACCTGAAAGCTTCGATACCAGCATTCATATCATCCATAGTTTCCTCTTCAACATCAAGCCACCAAAAGCTAGGTGAAAAAGCAGAGGCTCGTTCATAAAAATCGCGAGCCTCCTGCCTCATATCTTCCAGGCTGGTTCCACTGACATAGGCATAAACAGCAACCGGAACATTACGCCTTTGAAGCTCTACAATATGAGTCTGATAAGACTTATCCTCCCCATTAGTATAGGCCGCCGCATTAACCAGCTGATTGTCTCCGCCGTGCTGAACACGTACAATGGCTCCTGATATCTGCTGGCTTAAGAGATCATAATCAATCTGCCCAGGAAGTTGCCAACCTGACAAATCAATAATTGGCTTTGAAGGAGCTGGATTCTTAGCAATCTGACTTCCACTTGTTAAGGAAGATAAAAAATTTTCACCCCCAAAAAGATTAGAGCTTGGCCTGATAAATTTATTAAAGGCAAAAATTAATAAAATGATGACGACAAATATTTTAAAAATTTTATTGAAAAAGGATTTAATCATAATTTTAACAACCAATCTTGAATTTACACATTTTGCGTATTAAGAATAAGCTTACCATTAATAGCAAGAAGCTTCCATATCAAAACAATTGATTAAATATGTCAAAATATTACAGGCTAATCAATCCAGCAAGAAGCTTTCAAAAACTTCATTTCCTAAAAGAAATCCCTTCTTGGTCATAAAAATCCTACCCTCTTCTAAATCAAGAAGTCCTTCTCGCCTTAGCCTTTTGACCTCTTGACCAAAAAGCTGATCAAAGTTGGTATCAAATTTACTTTCAAAACTTTCAATCTTAACCCCTGATTTTTTTCTTAGGCCAAGGAACATTTCCTCTTCCATTTGGGCCTTTTTATCAAGGGGCTCTTCTGTAACAATTTTCTTATCATGGGACAAGTAATGATGGACTGGGCCAAAGTTTTTATATCTGATATTATTCAAAAAGCCGCTGGCTCCAGCACCAATTCCGTAATACTCTTCATTATTCCAGTAAACCAAATTATGCTTACTCTCAAAACCTGCCTTAGAAAAATTAGAAACCTCATAATGGTCATAACCTGCAAGCTCAAGTTGATCAATAATGTACTGGTACATCTCAGCATCAGCATCCTCAGTAGGAAGATTAAGCCTCCCCCTTCTCATTCGATTCATAAAAATAGTATGGTTTTCCAAAATCAAACTATAAAGGGCCACATGAGGTAAATCAAGCTCTAAAAGCTTGATTAAATCATCTTTAACCTGATCAAAAGTTTGACCAGGCAGAGCGTAAATCAAATCAATTGAAATATTTTCAAATCCATTTTCCCTAAGTAAGGCAATATTTTGATAAACATCACGCGCTGTATGACTGCGACCAATTTTTTTAAGAAGTTTATCATTAAAGGTTTGAACTCCAAGAGAAATTCTATTAACTGGACTTTGGGCTAAAACAGCTATTTTTTCATCATCCAAGTCTCCAGGATTTGCCTCAACCGTAAATTCTTCAAGCTTACTTAAATCCAGATTTTTAGTAAGACCCTTGATTAGCCTATCAAGTTGATCTGCATTTAAGGCCGTTGGAGTCCCTCCCCCAATATAAAGGGTCCTTAAATCCTTAATTTTATAGGAGTCAAATTCTTCAATCAAGGAATCTAGGTACTGATCAACCGGCTGATTTTTAATAAAAACCTTCGAAAAATCACAGTAATAGCAAATTTGGGTACAGAATGGGATATGAACATAGGCACTTTTTACTGGTCCCATAATCTAGCTCTCTTTTCATCATCTTCTAACTGGGCAACAAGAGAATCAATCCCGTCAAATTTAACCATATCTCGGATTCTATCCAGCCAAATAATTTCAATTCTCTCCCCGTAAAGGTCACCTGAAAAATCAAAAATATTAACCTCAAGCCTCAGTTCATGACCATCAAAGGTTGAGTTTTTCCCAACACTTGTCATTGAACGATAGGTCTCTCCCTGATAAATGACGTCAGTAATGTAAACTCCGTCAGCAGGTAGTCTTATAGCTTCAGTTAGGGCGATATTGGCTGTTGGATAGCCTAAGGTCCGTCCCCTGGCATCTCCGTGGACAACAAGACCCTCATTCTTAAAATGATAGCCTAAGAGCTTGTTAGCAAGCCTGATATTTCCTCGGTCAAGAGCATCTCTAATTCTTGATGATGATACCTTAGAGGTTAATTCCTTATTTTCACCTGCTTCAAGTTCTTCTTTAACAGGAGAAACTGTAAGTGTTTTTCCAGTAAAGATTTTACCTAGTTCGTCAACCCCTAATTTTTCATGGCCAAAACTATAGTCAAATCCTGCTACTAAAACCTTGGCTCCCAGTCCTTCAAGATAGTCTTTAACAAAATCCTCACCCTTAATATTTGCAAAATTTGAGGTGAAGTCAGTTAAATAAAGGTAGTCCACCCCGTAATCCTCAAACTTTTCAAGGCGGTCCTTGCGGCTTGAAAGGTGGAGTAATAAATCCGGACTAAAACGGCTAAAAGCTAATTTGGGACTTTCTGGAAAGGTTAAAACTGCAATTTTTAAATTTAAAATCTGGGCTAGTTTTTTAGCCTCCTCAAAAAGCTTCTTATGTCCCTTATGTAGGCCATCAAAATAACCCAAAACTAGGATTAGACCATCCTTATTTTTTTTTATGTCATAGATTGACTTTAATTCGATTATTTCCATAACTATTACACCTAATTTTCTATCAGAACCTTCTTGGGCTTATAAAATTCCTTCTTGTTAGGATGCGGCATGTAGATGGCCACAAGTTTTCCTTCATAGAAGACTGCCAAAAGTTGCTGCTCCAGTCGAACTTCCTCTGGAATCTCTTCAAGGTCTAAAAATTTTCCAACCTTAACCTTCTGATACTGCTCATCATTAATTTCAAGGGCTGGTAAGTCCCTAACTCCATCTTCCATAGGCATTAATAGGTTAGCGATTGTTCCCTCTGCCATAAATTCTTCAATTTCTTGTAGTTTATGGGCATTTTCAAGTTCAAGGCCAGCACTTGCCGTTCTAACCAAGCGTGACATATGTCCTGGATAACCTAGTTTATCAGCCAAATCAACTGCAAGGGTCCTGACATAAGTTCCCTTGCTGCAGGCAACCCTAAAGCTAAAACGAGCTAAGCCTTTTTCATAGGTAACTGGGCTTGTCCTTTTGAAATCATAGATAGTTACCTGCCTAATTGGACGTTCTACCTCTTGACCAGCACGAGCATACTCATATAGCCTTCTACCATTCACCTTTACTGCAGAATACATGGGGGGAATTTGTTCTATCTGACCAAGAAATTCCTCCATAGTTTGATCAATTATGGCTTCATCAAGGGGGGCATCAAGATATTTTTCTTCAACAAGGGCTCCTGAAGCATCTTCCGTTTCTGTTGAAAAGCCCAGGGTAACCTCACCCTCATAAACCTTGCCTGATTCAGTCATAAATTCAAGCACCTTGGTCGACTTACCAACAGCAATCGGTAAAACACCTGCAACATCAGGATCAAGTGTTCCCCCGTGACCAATTTTTTTTGTAGCTAAAATCCTTCTTAGTTTAAAGACACAGTCATGGGAGGTCATTCCTGCTTCCTTATAAAGATTTATTATTCCGTTCATTACTTCTTCCTTTATAACTAAAAGATATTAAAGTTGTTTGTAGTAGATTTTATAGTAACTTCTATAATAACTTCTATCTTCTTAGTCTTCTTTTTGTTTTTCAATTGGAGCCATTTGAGCTAGCAGTCTTTTAAGACCAACCTCAGGAAATGATATTTTAAGCTCCATACTTCTTCCCTCGCCTTTTACATCTAGAACAGTTCCCACACCCCATTTTTTATGGACGGCCTTGTCGCCAATGGCCCAAGATTCAAGTTGGCCTGCTGGGGAAATGTTTTTATTAGAGCTTGCTGAACCAGTAGCTCCCGGTCTTTTCGAAGCTCCTTTTCCTGCCATCATCTGATAAAGGCTTAAACCTCGTCCATTTACAAATTGATCTTTTGATCTATTTTGATAGCTAGCATTAAAGGAATTACTTCCATTACTTGCTCTGGCCTGACCGACATAACTTAAGAGGTCTGGATTAATTTCATTTAAGAAGCGGCTAGGTCTATTATAGCTTGAGCGACCATACATAAGCCTACTTGAAGCATTGGTCAAGTAAAGAACCTCCTCAGCCCTCGTGATTCCAACATAGGCCAGACGCCTTTCTTCTTCAAGTTCATCAGGATCCTCACTTGCCCTACTCAAAGGAAAGACTCCTTCTTCTAAACCAATAATGAAGACGACTGGAAATTCGAGTCCCTTGGCCGCATGTAGGGTCATAAGGGTAACCTGACTCTGTTCTTCTTCGTAGCTATCTGTATCAGCAATTAAGGATAAATCGTTTAGGAAGCGGCTAAGGCGTTCCAAACCACTCTCATCTTCTGTACCTTCTGCCTTATCATCAAAGCTTTTAGTAACTGTAAAGAATTCTTCCAAGTTTTCAATCCTTGCCTGACTTTCCAAATTATTCTGATTGACAAGGAAGGTCATATAGCCTGTCTTGTCCAAAACTTCTTCAGTCAATTGACTGATTGAGTAGCCATCCATTTTTTCCCTAAAGCCTGTAATCAGTTCAGAAAAATCATAAATCCCTTGGGCCGCCTTACCTTTAAGACCACTTAAGGTAACATTTAAGCCTGCTTCAAGTAGAGAATAATCATAAGTTCTTGCGAAATCTCGTAATTTTTCAATGGTTCCAGGACCAATTCCCCTCTTAGGCTCATTTATTACCCGCTCAAAACTCATATCATCTCGGTCATTGGCAATAATATTAAGATAGGCAATTAAATCCCTAATCTCCTTACGGCTATAGAATTTTGTTCCACCCACCATGGTATAAGGGATATTTGACTTGAGGAGAGCCTCTTCAATGGTCCTACTTTGGGCATTGGTCCTATAAAGGACTGCAAAATCACTATAATCTCTGCCTTCCTTTTTCCTAAGTTCACGAGTAATCATGTCAGCCACGAAGTTTGACTCATCCCGTTCATCACTTGCCCGGTTGTAGACAATTTTCTCACCTTGGTCCCTGCTGGTCCAAAGCTTCTTATCCCTACGATTGCTGTTATTTTCGATAACTCCGTTAGCTGCCTCAAGAATTGTCTTTGATGACCGGTAGTTTTCCTCAAGAAGGACGACCTTAGCATCTGGATAGTCCTTTTCAAAATCAAGGATATTTTGCATGTCAGCCCCGCGCCAACCATAAATTGACTGGTCAGCATCCCCCACCACACAGATATTTCTAAAACGCTCTGATAGAACTTTTACAAGCTGATACTGGGCATGGTTGGTATCTTGATACTCATCAACATGGATGTACTGGTAACGTCCCTGATAATAATTTAAGACTTCTTGGTTATCAAATAATCTCAAAGTATTCATAATTAAATCATCAAAGTCCATGGTCTCACTTCGTTTAAGCTCACGGTCATATTCCAGGTAACATTTGGCAACAATTTCCTGATAAAGGTTATTAGCCTTATCCCTATAAGCTTCTGCTGTCAGTAAATCATTTTTAGCATTTGAGATTGTCGCAAGAATACTCTTAGGATCCCATTTTTTAGGATCCAGATTAAGATTTTTTAAAATTCTTTTCATCAAGGTTCTCTGCTCACCTGGATCAATGATTGTAAAATTCCTATTATAACCAATGTGATTAGCATCTCGCCTTAAAATTCTAACACACATGCTGTGGAAGGTCGCAATCAATGACTCTTCTGCTCTTGGTGTAAGAGCTATTGTCCTCTCTTTCATTTCACGAGCTGCCTTATTGGTAAAGGTTATAGCCAAAATATTCCAGGGATTTACAAGTTTTTCTTCAATCAGGTAGGCAATCCTGTGGGTCAAAACACGGGTCTTTCCAGAACCTGCTCCAGCCATTATTAAAAGGGGGCCTTCGGTTGTTCGAACAGCTTCAGCCTGCCGGTCATTCATACTCTCAAGTAAGGGATTCATTTTTTTCTCCTTGTCAAAAAATCTTTCTCCATTATATCAAAAGATACCCAATATTCCCATTGAGTATCTTTTGCTCGCTTTTAGATTTCCTTGATAAAAACTTATAAGTTACTAATATAGTGGTAGGCTTGTTGACCGGCTACAGCTCCGTCTCCTACAGCTGTTGTGATTTGACGAAGGTCCTTAGCGCGGACATCTCCAATGGCATAAATTCCAGGAATCGATGTTTCCATCTTGTCATTAGTGATAATCCAACCTGCATCATCAGTAATCCCTAGATTTTCAACTGCCTTAGTCATTGGATCCAAACCGACATAGATAAAGAGACCACCTACATCCTTTTGACTAAGCTCACCTGTCTTAAGGTTTTTAAGTTCAACGTGAGTAATTTTATTGTCGTCACCTTCAATTTTTTCAATTACGCTATCCCAGATAAATGATATTTTTTCATTTGAAAAGGCGCGTTCTTGAATAATTTTTTGAGCACGAAGTTCATCACGGCGGTGAACGATTGTTACTGATTTACCGAAACGAGTTAGGAAGATTGCTTCTTCAATAGCTGAGTCCCCTCCACCTACAACCATGATATCTTGGTTTCTAAAGAAGGCACCATCACATACCGCACAGTAAGATACACCGCGCGCACCGTATTCTTCTTCACCAGGAACATTTAAATGTCTGTGGTTGGCACCTGTTGCAATAACTACTGTACGGCCCTCGTATTCGCTGTCTTCAGTCACAACTTTTTTGTAATCAGTCATGTCTTCAACCGCTTTTACAATACCGTAAGCATTTTTAACACCTAAACCTTCAAGAGGTTCATGCATTTTCATTGATAATTCTGGTCCCATGATGTTTTCAAAACCTGGATAATTTTCAATCTCAGCAGTGTTATTCATCTGTCCACCAGGAGCTCCTTGTTCTAATAAAAGAACACTCATATTACTTCTTGCAGCATATAGGGCTGCAGTCATTCCAGCAGGTCCTGCTCCAATTACAATTGTATCGTACATTATTTCTCCTTAATTCTTATTATTAATCTACCTATATTCTAATATGTCTCGCCTTAAAAACCAAAGAAAAAGCTCACAGCGAGCTTTTTCTTTATCTAACGTGATTTAAGGGTAACAATTAATGCCAAGATGGCAAAAGATACCACTGGAATTGTTAAGACATCCACCAAAAGAACATCTAGTATTTTATTTTGCCTCTGCATGAGGGTCTTTTTTTGGCCGCCTCGAGCCATATACCCTAAAAGATACAAAACACTAGCGACTAAGGCAAGAACCGCTGTTATAAAGAAGGCTTCCACATATAATGTTAGGGTTGTATAAAACATTTAAAATCCTTTTATTAATTTTCAATTACCTCAAGTATACCACTATTTATGTTTTTATTCAAAAACTCTTTGGTTCTTGGGTTTTTCGGATTATTAAATACTTCCTCAGGGGTTCCTTCCTCGATAATTTTCCCGTGCTCAAGGAAAAGAACCCTAGTTGCCACATTATAGACAAAGTCCATTTCATGGCTTACAAGAATCATCGTCTGACCCTCTTCTGCAGCCCTTAAAATTGAAGCCTGAACCTCACCAACAAGCTCTGGATCTAGGGCGCTAGTCGGTTCATCAAGTAAGAGTAATTTGGGTTTCATAGCTAGGGCACGTGCGATACCTACCCTTTGCTTTTGGCCCCCTGATAGAAATTGAGGATAAGAATCCTTCTTTTCAATCATACTCACCTTAACAAGTTCTTCTTCAGCAATCTTTTGAGCTTCAAGCTTAGACATTTTTTTTACAATCACTAAACCTTCCATGACATTTTCAAGGGCTGTTCTTCTTTTAAAAAGATTGAACTGCTGAAAGACCATGGCTGTTTTTCTTCTCAAGGTTAGAATATCTTCCTTGCTGATTTTTTTAAAATTTACCTTGAACTCATTAATTTCAATTTCTCCAGAATCAGGTTTTTCCAAGTAGTTGATACTTCTTAGAAAGGTCGACTTACCAGCCCCACTAGCACCAATGATTGCAATAACATCCCCTTGATTCACATCAAGAGAAATTCCATCTAGAACTTTAACATTTGAAAATTTCTTACTCAAATTTTTTATTTTAATCACTTACTCTACCTCCATGATCAAAGGGGTTAGCAAAGAGCCCTTTTTTTCTAGGAACTTCTGGATCTTTAATTTCAAGTTTTTTTTCAATGAAGGAAATAACCTTCTCAAAAACAATATTAATAACCCAGTAGACTAAGGCTAGGGCAAAGTAGGTTTCAAAAATCCTATAGTTACTTCCCCCTAAAATTTTTGCCTCAGCGGTCATTTCAATAACCCCTGCAACAAAGGCTAAAGAGGTACCTTTAAATAAACCAATCAATGAATTTCCAAGGGGAGCTAGAGCTACGGTTGCAGCTTCAGGTAAAGTCACCCTTCTAAATACTTGAAAATTGGTCATCCCAAGTGATTTTGCAGCCTCAATCTGACCACTGTCAACTGATTGGATGGCTGAACGAATTGTTTCACTGTTAAATGCCGCCTCATTAAGGGTAAAGGTTAAGATGACAAATAATAAGGGACTAATATTATTTATATTATAAGTGGTCCCGTAGTTCATATTAATGGCCCTTAAAATCAAGGGAATTCCATTATAGGTTAACAGCAACTGAACATAGATGGGAGTTCCCCGCATAAAGCTTACAAAAAGTCCCCTCAATTGGTTTAAAACTGGTATCTTATTAATGCTTACAAGGGCTAAAAGTAAAGCAATAATTAGCCCGAAAAACATTGATATGAGGGTTATTTCCAAGGATACTGGAATACGACTGATAACATTTGGAAAGGCCTCAACAAAGGCATTCCAGTTAAATATCTTATCAAAGAACATGCTCCAAAATTCTTGGAAGGTATATTTACCTTGCATAAATTACCTCCTTGGCTACTTGAATTCACTTGCGTCTGGAACAAAATCTCCTGCAAAGAATTCTTTTGATAACTTCTCAAGTGTGCCATCTTCTCTAAATTCAGCCAGAACCTTGTTTACCTTTTCTTGAAGTACGCGTCCATCATCTGTCTTGGCAAAGATAAAATACTCCTTACCAGAATGAATCCCCAAATCTTGATTCAAATCAATTGGTTGAACTTCCAAATTAAAACCTTGTTCCTTAATGACGGTATTTAGAGATATGGTGTCATAAAGCATAAAATCAATTTTCTTACTTTCAATATCCCCAAGCCTTGTAGCTAGTGGAATATTATCTATATAATTAAGTTTAATTTCTTTAGAGGGATTGGCCTTATTCCAATCAAGAAGAATTTCCGTGTAATTGACTCCAGTCGAAACCTCAGTCGACTTACCAGCCAAGTCAGAGATATCTGCTACCTTGTCACCTGGTCTTGTAGCTACAGAGCTATCCGTTTTTGAAACAGGATATGAAAAATAATACTTTTCATCACGTTTTTCATTCCAGGCAAAATCATTTGCTCCCATTTGATAACGACCAGAGTCAATTCCTACAGAAATGGCTTCAAAATCTGTAACCTCAACCTTTAAATCATATTCAGGTAATTTTTCAAAAACCTTACGAGCAAGCTCAACATCATAACCTGTTGCCTTGCCATCTACCGTATAAGTGAAGGGCTTGGTATTTCCGTCAGTTGCTACAACAACTGTTGTCTTCTTATCTTCGTCTTGCTTTTGGCTACTCTTATTAGAACAAGCAGCTAGCCCAAGTCCTAGTGTAAGAAAAACAAGTCCAAGACTCAGTCCCTTAAATTTTTTATTCATAAAAACTTCCCTATTTCTAGCTGAAAGTCTCCTTAGAAGCTTTGCTTCTTAGCCTTACGTTCAGCACGTCCACGGGCACGTTGTTCTTGACGGCGTTGTTTTTTATTACGCTCATCAATGGCCCAGCCAATTTTTTTCTTATATCCTGGTTTAACTTTTTTCTTTTTCTTCTTAACAAGACCAATCATTGTAATATCTAAGTCTTGTTTAGATTTTTCACGTTTTTCACGACGATCACGGTCATAAGTATCAACAATCTCACCATTTTTAATTACCTTAGGTTGGAATTTAATTCCCATTTTTTCAAGGTCACGAATTGCTGAGTCATCCATTGGTGAATAAAGGGTTATAGCAGTCCCAGAAAGACCATTACGCCCTGTACGACCTACACGGTGGATGAAGAATTCAAGATCACGCGGAATGGCGTCGTTTATAACATGACTCACCCCTTCAATATCAATCCCACGAGCCGCAAGATCTGTTGCTACCACATATTGATAGTCTAGATTCTGAACTGATTTCATGATACGTTTACGCTCACGCGGTGGAATTCCTCCGTGAATTTTTGCAACTTTCAAGCCGTTATTTACTAAAAAGGCATGGATTTCATCAGCGCGTTCCTTGGTATTGGCAAAAATCATTGCCAGATAAGGATTGATAGTCTTAACAACTTCAAGAAGTTGGCTGTTATTATTTTTACCCTTGGTCGAAATAAGCCAGTTATCAATGGTATCGCTTATGATTGTTTTACTTGCAATTTTTTCAACAACTGGATTGTTAAGGTATTTCTTTAAGAATGGTTGTAATTTTTGAGGGATTGTCGCTGAAAAGACAAGCATTTGAACTTTTTTATCAAAGGTACTTGCAATTCTATCTACATCTGTTAAAAATCCCATATCAAGTGTCATATCTGCCTCATCGACAACATAAGTACTTGCTGTATAAGTTTTTAAAGCCTGTGAATTTACTAAATCAAGTACACGACCAGGTGTCCCAATAACTAAATGAGGTTGGTTATTAGCTAATTTTTCAATCTGGCGGTTCTTGTCTGTTCCACCAACATAGTTAACAACTCTAATACGTTCATCATTTTCCACAAATTTCATGGCTGCATTATAAATTTGAGTAGCAAGCTCACGACTTGGGGCAGTTATTACTGCTTGAACTGTGTCAGATTCTGGATTAATCTTTTGGAAGATTGGGATTAAAAAGGTATGGGTTTTTCCACTTCCTGTTTTAGATTCTCCAACAACATCCCTTCCCTGTAAAATTAAAGGAATAATTTTCTCCTGAACAGGAGTAGCCTCTTTAAAGTTAATATCCTCTAAAGTCTTGTTAATAAATGGTTTTAATTTAAAATCTGTAAATTTCATAGTGTCCTCTCTCATTTTCCGGTTAACAAACACTTGTCAGTGAATTTTGGAAATAATCAAGCTAATTTACAGATATTTTTGTCTGAAAATTGCTCATTAGAACATTATAACATATATCAAAAAAACACGCCTTATGACGTGCTTTTTACAGAAAATACTATTTTGCTGCTGCGTAAAGCTCGTTAACCTTATCCCAATTTACTAGATCAAAGAAAGCTGCAATATAGTCAGGACGTACATTGTGATATTTTAGGTAGTAAGCATGTTCCCAAACATCAAGTCCTAAAACTGGTGTTAATCCATCAGTAATTGGTGAATCTTGGTTAGCTGTTGAAACGATTTTTAAATTACCGTCTTCATCGACAACTAGCCAAGCCCAACCAGAACCAAAACGACTAACAGCTGCTTGTTTGAATGCTTCTTTAAAGTCTTCAAATGATCCAAATGTTTCAGCAATAGCATCCCCAATTTCACCATTTGCAGGTCCACCTGCTTTTGGAGCTAGGATTTCCCAGAAGAATGAGTGATTTAGGTGACCACCACCATTATTACGAACAGCTCCGCGAATATCTTCAGGAACCATATCAAGATCTTCAATAAGCGCTTCTAGACTTTCAACCTTTAAATCTTGGTGTTTTTCTAAGGCTGCATTCAAGTTATCTACATAAGCTTGATGGTGTTTGTCGTGATGGAGTCTCATTGTAGCTTCATCGAAGTAAGGTTCTAAAGCGTCGTATGCGTAAGGTAATTCTGGTAATGTAAATGCCATGGTAGTATCCTCTTTTCTTCTATTTTGTATTATTTATATTGGTCAGCACCTGGAACATAGTCATCCCCATAAAACTCTTCTGAAAGTTTTTTAAGGGTACCATCTTCAGCAAGTTTCTTAACCTCTGTGTTAACGGCTTTTTGTAAATCTGTATCATCTTGACCTAGAATAAAGTATTCATAGGTTTGGAAAACTGGATAATCTGCTAGATCTGGAACATTGTTAACCAAGTCAAGTCCATTATTTTTAAGGAGGATTTCTCCGTTAGACTTACTTGCAAACATAAAGTCAATTTTCCCTGATTCAACAGCTTCCATCCTAACCTTAAGTGGATCTTCTGAATAAGAAAAATCAATCTTTTGGTCTGGATGCTCCTTGTTCCACTGCTCATAGATAGCACCGTAGTTTGATCCGGTAGGAACTAATGTTTTCTTACCAACCAAATCAGCGATACTTGTGAAATTATCTTCTTTTCTTGAGAAAATAGCATTCACATTCTGTGAAATAGGATAAGAGAAAAGGTATTTTTTCTCACGCTCAGGAGTTTTCCCAAAGTTATTGGCTCCAATCTGAGCACGTCCAGTATCGATATCTGTCAAAATAGTCTCATCAGGAACTTTTTTGTAGTCAAACTCGTACTGGGGTAGGGCTTCATCAATGGCTTTCAATACTTCAATGTCAAAACCTGTAAGCTTGTCACCATCCATATATGAATAAGGCCTTGAATCAGCTGTCTGTGCGACAGTTATCTTGGTCACCTTGTCATCAGAACTACTAGTCTCAGTTTTAGAGCTCTTCGTTGAACATGCTGCAAGAACCGCCGTACTTGTTAAAAGGATTGCTCCTACTGCTAAAAACTTCTTAAATCTCACTAAAACCTCCTACTATTTCTTAATCACTTATAGGAAACCTATAAACTGTTAGCATAAATAAACCCCACATGGATAGCAGGAATTTTCAAACGTATAAACGTTTACAAAGATATTGTCTAATAATTCAGTCATATCGTCAAATAATAAGCTCACAAGTTGCCTAAAGGCTTTGAAATTACTTTTACAAAAAAAGAGACCTAAGTCTCCTTTTAATTATATCTGAGGGCTATTTTAATAAGCTGGGTATCAAAAAGATAATCCTTATCACCGTAACCTGATTTAATTTGGTAGTCAAGTTCAATTAAATTTTTTAAAGTATGTGCTAAAAAATCTACCGAAAATGACTTAATTGTCTTAAGGGCAAGCTTAATCCGGTAGGGATGAATCTTCATAAACTCAGTAATCTGAGCTTGATTATATCCTTTAGTTTGAAGAAGTTTAACCTGGTAAAAAATTCTAAAATTTCCAGTCAAGATAGCCAAAAGTTTTATGGTATCTTCCCCTTGTATCTGGAGGTCTGATACTAGAGCTCTGGCCCCGTTAATATTTTGACCTAAGATCATATCAGTTAGGCTAAAGATATTATCCTGGAGGGTTTTAGGAAGGATTGAATCCAAATCTTCAAGGGTTACTGGCTTATCATCCTTATAGAGCTTTAGTAGCTCCAAATTTTTCTTAATCAAGGAAAAATTATAAGATGACCTTTCAAACACATAGGTAAGATTTTGCCCCTCTATTCTTAGATTTAGATAATTAGCATAGGCCATAAAATAATTTTTTAATTCAAATTCCGTCAAAGCTTTGGCCTCTAAAAGAACTGCCTTTTGCTTTAATTTTTTTACAATCCTTCTTTTACTGTCAAGTTTTCCGTGAACAAAAATCAATAAAACAGTTGTGTCGACTGGATTATCAATATATGACTCCAGACGCAAAAGTTCAGAATCTTTAAAAACGGATTTTTTGGTCGTTGAAATATCCCATAAATTTTCATAGATTACAAGCCTTTGATCCTCAAAAAAGGGAAGACTTTCTAACTCTTCTAAGGCAAAATTAGTATCTGCTTCAACCAAATCAAGGTAAACCTGACTTAAATTATCAGCCTGGTAACCTACCTTTTTTAACAACTGGGTCTTGGCCTCTGATAAGAGACTCTCATCCTCCCCAAAGATCAAGTAGAGGGGTGCCAAATGCCTGGCATCAATTTTATTTATCTGATCAAAAATAGTCATCTTATACCTTTAACTTAACTGTAAATACTGAACCCTTGGGGTGATTTTCTGCAACCTGAATTCTACCATGCAAGTGGTCAACAATCTGCTTGGCAAGGGAAAGACCCAAACCAAAGCCACCTGTTGCCCTAGTCCTTGCCTTATCCACCCTGTAAAAGCGGTCAAATATTTTCTCCCTATTTTCAGGACTAATACCTTCACCATTGTCAGAAATCGCCATGGTCAAATAATTATTTTTTTCAGTGATTTTAATGTCAATTTTGCCATCTTCACCCGTATATTTAAGGGCATTATCAAATAAGATTGTTAAAACCTGCTTAATTAAGCTTTCATCGATTTCAATGTGCCCAGGCAGGGAAACTGAACTAGTAAGAACCTTGCCCTTGTCCTCAGCAAGAATTTCATAACCAGAAAAAAGATTTTCAAAAAAACTTGCATCAACTGTCGTTAATTGAACCTTCAAACCCTCATCTCTTTTGGCCAGATTAAGGAGGTTACTGGTTAGAATCCTCATATTTCTAACCTCATTAAGACTTTCAGAAATATTTTCTGATTCATCAATAATGGTTGCATTAGGATGCTGGAAAAGAAGCTCCAAGCGGTTTTGTAAAATGGCTAAAGGCGTTCTTAACTCATGACTGGCATTCTCGACAAAGCTCTTCTGTCTTTCGTAGGCATCCACAAGTACCCTATTACTCCACTGGGAAAGGTAAATTGAAGCCCCAAGTGATAGGAGCCAAAAGGCAATCATAACCCAGATAATAACCATCCTACTTCGACTCAAACTCTCAGTCAACTGATTGGTTGAGGAAAGAATTTGGATGTAGGCAATATTTTTAAAGCCTGTAACTGGTATGGTTTCTGTCCTAAACTGCATCTCAGGCCCATAGGGATTAGGAATGGAGATGGATTTAATGGTATTTAGACTGGACTTATCAAGGCCAATTGAATCAAAAATTACCGTATCCGTAAGGCTCATTCTAGAGGGATTCAAGATATTACCCTTAGAATCATAGACAATAATAGTCTCATTGGTCCCAAAATTCCCCGTAGGCTTCATACTACTTGTCCGGCCGCTATAACCTTCACTATAGCTATCGCTGTCACTGTCGCTACTGCTATTTGATTGGAGGGCAATTGACACCAGTAAAGAAGGGTTTGATGAAAGCTTACCAATATTTTCATCCGTTGAATTATAAACCCCACTAGAAAGAACCTGAAGAATTATCGCTGTTAGAAAGGCAAAGATTACCGTAAAAGCGATAAAGAAATTGAGAAAGGATCTAAAATCAATTTTTTTCATATTCTCTTAAAATATACCCAACATTTCTTAGGGTATTTAAATTTTTAGCAAATTCACTGTCCTTAAGTTTCTTCCGGAGCTTACTGATATAAACCTCAACAACTGTAACAGTTGTATCACTATCAAAGCCCCAAATTCGGTCAAAAATTTGCTCCTTGGGTAAAATAACATTTTGATTTTGAAGGAGGTATAAAAGAAGATCAAACTCCTTACCTAAAACCTCAACTGGCTTATCGCCAAGTTTGACTGTATTATTGTTGGGGTTAACATGTAAGTCCCCGTAAGTTAGATTGGTATCCTCAAGCTTACCTGCTCTTTTTAAAAGAGCCTGAATCCTGGCCTTAAGCTCCTCCAAATAAAAAGGTTTTGTCAGGTAATCGTCAGCACCAATTTCAAAACCATGCATCTTATCATCCAGACTTTCCTTTGCCGTCATGATAAGAACAGGCGTATCCACTCCCTTCGCTCTTAATTCTTTTAATACATCAAACCCATTTTTTTCAGGAAGCATTAGATCGAGAAGAATCAAATCGTAAATTCTTGACTCAGCTTCATACAAGCCCTCTTCTCCGTCAAATACTTGAGTAACATCAACAAAGTTATCTAAATAGTCAAAGACAGAATTAGATAGACTTAAATCATCTTCTACTAATAATATTTTAAACATTTTCATACTTCCATTCTATCATATTTTTACCTATCCTAGTATTTTGACCTTAAAGTAACTTTAACAGGCTGCTCTTAAAAAAATAAACTAAAAAAGCCAAGACAGGGACTTTTGCCTCTCTTAGCTCATTCTTAACTTATTTTGTTGTTTTTTTACTAGCAATTCCGTGAGGTAGAATTACAGTTTTCTCATCAATCTCTTCTTTACCCATTAATTTAGTTAATAGGCGCATTGAAACGGCACCAATATCATAAAGGGGCTGCTCGATACTAGAAATTGCTGGACGAGTATAGTTAGTTACTGGTGAATTATTGCTAGTTATGATTTCAAAATCACCAGGAATGTTTACCCCAAGGTCTAGTAGGGCATCTAAAAGACCTACAGCTAACTCATCATTTGCTAGATAGGCTGCACTTGCCCCGCTGGCCATAATTCTCTTAGCAATATCAATACCAGCATCATAGCTGTAATTACTTTCAAAGACTAGTCCTTCAGTAAATTTAAGGTTATTGTCTGCTAGAGCCTTCTTATAACCATTTAAACGGCCTGTATTGATCTCATCAAGAAGTGATCCTGTAATGAAGGCAATCTTTTCATTGTTTTCAGCCAGTTTCTCTACAGCATCATAAGCTGCCATTTCATAGTCAATGTTAACAGAAGCAAATTGCGCTTCCCCGTCAACAGTTCCCGCTAAAACAACTGGCGTTCTGCTGCGAGAGAATTCAGCCCTAACTCTTTCTGAGATATGATTTCCCATAAAGATGATTCCATCAACCTGTTTGGCCAAAAGGGTGTTTACAACATAAACTTCTTTGTTATCTTCTCCGTCACTATTAACAATAATGGCATTGTAGTTATACATGGTTGCAATATCATCGATACCACGCGCTAGAGTTGCAAAATAAGTATCTGCAATATTAGGAATAACTACTCCAACAGTTGTTGTTTTTTTACTGGCAAGACCACGGGCTACGGCATTAGGTCTGTAGTCCAAGCGGTCAATTACCTCCAAAACCTTTTTACGGGTCGTTTCTCTAACATTTGGATTACCATTAACAACACGACTAACCGTTGCCATGGAAACATTTGCTTCACGAGCAACGTCATAAATTGTAATTGCTGTATCTTCCATTTTTTATTTTCCCTTTCTTCAAATGAATATGTATTCGTTTACTGAAAATACTGTGAAAACGATTTGTATAACCAAGTATAACAATTTATGTAAGCATTTTCAAGTTAATTTATTTAGAAATTATCCAATTTAAAATATCCAACCTTTTACCAGGATACAAAATATTTTTTTAAATGTTATAATAGTAGCTAATCAAAAATAAAATTTAAAAGGAGACTTACATGAAAGAAAAATTTGCAAAGATTCAGGAATTTCTTAAGGCTAACGATAGCGATATGACCTTTCTTACAAATCCCACAACAATCAATTATCTAACAGGATTTGAATCAGATCCCCATGAACGTATTATGGGTCTTATGATCTTTAAAGACAAGGAACCTATCCTCTTTACCCCTGCCCTTGAAGTTGAACCTGCTAAAAATACAGTTGATTTTGAAGTATTTGGCTATACTGATAACGAAAATCCTTGGCAGGTTATTAAAAACCATTTGGTAGATGCTGATATCAAAAATATCGCTGTTGAGTATGATGATATTGTTCTTAGAAAGTCTGAAGGACTGCAATCAGTTTTCCAAAATAACTTTGTAAATATTACTCCTTTGATTCAAAAACTACGTCTGATTAAATCACCTGAAGAAATCGAAATCATGAAGGAGTCTGGAGCCTTTGCTGACAAGGCCTTTGAAATTGGCTTTAATTTTGTTGCTGAAAATCCTGATGCCACTGAGATGGATGTTATTGCCAAAATTGAATATGAATTAAAACGCCTAGGAATTTCAAAAATGAGCTTTGACACTATGGTTTTAACTGGAGATAATGCAGCAAATCCACACGGTGAACCTGGAGTTAACAAAATTGAGCGCGACCGCTTGCTCCTATTTGACCTAGGTACCATGTACAAGGGCTACGCAAGTGATGCGACAAGAACTATCGCTGTTGGAACTCCTTCTGACTTTGACAAGGAAATCTACAATATTGTTCTTGAAGCTCAACTAGCTGCCATGGACTTTGTAAAACCAGGTGTTACTGCTAACGAAATCGACAAGGTAGCCCGTGACGTGATTACAAAAGCTGGCTACGGGGAGTACTTCAACCACAGAACAGGACATGGAATTGGAATGGATGTTCACGAGTTTCCATCAATCGGGGGAGTCGATGACATTACCATTGAAGAGGGCATGTGCTTTTCAATTGAACCTGGGATCTACATTCCAGGAAAAGTTGGTGTTCGTATTGAAGACTGTGTCTATGTTACAAAAGACGGTTGCAAGTCCCTTACAAATACCAGCAAAAAATTACTTAGCTATTAGTCACTAACTACCAGTTAGTCCAGCAATAAGAAGGCAACAATAAAATAGTAAAATCAAAAAAACCGAAGAACTTCTTCGGTTTTTTTCTATTCCTTGTCCTTTAATTCCTGATCAATCCGAGCTGACAGTTGGTACATGGTTCGGTCAAAAAGTTCATAACCTCCCCTAGCAACTGCCTGCCACAAGGCGATTGAAAGACCTAGGTCTTCCTGCCTCATTTTTTCAATGGCTTCATGCGAAAGGTAAAAAAGATTACTATCTGTTTGGCTTTTTACCGTAAAATCACCACTATTTTCATGAATTAGGGTATATTCACCGATTGTCATTCCTGGCATTAAGACAGCAACAACCCTTCTTTCAAGATTATCCCTATCACCAGAAAGCTCAACGGAAATTCGTCCCTTCATTATGAAATAAATGCCTGATTTTGATGTATGAGGTTCAAAAATAGGCGTTTTGGCCGGATAAAAAATCGGTTCGAGATAAGCCACAAATCTATCTTTTTCCTGATCTGAAAAATAATCAAAAAACTCAAAATCCTTTAAGGGTGTTGTCTCCACATCCTCTAAGGGTAAATCATCTGAATACTTATCAAGGATTTGATTTTCTGCCCACTGGAGAGCTGATTCACTAAGTTTAAATAATTTTAAACCCTCAGGAATATTACTTAAGTTTTCTGACTTAAACTTGGGATCGATAATGGCAATTGATTTTCCGTCCTCAATTTGGTCCTTGGCAATTTTATAGAGCATGGATCTGACAATATCACTATTACTTCCATCTGCAACAGAATCAACAAAGGTTATATCATAAATAAAAGTATCAACTCCCTCAGATTCTTGGAGGGATTCTCTAATTAATTTTTCCGCACCAGAAAAAAGGATGTCTCCCTGGGCTTCAATTACCTTAGCTCTTGGTCCATATTGAATTAAGATATCTTCTTCTTCCTTGGTCCGTCTTAAAATAGAGGGTCTTTCATCAATCGTGTAGATTGCCTTGATGGCTGATGAGGCAGCTCGGGCAATGTTCATGATATGAAGGTGAAGCTCCCTACTCATGGCTTCAAAGGCTTTAACCCCTCTAATAGAATTTCCGTGGCTATCAAGTCTTGGTGAAAAGACAGCTATGGCTAACTGCCCTGGTAGAACTCCAATAATTCCACCTCCAACACCTGACTTAGCTGGAAGACCAACAGAGGTCATCCAGTCACCAGCCCCATCATACATACCTGCTGTCATCATAACTGAAAGCACACGTTCGACAATTTCTGGACTAACAATTCTTTTTTTACTCAGGGGATGGATTCCATCATTTGCAAGGGTTACGGCCATAAGGGCCAAGTCTTCAGCATTAACCAAGGTTGAACATTGTTCAAAGTAAGCAGCCAGCACTTCTTCTGGATTACCCTCAATAATGCCAAAATTTTTAAGCATCCAGGCAATGGCCCGGTTCCTATGCCCAGTTTCAGACTCTGATTGAAAGACACCAAAATCAGGATGGAGTTCCCGCCCTGCAAAATCTGAATAAAATTTTCTTATTCTCTCATAACGTTCTTCAGAAGATCTTCCCTTAACAAGGGATGTACTGGTTATGGCACCTGAATTAATCATCCCATTTTTAGGACGATTGGACCTAGCATCTAAAGATATTTCATTAAAGGCATCTCCTGATGGTTCTACATCAATTTTTTTATCAACCGTTTCAAAACCATTGTCTGAAATGGCCAAGGCATAGGTGAAAGGTTTTGAGATTGATTGGATGGTAAAAAGTTGATCGGTATCGCCGTACTTGTAGACCTGTCCATCAGCTGTGGCTAAAACTATCGCAAATTTATCAGGATCCACCTTAGCTAGTTCTGGGATATAATTTGCAACCTTCCCTTCCCTATCGTTTTTAAAGCGATTATAAATATCCTTTAGGTATTTTTCTATTGGTGATTTAGTCATCTGCCTGCCCCCTTTTCCCTAAAATGATTAAAAATAACTCTCCTAGGAAAGTTATCTGTTATAGTTTTTTAATTGTCGGGCAATTTCCCTGTTCTGTTCCTTACGTTTGATAGTTTCTCGTTTGTCATAGTTTTTCTTACCTCGCGCAAGGCCCATTAAAACTTTGGCAAAACCATCTTTAAGGTAAACTTTTAAGGGAACAAAGGTCATCCCATTTGTTGAAAGTTCACCTGCAATTTTTGCAATTTGTTTTTTATGAAGGAGGAGCTTTCTAGATCTAACAGGATCAACATTTGTAATATTTCCTTGTTCATAAGGGGAGATATGGACATTAGACAGCCAAACCTCTCCATTTCTAACCCGGGCAAAACCATCCTTGAGGGTAATCCTAGCTGCACGAATACTTTTTATCTCCGTACCAGTTAGGACAATCCCTGCCTCAAAGGTTTCGACGATTTCATAATCGTGGCTTGCTTTTTTATTTTGTGCGACTACGTTTCCCTGACCCTTTGGCATTGTTTCTCCCCTTCTTGTTAGATTTTACTACTTGCTTGTAAAAAGGTTTTTTATCTTTACTTCCAGAAGATTTTCTCTTGTTTCTTGAATCTCTTCTAGGCTGGTTGGACTTATCCCTGTCATTACCTTTAGATTTATCCCTTGATCTACCAGCCTTCTTGCTTCTTTTTTCATGAACGTCTAGATCGCTTGGAAGGTGTTCAAAGTCAATATCTCCCGTATTACGATCAGCCTTAGTAAGCCCAACTTTAACCTCTTGACCTACCTTGAAGATAAGACCTGATTTTTCCCCCTCAAGGGTCATGGTGCGTTCATGATAGCGGAAGTATTCCTTGCCTAAAGACTTGATATGAACCAGGCCTTCAATGGTATTTGGTAGTTCAACAAAGAAACCGAAGGTCGTAACTGATGAAATAACACCTGTAAATTCTTGGCCAACATATTGCTCCATGTATTCGGCTTTTTTCATCTTTTCAACTTCACGCTCAGCATCAACAGCCCTACGCTCCATTTGACTAGAATGTTTGGCAATCTCAGGAATCTTCTCTGTCCAGTATTCAATTACTTGCTCACTTGGAGAAGTCATCTCTCTAATTAAGCGGTGAACAATTAGGTCTGGGTACCTTCTGATTGGACTTGTAAAATGAGTATAATTTTCTGCAGCTAGACCATAGTGACCTTCATTATTTTCATCGTATCTGGCCTGTTGCATTGATCTTAACAGCATGGTTGCAAGGACTTCCTCACCTGGTTTACCCTTAATTTTCTCCATAAACTGCTGTAAATCTTTTTGTCCCATCTTTTGGGCTGTTCCCTTAATTGGTATTCCAAAGGCTGAAGCAAAATCAATAAACCTGGTAAGTTTGTCAGCCTTAGGATGCTCATGGATACGGTAAATGAAAGGAAGATTTAGACTTGAAAAATGACCAGCTACAGTTTCGTTAGCAACCAGCATGAAGCTTTCAATTAATCTTTCAGCAACTCCCCTATTACGTTTAATAATATCAATTGGGTTTCCGGCCTCATCGACAATAATTTTAGCTTCTTCGGTATCAAAGTCAATTGCTCCGCGCCTTTTACGCATGGCTTCTAAAATTTTGTGCAAGTCAGCCATGAGTTTAATGCTTTCAAGAAGGACTTCATATCTCTCTGTCAGCTCATCATCGCCTGCAATTATCTTATTAACATCACTATAGGTCATCCGTTCTGTTGTCTTAATGATTGATTGAGAAATCTGATAGTCAACAACACGACCCTCATGATTAATCTCCATAACACATGACTGTGTCAGACGATTAACCTTAGGGTTTAAAGAACAAATCCCGTTTGACAGGCGTTCTGGTAGCATAGGAACCACACGGTCTGTAACATAGACACTGGTTCCTCTTTCATAGGCCTCCTTGTCTAGTGGTGACTCATTGGTCACATAGTGGGATACGTCTGCAATATGAACACCCAACTCATAATTTCCATTTGGTAAAAGGTTAATATGAACCGCATCGTCAAGGTCCTTGGCGTCTGCTCCGTCAATGGTAAAAATAATCTGATCCCTGTAGTCAACACGACCCATAAGGTCATCTTCTGAAACTATTTCAGGAACCGCATTCGCCTGATCAATAACCTCTTCAGGAAATTCACTTCTAATATCCATTCCTTCAAGAACTTCAAGAACATCAATCCCCTTGTCTGTTGGGTTTCCGATAATTTCTGTTACCAGTCCCTGCATGGAAGTTGGAAACTCTTCATCAAGATAGTGGGTGATTTCAACTTTAACAATCTGTCCATCTTCTGGTCTTAGTCCTTTAGGGCTTAGGTAGGTATTGAAGGGTACCTTTTTATTTTTACTTTTGATGTAACCGATCAAGTCACTTTCTTCTTCCTCTTCCTTAGAAAAGGCAAAAAATTGACCTACCATTTGCTTAAGGTCATGGCTAACAATTCCTACAACCTTCCCTTCAGCTGAAGTTCCTTGCAGATCATTGGCAGGTTTTGTTATTTCAATCTGAACCGTATCTCGGTCAAGGGCAAGAAGGGTATTTCCCCGCGGAATAAAGACGTCTGGCTCATCTGAGGCAATAGTTACAAAACCAAATCCATTAGCATTGGCATGAAAAATTCCTTCAATTCCTACAGGAGCTTGTTTTGCTGCCTTATCAACCCCATAAATCTCCCCCAAATCAGTAAAGGCTAAGTCACCTTCTGCTTCCATCTGGGCAATAACTTTTAAGTACTGTTTAAAGTCTTGGGCCTGATCAAGCCCCAAACTTCCTGCTAATTCTTGAATGTTTACAGGATTTCCATCAGCCAAGCATTCTTTAATTTTATCTTTTATTTTAATATTCATTCTCTTCTCTTATTTTTCTTTCAAAAAAAGTTGGGAATCCCCCAACTTAGCTTTTTTATTTACTTACTTGATAATATTACTAACACAAAACCAATAATCAACCAAACAGTAACCATAAGGGCAGTAAATCTTTGCATTACGGCCTCAAATCCACGCGCCTTTCGCCTTTCAAACAACTGCTCACCACCACCTGATAAAGCACTGGCTGCTGAATCCTGTTTAGATGGTTGCATGATAATTGAAATGATGATAATCACTGATAAAATAAGTAAAATTGTTACAAGTGCGTTATACATAGCTTCTCCTGAGTTTTTCAATATGCATATTATAGCATAAATTTATTTTTTTATCAGCATTAAGTCTTAAACTTATGCCTAATCCTGCTTATCTTCTACCTTAGCCTTGGCTGGTTTTTTCTTCTTAGGTTTCTTACGGGTGCTCTTATTAAGATTTTCTTCAGATCTAACTTCCATCACCACCGGTAAAATAACTGGGCGACGTTTAGTTTGATCATAAAGGTATTTACCAAGAGCATCACGAATATCTTGTTTGATTTCAGTCCAGTCAAAATCACCCTTTTCAAGATAATTAATAACTGTTTGGTTGACTAAGTCTGAACTATCTTTGATTAAATCACGACTTTGTTTAACATAAACAAAACCTCTAGTGTGAACTTTAGCCTTACTGATAATTTTCTTTTCTTTTTTGCTGATTGTAATCACAGCAATGAAAATTCCATCCTCTGATAAAATCTTACGGTCACGTAGTACAATACTTCCGATATCACCAACACCGCTTCCGTCAATCATGATATTTTCAGCAGTTACAACTCCTGCCGGTACAAAAACACCATCCTCGTAAGAGATAACATCCCCACGTTTTAGGATAAAGATATCCTCAGGCTTGATTCCAACCTCCATGGCATGCTCAGCATGGGCTTCAAGTTCCCTATATTCCCCTTGGACTGGGATAAGGTTTTGAGGTTTCATGATATCAATCATTGTTTGCAAATCGCGAGAATTTGCATGTCCTGATACAGTTATCTCACTAGTAAGGAGTTTCATCACTCCACCAGCCCTGTAAACAATATTTTCTGTTTTAGCAACAAAGGTTTCCATTGAGACAGTTGGACTTGTAACAGCAAAGACCAAATCACCCTCTTTAATTTTTACCTGCCTGTTACGACCAGTGGCCATATCAGCAACCGATCTAATAGGCTCACCCATACGACCAGCTTCAAGAATTAAGACCTCATCGTCTGGATACTTTTTAAGTTCTTTTAAGGGGATAATCATGGCATCATCAACATTTAATTTACCTAAACGACGGGCAGTTTTTACTATTTGATCCATGTCATGGCCTGTAAAAGATACGACCCTTCCAGCTCTTGCTGCAGCATCAATTGTTTGTTGAATTCGGGCCAAGTTTCCAGCAACACTTGCTACAATTACACGACCTTCCCAGTCTGAAATTACGTCAAATATTTTTTCAGCAACTTCATTTTCACCAGATGACGGCGCACTTGCTAGGGCATTAGCCGAATCACTTAGAAGGGCTAAAACTCCCTGGCTACCAATTTCAGCTAGTCGTCCTAGATTAGTCTTATAACCTGCTGGAACTGCTGGATCAAATTTAAAGTCACCTGTATAGACGATGTTCCCTTCCTCGGTTCCAATTACAATACCCAGGCTATCTGGAATTGTATGGGTTGTACTAAAGAAAGAAATATTAGCTGTTCCAAAGTCAATTTCAGTCTTTTCATTAACAATATGAAAATCATTGAATTTTTTAGTTAAGTCATAAGCCTTAACATTGATTTTAGCTAGCTCAATTGTAAGTTCACTTCCAAAAACTGGTGCTTCAACCTGGGCAAGTAAATAAGGTAAGCCACCAATTGAATCCGGATGACCGTGAGTCAAGAAAATACCCGCAACACGGTCAGCATTTTCTTCTAAAAAAGTTGTGTCTGGAATTACAAAGTCAACCCCAAGCATCTCACTTTCAGGATATTTTAAACCGGCATCAAGGACAAAGATTGATTCATCTACCTCGACAGCATACATATTTTTTCCGAATTCACGAACCCCACCTAAGGGAATTATTTTTATATCACTCATTTATTTTTCTCCAATATATTTTAAAATCTTTTTTTCAAGCAACTACTATTAGTTACTACTGTCTAATACACTTTTTCAAGTATAGCATTTTTTGAAAAAATTTTCAATTTTGATAGATTTGTTTGGTAGATATAATGTACTGGTGATATAATAAAATACATTAACTGAGAAAATATTTAAGGAGAAGTTATGACCGAAGATTTAACTCTTGACAGTAAAAGCGGCAGGCTCAATCTTCGAGTGGCTGCTTGGATTGAAGCTCATGATAAATTTTTAGTAGCCGAATTTCCAAATGGCAACATGTCCCTCATGGGAGGTCGAATCAAATTTGGCGAAAGTAGCCAAGAAGCCTTACAAAGAGAGGTTTTAGAAGAAAGCGGACAGGTGCTTAAGAACTTTCAGCTCATGGCCCTTGTGGAAAACTTTTATCAAAATGCTAGTAATTACCATGAACTCTTGTTTATTTATAGCTGTCAAATTGAAATCTTAGATAACTATGAATCTGAAGAAGAATTTATGAAACTTAAATGGATAAGTAAAGAAGAGATGGCCCAAGTAAAACCTAAAATTCTTTTAAATTTGATTGATTTAAAGCCTAAAGATTATCCCCTACACCTAGTCAACAGGGATTAGATTTTACTCGTCTACCAATCTAGCTAGGGATTTTTTTATTCTTGCTTTTGGGAATCCTTAGAATCTTCCACCTGGTTAACATAAGTGGCCATGATATAAAGGCCGTATACCTTAAAGGCCAACCAAGCCAGGATAAAGAAGATAACAAAGAAAATGTTTTTTGTAAAATAACTTAGACCAAAGAAAACAACTACTAAAACAACTAAAAGTAAAGTATGATCATTTTTTTTCATAAAATATGGCTCTCCTTATTTCCTTGCTTTTCTTATTTTTCCTAATTTTTTTCTAGTTCAACTAGAAGGTCTCCTGTTTCAATCCTATCACCGTCTTGAACAAGAACCCTTTTAACAGTTCCTGCAAAAGGTGCTTGAATTGATGTTTCCATCTTCATGGCTTCTGTGATGAAAAGCCCGTCTCCCTTTTGTACCTTATCACCTGCTTTGACAAGAACCTTCAAGACAGAACCTGTCATCGTAGCACCGATTTCTTGATCATTACTTGAATCAGCCTTCGGATTTTTAATGGTTGATGTCTTAGCTGAAGCGTCATTGACGACAATCTCCCTTCTTTGACCATTAAGGTTAAAGTAAAGGGTTCTATCTCCTCTGTCATCAACATCCCCTACCTGATCCAAACGGATTAAAAGGCTTTTACCCTTTTCAAGTTCAAAGGTTATAGCCTCACCAACTTCCATACCCTGGAAGAAGGTTGGTGTATCAAGGAGATTGATGTCAGCATACTGATCATAGTTTTTTCTATAATCAAGGAAGACCTTAGGATACATAATATAGCTTAACAGCTCTTCCTGCTTAGGTTTATAACCAATCAGCCCTTCAAGCTCTTGACTAAGAGCCTCAAAATCGACTTCCTTGGCTAAACTTCCTGGTCTTACTGTGTAAGCTTCTTGGTCCTTAAGGACTAATTTTTGAAGCTCCTTAGGGAAACCAAAGGCCGGTTGACCAAGGTCACCCCTAAAGAAGGAAATTACAGAATCTGGGAAGCTTAAATCACGCCCTTTTTCGTAGATATTTTCCTCATTTAGTCCATTTTCTACCATGAACAAGGCCATATCACCTACAACCTTTGATGAAGGAGTAACTTTTACAATATCACCAAAAAGCATGTTAACAGTTTGGTACATCTTAGTTACCTCATCCCAACGATCTCCAAGACCTACACCCTTGGCCTGCTGCTGGAGGTTAGAATATTGTCCCCCTGGCATCTCATGCATATAAACAGAAGGATTAGGACCTGTCATGCCGTTTTCAAAGGCCTTGTAGTCAGCACGAACTCCCTGCCAGTACTGGTTAATCTTATCAGCATTTTCCACATCAAAGTCTGGTTTTCTATCAGAACCTTCAAGGGCATAATAAAGACTAGTCATACTTGGTTGACTTGTAGCACTACTCATAGCTGGGATGGCAAGGTCAACGATATCGACACCCGCACGGACAGCCTCTGCATAGGTAAAGATTCCATTACCACTTGTATCATGAGTGTGAAGGTGGATTGGAAGACTTGTTACATCCTTAAGTTCAGAAATAAGCTCATAGGCAGCTTGCGGTTTCAAAAGACCAGCCATGTCCTTGATGGCAATAATATGAGCTCCTAGGGCTTCAAGTTCACGTGCCAATTCCTTATAGTATTTAAGAGAATATTTTTGCCTGTTAGGATTATTGATATCTCCAGTGTAACAAATTGTTGCCTCAGCAATCTTACCAGCATCCCTAACGGCTTGGATTGATTTATCCATCTGCTCGACCCAGTTTAAGCTGTCAAAAATTCTAAAGACGTCAATACCTTGGCTAGCTGCTTCCTTAATGAATTCAACTAGGACATTATCAGGATAGTTTGAATAACCTACAGCATTTGACCCCCTAAAGAGCATTTGCATTAAGGTATTAGGCATGGCAGCCCTAAATTTTCTAAGTCTTTCCCACGGATCTTCAGTTAGGAAACGGTAGCTCACATCAAAAGTTGCTCCCCCCCACATTTCAGCTGAAAAGAGGTTAGGAAAGGCTTTTTCTGTCAGGGAAGCTACTTCGAGTAAATCCTTGGTTCTTAGGCGGGTTGCTAGAAGACTTTGGTGGGCATCCCTAAAGGTTGTATCTGTTAGTAAAATTTTCTTCTCTTCTTTAACCCAGTTAGAAACAGCATCAGCCCCTTCAAGATCTAAGACATTTTTTGCAGTAATAATTTTTTTATCAGGAAGATTTAAATCCTTTGGTAGATACCTATCTGAGATAAATTTTTTCGATTTTTCAACTCCTGGAAAACCATTAACTGTGATTTGACTAATGTATTTCAAAGTTTTATTCCCGCGGTCACGAGTGGCTGAGAACTTAAATAGGTCAGGCTCATTGTCAATAAATGTTGTAAGGGCAGTACCTGATCTAAAGGCTTCATGATTGATTACGTTTTGCATGAAGGGAATATTTGTCTTAACTCCGCGAATCCTAAATTCCCTTAGACAGCGCTCCATTTTTTGGATGGCCTGTTCAAGACTACTTGCATGGGTACAAACTTTTACCAGAAGGGAGTCAAAGTAAGGTGTTACTACTGCCCCTGCGTAGGCGTTCCCAACGTCAAGACGGACTCCGAACCCACCTGGAGAGCGGTAGGTATCGATTTTACCAGTATCTGGCATAAAATCATTGAGGGGATCTTCTGTGGTAATCCTACATTGAATAGCAACTCCCTTGTGGGTAATCTCTTCCTGCTTAGGAATACCACACTCTTCAAGGGTTAGACCTTGGGCAATTAGGATTTGACTTTGGACAATATCGATGTCTGTAATCATCTCAGTTATAGTATGCTCAACTTGGACACGAGGATTTACCTCGATAAAGTAAAAATCATCATCTTCAACTAAGAATTCGACAGTACCTGCATTAACATAGCCCACATGCTTCATAATCTGAACGGCTGCCTGACAAATTTTGTCTCGCATCTCATCTGTAAGAGAAATACAGGGTGCAACTTCTACAACCTTTTGGTGTCTTCTTTGAACAGAACAGTCCCTTTCAAAAAGATGAACCACATTACCGTGCTCGTCCCCTAAAATTTGAACCTCAATGTGCTTAGGTTGACCAATATATCTTTCAGCGTAAACTTCATCACTTCCAAAGGCTGATTTGGCCTCACTTCTTGCCCTTTCATAACCCTCTCTAGCCTCTTTTTCGTTACGGGCAATACGCATACCGCGTCCTCCCCCACCAAGGGCTGCCTTGATCATGATTGGATAGCCGTACTTGTCGGCAAATTCAAGAATATCTTCAACTCCTGCAACAGATCCTTTGGTTCCAGGAATTGGGCTAATTCCTGCATCCAAGGCTGCTTGTTTGGCCTTAATCTTGTCCCCAAAAATATCCAGGTGGTGAATACTTGGACCAATGAAGATTATTCCTTCTTCCTCACATCTTTTAGCAAGATCAATATTTTCAGAAAGAAAACCGTAACCTGGGTGAATGGCACTGGCATTAGTATCTTTTGCAATCCTAATGATATCTTCAATATCTAGATAGGCTTCGATTGGTTTTTTTCCTGCACCAACCAAGTAAGCCTCATCAGCCTTAAAGCGGTGAACTGAATACTCATCTTCGGCTGCATAGATGGCAACTGTTGAGATATTTAATTCAGTACAAGCTCTAAATACACGTGTGGCAATCTCGCCCCTATTGGCAACTAAAACTTTCTGCATGTATTGTCTCTCCTTAACTCGACTATTATAATGAAATAACTACTTCATCAGTATAGCACGAATCTTGTGCATTGTTTTGTTTAATTTAAAGAAAGTGCTTTCTTGATATTAAAATAACTTTGATAATCAAAATATTTTGTGCAAATAAAAAAAGAAGGATAAATCCTTCTTTTTTATGATTAAAGTTCGACAATCTTACCTGTCTTAAGGTAGACAATCCACTCACACAAGTTTTTCGCATAATCACCAATACGTTCAAGATACATAAGGGTCATTATGTATTCCTTACCAGTATGGATGGTTTCAGTATTGCTTTTCATGCCTTCTAAAACCTTGTTTTGAATTTCAGAGAACATTTCATCAACATCATTATCCCAGGTAGCAATCTCACGCGCACGCTCTTCATCTCCCTGCATGTAAGCATTAAGAGCTGCATCAACGATATTTTTTACCTTTTCACCCATGATTGTAATGTCTTCTTCAACCGATTCAATTCGTTCTTCCCCTTCAAGGTTGATGATTGAGCGGGCAATAGAGGTTACATGGTCCCCCATTCTCTCAAGGTCACTACTTGCCTTTAAAACAGTGATAATCGTTCTTAGGTCATTTGAAACTGGCTGCTGGAGGGCAATCATTTCAAGAGATTTTTTCTCAAGTTTTGTTTCAAGATAATTTATAGCCTCATCATCAAGAATAACCTCATCAGCTAACTCCTGATCATGACTTACAAAGGCACGAACTGCCTTATTAAGCTGGGCACTAACTTGCGTTCCCATTGAGTAAAATTGATTGTGGAGTTTGTTTAACTCTCCCTCAAATTGTGTTCTTAACATATCTACCCTCTTTCTACTAAACCTACCTAGATTTAACCAAATTTTCCAGTAACGTAGTCTTCTGTCCTTTGATCCTTTGGATTTAGGAAAATTTCTTTTGTCCTATCATATTCAATTAAGTCACCGTCCAAGAAGAAGGCTGTCTTATCTGAAATACGACTTGCCTGTTGCATGCTGTGTGTAACTATTAATATTGTATACTTTTCCTTAAGTTCAAGCAACATTGACTCAATCTTATCTGCAGAGATTGGATCAAGGGCACTTGTTGGTTCGTCTAAAAGCAAGATATCAGGGTCAACAGCAAGAACACGGGCAATACAAACCCTCTGTTGCTGTCCACCTGAAAGACCAAGAGCTGACTTGTGCAACTTGTCCTTGACCTCATCCCAAATATTTGCAGCCTTCAGACTGTTTTCAACTGCTTCATCTAAAATAGCCTTGTCCTTAACACCTTTTAGGCGGAGACCATAGACCACATTTTCATAGATTGAAAAAGGGAAGGGATTTGGTTGTTGGAAAACCATCCCAATATTTTTCCTAAGCTCAACTGTATCCATTCTTGGCCCGTAAATATTATGGTCATCATAGGTGATTGTTCCAGTTGTTGTAACACCTGGAACCAGATCATTCATCCTATTAATCGATCTTAAAAGGGTTGATTTACCTGATCCTGAAGGTCCGATTAAGGAAGTTATTTCATTCGGATAAAAATCCATTGTAATTTCTTTAAGGGTTTTCTTTTTACCGTAGTAAAGTGAAAAATCCTTTACATTTAAAATTGGCTCACTCATTGCTTTCTCCTATCCAAAATGTCCTGATACATAGTCAGCTGTTGAGTTTAATTTAGGATTAGTAAAGATTTTACTTGTCTTGTCATACTCAATTAAATCACCTGAATACATGAATCCAGTATAATCACTAGCACGAGCTGCCTGCTGCATGTTGTGGGTTACGATGATAATTGTATAATCCTTTTTAAGCTCAGCCATGGTTTCTTCAATCTGCATGGTTGAGATTGGATCAAGGGCACTGGCTGGCTCATCCATAAGAAGAATATCAGGTTTGACAGCAATGGCACGGGCGATACATAGACGCTGCTGCTGACCACCTGAAAGGGCTAAAGCCGACTTATTGAGGTCATCTTTAACCTGCTCCCAAAGGGCTGCTTGCTTAAGTGATGTTTCAACAACCTCATCAAGGATTTTTTTATCTTTAATTCCTTGGCGTTCAAGGGCAAAAGTTATATTTTGATAGATTGATTTTGAGAAAGGATTTGGTCTTTGGAAAACCATCCCGATGCATTTTCTAGCCTCATAAACATTAACATTTTTATCATTAATGTTTACACCCTCATAATTGATTTCACCAGTAACACGGGCGATATCAATGGTATCATTCATTCGGTTAAGACTTCTTAGATAGGTTGATTTACCTGATCCTGATGGTCCGATTAAGGCTGTTATCTTATTTTTTTCAAACTGCATATCAATTCCGTGGATTGATTCAAAATCTCCATAAAAGACTCTCAAATCCTTAGTTGATAAGGCTATATTTTTTTCGTCAAAGGTTATGATGTGACGATCATCCCAATTATATTTAGACATGTTTACCCCGCAGATGTAAGTTTACTGTGTAATTTCTTACCGATGAAACGAGCTGAGAAATTAAATAGTAGAACAAATAATACTAAGACAGCACTTGCTCCAGCTGAAACGGCTGCTCCGTCTGGAACTGTTCCCTCGCTGTTAACCTTCCAAATGTGAACGGCAAGAGTTTCTGCCTGACGGAAGATACTGATTGGACTTGCTACTGAAAGTGGATTCCAGTTTGACCAGTCAAGGGCTGGTGCTGATTGACCTGCTGTATAGATAAGGGCTGCTGCCTCACCAAAGATACGTCCACTGGCTAGAACCACCCCTGTAATAATTCCTGGAAGAGCTTCCGGTACAATTACATGGATAACTGTTTCCCAGCGTGATAAACCAAGGGCAAGACCTGCTTCCCTTTGAGTATGGTGGATAGCCTTTAAACTTTCCTCGACATTTCTTGTCATAAGAGGAAGGTTGAAGACGGTAAGAGCCAAGGCACCTGAAATGATTGAAAATCCGTAACCAAATTGAACAACAAAGATTAGGAATCCAAAAAGTCCAACTACAACTGATGGTAGAGAGCTTAGGATTTCAATTGATGTTCTAACAAGACCTGTTAGTTTGCTCTTTTGATTGGCATACTCTGAAAGGTAAATTCCTGCTCCAAGTGAAAGAGGAAAACTAATTAACATTGTGATAATCAGAAGGAAGATACTATTGAAGAGCTGAATTCCAATCCCTCCTCCGACTTCATAGGCTTTAGCAGGACTTGTTAAGAACTTCCAGCTAATATGGGGTAACCCTCTAACCAAAATATATAGTAATAGGGCTGATAAAATCAAGACGATTATTCCTGAGATTGCGTACAAGACATGTGTCGCAATCCTATCTGCTTTTTTAGGACTCACTTTTTAATCTCCTACTAATTCCTTCTAAAATTTACCACGATTGGCAATCAGTCTCATAATAATATTAAAGACGAGTGACATGGCAAGTAATATGAGCGCAAGTGACCAAAGGACATTATTTTGAACAGTACCCATGATGGTATTTCCAATTCCTTGAGTAAGGACACTTGTTAGGGTACTTGCTGGCTTAATCAAGCTAGTTGGCATGATAGCAGCATTTCCCACAACCATTTGAATGGCTAGAGCTTCACCAAAGGCACGGGCCATCCCAAAAACAATGGCCGTTAAAATCCCAGGAGTTGCAGCTCTTAAAAGAACCTTCGAGATGGTTTGCCATCTGGTTGCTCCAAGACCAAGAGATGCTTCCTTGTAGTGTCTAGGTACTGCCTTCATGGCATCAACAGTCATACTTGTTACTGTTGGTAGGATCATAACAAAGAGGACAAAAACCCCCGCTAGGATACCAAACCCTGTTCCTCCAAAAGTTTTACGAACAGCAGGCACGACAACAGCAAGACCTACGAATCCGTAAACTACTGATGGAATACCAACTAGAAGCTCAATTACTGGTTGTAAAATCTTAGCTCCTCTTTTTGGTGAGATCTCTGTCATAAAGATAGCTGCACCAATGGCAAAGGGAGTTGCTAGAAGGGCTGATAAAATCGTTACAATCAAACTCCCCATAATCATAGGAAGGGCACCGACCATCGGTTTACCGTCAGGCCCTAATTCACTTGGATTCCAAGTGGTCCCAAAGAGGAAGTTAAAGGGATTAATTTTATCAACAAAGAAAGTTGAAAGTCCTTTTTGTGCAACAAACAAGAAAATCATTGCAACAACAAAGACGATTAAAGCCATACAGATAAAAGTAATACTTTTACCAAACTTTTCCAGTCTAGAATTTTTTGACTTTGATAATAATTTTTCTTTAATTTTTACGTTTTCCATATTATTCCTTAATACTTAAAAAATTAAGTCCTACTTTTTAGTTACATTTCCGTCAACATCACGTTCAATGGTCATGGCTGTGATTGGGATATAGCCCATTTTTTCAACGACTGAACCCTGAATTTCATCACTTAAAATATAATCTAAAAACTCCTTGGTAAGACTTTCAGGCTCACCCTTGGTATACATATGTTCATATGCCCAAATTGGCCATTTATTTATAGTTATATTTTCGTCAGTTGCCTCTGCACCATCAAGGCTGATTTTTTTGACAGAATCGTCAATATTTGAAAAGGCAAGGTAGCTTATAGCTCCAGGAGTTTGGGCAACAATCTGTTTGGTCATTCCAGAAGAATCTTGTTCCTGGCTGGCTTTTGCAGCCTTCCCGTCCATAATCCATTTTTCAAAGGTTGCACGAGTTCCGCTTCCTGCAGCACGGTTGATTAGGACAATCTTTTCATCCTGACCGCCAACTTCCTTCCAGTTGGTATATTCGCCGGTAAAGATTTTGCGGAGTTGTTCAACACTTAGGTTATCAACTTGAATGTCCTTGTTAAGAATTGGGGCGATTCCAACAACTGCCACACGGTGGTCAACAAGTTTTGAAGCGTCTACTCCTTTTTTCTCTTCCGCAAATAAATCTGAATTTCCGATTTCAACAGCACCTGCTTGAACCTGTGAAAGACCAGTACCTGATCCACCACCTTGGACATTAATAAAACGTCCTGGATTCTTTTGTGAATATGATTCTGCTGCTGTTTCAACTAAGGGTTGGAGGGCACTAGACCCTACTGCTGTGATTGATTCACCTTTATCAATCCATTTGGCACAACCTGTCATTAGGAACAAGGCTCCTAATAAACTCACTAAACTTATAATTTTTTTATCCATAGTATCTCCATATTTTAGACTTCATTTCTATTTTACCAAAAAATACTAAATATCATATATATTTTATGGAAAAAAGGACAATAAATGTCCTTTGTAGTCTAGTATTGGAGATAATATTTATTCTACCTTGGATTAGGTATTACTTATCTGTTACTTTTCCTTCTGCATCACGAACGACTTTCATTCCATCAACTGGAAGATAACCTAGTTTTTCAATGGCATCATGACTATCAGCTACATATTGGATAAATTTCTTTTCGCCATCAGTTTCTTTGGCTTTTAAAGTATACATGTGTTCATAGGCCCAAATTTTCCATTCATTTTTCTCAATGTTTTCTTCATTTGCTTGAACCTTATCGATTGAAAGCGGAGTAACACTTGAGTTTTTAATGTTTGAAAGAGCTACATAACTAATTGCTCCTGGAATTTGTTCAACCATCTTAACAGCAGCACCTGATGAATCCTGCTCTTGAGATTTGATAACTTTAACCCCTTCACCAAGACCGTATTTTTCAAAGTTGAAACGCGTTCCTGATCCTTCAGCACGGTTGATAACAGTAATTGCCTGATCAGCTCCTCCAACTTCCTTCCAATTGGTAATTTTACCTGTGAAAATATCTTTAAGTTGGGCACTTGTTAGGTTTTCAACTCCACTATCCTTGTGAGCAATTGGAACAATTCCTACAACAGCAACCTTGTAATCAACTAAAGAAGAGGCATCAATTCCATCTTTTTCTTCAGCAAAAAGGTCTGAATTTCCGATTTGAACAGCTCCATTTTGGACATTAGAAAGACCAAAACCAGATCCGCCCCCTTGAACGGTAATTTGTGAACCAGAATTTTTTTCCATAAATCCTTCACTGGCACTTTCAACTAAAGGTTGAAGGGCAGTTGATCCAGCTGCTGTAATTTTTATTTGTTCATCATTTGCTGTCTGCCCACTAGTTTTTGATCCGCATGCCGCAAGACCCATAAGTGAGATTGTAAGTAGACCAGCAAGTTTTATACTCTTTTTCATTTTTTCCCCCGAAAATTTTGTTTTAATTTTTACTACCCTTATATTCTAACCCATAAGAGGCCTTTCGTGTGTAAAGTCTATATAAAGTAAATGTAAATTTTATGTAAATCAAGGGGAAAATCCTGAAATAAATTTTCTTAATCGAATTTATTTTTATGTGCTTATTTGATAGAATAAAAATATGAAAAAAATATTAATTGCTGATGACGATAAATCAATCCGCTTCCTACTTGAATTTACCTTCAATCAAGAAAATTTTGAAGTTATAACGGTTGAGGACGGACTAATGGCCTACGAACTTGCCCAGACTGGAGTTTTTGATGCTCTGGTTCTTGACCTCATGATGCCAGGACTCTCAGGAATTGAGGTCAGTCAAAAATTAAGGAAAAATAATATCTACACCCCTATCTTGATTTTAACTGCCAAGGATGATTCAACAACCATGCTCAAAGGTTTTGATTCTGGTGTTGACGATTACATGTACAAGCCGTTTTCAACACCTGAGCTTCTTGCACGGACTAAATCTCTAATTAGAAGGAGCCTTAACTACCAGAAAAAAGATGAGAAATTTGTTCAAATTGATGATCTTAAGGTCGATTTAATAAAAAAACAAGTCTATTTGGCTGACCAAGAGATTAATCTGACCAAAAGAGAATTTGACCTCCTTTCCTATTTAATTGAAAACCAAAATATCCCCCTATCAAGGTCTGAAATCTTAGACCGTTTTTGGGGTCAATCAAATGATATAGCCTATACGAGGATTGTCGAAGTCCACATTTCAAAATTAAGGGAAAAAATTGAAAAGGATCCTAAAAATCCCCAGTATATTAAAACAAAAAGAGGATTTGGTTACATCTTCAAGGAAGCTGACAAATAAAGTATGAAAAATAAAAGTAAATTTACCTCCTACTCCCTAATTTATCTTTTAACTTCCTTTCTTTTAGTATATGCAAGCTACCAGGCCCTTCTTAATTCAGATTTAAATAGGCTAGAAGGGGAGTTAAATCAGGTTAGTTCAGATATTACTAGCAACAGTGATTTTATCCTACCTGCCAATGTTAAAATCTATAGTTCAACTGAAAAGCTGCCTTCTGATGTCGAAAATGTCTTTAAGGGCAGTAAGCGTTCAAATCTACTTTCCGGAAACAAACTTTACCTGTCTGTTCCTCTTAAAGCCAGCCAAAATCAGTTTGAGGTAATTAGGATTAGCCAAACATTTGATTCTCATTTGGGTCTTCTAAGCCTGATTTTCTCTTATTTACTGGTCCTTTATCTAATTTTTTCCGCCTATTATTTCAAGGTCCAAGCTAGGACAAGGCTAGAACTTAGGCAAAGTCAAAAGTTGATTGAAAACTTTAGGTTAAAACCTTATCAGGAACATACTATTATTAACAACGATGACCCCGTTCTTGAACAATTTAATAGCTACTCCCAAGAGGTCCATGCAGTCCTTACCAGTAAAAAATGGGAGGATAAAAGCCTCCACAAGCTAATTAATAAGTTTGAATTTCCGATTTTCACCTACGATAAGGAGGGAAAGCTTTTAGGTAAAAACGAGGCCTTTTTAAAAATCTTTCCTCATATTGAAAAAATCAGCTCCTTTGGTTCTGAAAGTGAATTTATCAGCTTTCTTTTAGCAAGTTTAATCAGTAAAAGTGAGGGGCAGGGGCAATTTTACTTTCAAGATTTGGATAAATATTATCAGGTTAAACTGGCCAAAATTAATAGTCCCCTTTCTGGGTCATCTTATAATTACCTAGCCAGCATGCAGGAGGTAACAACTCTTATCAAAGCAAAGATAAGCCAAGATAATTTTGTCGCCAATGTCTCCCATGAGTTAAAAACTCCCCTTACTTCGATCATTGGCTTTTCTAATTTAATAGCCAATCAGAACCTTGACCAAAATCAGGTCAAGGAATTCGGTCAAATTATTGAAAAGGAAGCCAGAAGACTAGAAAACCTGGTCCAAGATACCCTTAAATTGACCAAAAATACCAAAGAAATTGCCAAAGAAAAAATAAGAATTGATCTTTTAGTCCAAGATGTACTGGATAATTTATCCATTCAGATTAAAGACAAGCAGATGCTAATTATTAAAAATTTATCCCCTCTAGAATACCTAACAAACTATGACCTTTTTTACGGGATTGCCAAAAATTTAATCGAAAATGCAATTTTTTACAGCCCACCTGCTAAGGAAGTAATTATTGATTTGCAGGAGTCAGATGGCAAGCTTCATTTCCAGGTAAAAGATTATGGTCCTGGAATTTCCCTTATCGACCAGAAAAAGATATTTGAAAGATTTTACCGGGTTGATAGTGCCAGAAAAAATATAACTGAAGGAACTGGGCTTGGCCTACCAATTGTTCAACATAATACTTCCCTTCTCGGAGGCCAGGTGCAACTTACCTCGAAATTAAATGAAGGTAGTAGTTTTGAGGTAATTTTTCCAAGCAAAAAAGAGTCCTAGGACTCTTTTTTATTTTATTCTAAATGTTTTGATACATTAATACGGTTAAGGGCTCTGTGAAGAGCTACTTCTGCACGTTTGACTTCATCAATATCTTGTTTAGCCTTAGCTGCTTCAATAATTCTTTCAGCTCTTTGTCTTGCTCTTTCGGCACGACTAGTATCAATATCTCTTTCACGTTCAGCTGAATCGGCTACAATTGTTATCAGATTATCATTAACCTCAACAATTCCTCCGTTAACGGCTACCCAATCAACGTGTGAGTCATCATCAATCCTCTTGATTTTAACTTCTTCAATTTTTAAGGGTGCAATAATCGGAACGTGCTTAGGGTAAATACCAAGTTCCCCTGATTCTGTACTTAAAAGTACAAACTGAGCGTGGTGATCATAAATAATTCCTGCAGGCGTTATAACCTGTACTGTCATGTAGTCCATAATTCACCTCTTATTTACTTTTCTTGAGAAACTTAAACTTGAAGTGTTTTCGCTTTTTCAAGTACGTCTTCAATTGGACCTACACTACGGAAGGCTTCTTCAGGAATATCATCGTATTTACCATCAAGAATTTCACGGAATCCTTTAACAGTTTCCTTAACTGGAACGTATGAACCTGGTTGACCAGTAAACTGTTCAGCCACGTTGAAGTTTTGGCTAAGGAAGAATTGCATACGACGAGCACGTCCAACCAGAACTTTTTCTTCATCAGATAACTCGTCCATACCAAGGATGGCGATGATATCTTGAAGTTCACGGTAGCGTTGAAGAACACGTTGAACTTCAGTTGCAACTTCATAGTGTTCTTTTCCAACGATTTCAGGAGCTAGAGCACGTGATGTTGAAGCTAGTGGGTCAACGGCTGGGTAGATACCCATCTGAGTAAGACGACGCTCAAGGTTTGTAGTTGAATCCAAGTGGGCGAAGGCTGTAGCTGGAGCCGGGTCAGTATAGTCATCGGCTGGTACATAGATCGCTTGGATTGAAGTTACAGAACCCTTCTTAGTTGAAGTGATACGTTCTTGAAGTTGTCCCATTTCAGTAGCAAGTGTTGGTTGGTAACCTACGGCTGAAGGCATACGTCCCAGAAGGGCTGATACCTCAGAACCTGCTTGAGTGAAACGGAAGATGTTATCGATGAATAGAAGCACGTCTTGTCCTTCTACATCACGGAAGTATTCCGCAATCGTAAGACCTGTTAGGGCTACACGCATACGGGCACCAGGTGGCTCGTTCATCTGACCAAATACCATGGCAGTTTTCTCGATAACTCCTGATTCCTTCATTTCGTTATAAAGGTCATTACCTTCACGTGTTCTTTCTCCAACCCCTGTAAATACAGAGATACCACCATGCTCTTGGGCGATGTTGTGGATAAGTTCTTGGATTAGAACGGTTTTACCAACTCCGGCACCACCGAATAGTCCAACTTTACCACCCTTAAGGTAAGGAGCAAGAAGGTCGATAACTTTGATACCTGTTTCCAAAATATCGTTTGAAGTTGATAATTCATCAAAGGCAGGAGCCTTTTTATGAATTGGATTTCTCTTAACATCTGAAAGGTCAGCTTCAAGGTCAATTGTGTCACCTAGAACATTGAAAACACGTCCTAAAGTTTCAGTACCAACTGGAACACTGATTGGTTTACCAGTATCTACTACTTCTAAACCACGTGTAAGTCCATCTGTTGATTCCATTGCAATGGTTCTTACAACGTTATCTCCAAGTTCTAGAGCAACTTCAAGAACTATTTTTTGTTTTTCGCCGTTATTGTCGCGGTAGACAACTAAGGCACTATTAATATCAGGTAGGTCTGAAGTTGACGCAAACTCAACGTCAACGACCGGTCCAATTACCTGAGAAATTTTCCCAGAACTCATTTTATTCCTCCTATTGATTATTTGGAGTTTGGATAATAATGTTAATCTAAAGCAGCTGCTCCAGTAACAACCTCAATAATTTCTTGAGTTATTCTTCCTTGGCGGGCCCTATTATATTGAATAGTAAGGTCACCAATTACATTCTTAGCATTGTCGGTTGCAGTCTTCATGGCACTCATCCCCGCAGCATGTTCAGCTGTTTTGGCATCAATAATTGATCCATAAATCATGCTTTCAGCGTACTGAGGAAGAAGTGTTTCTAAAATAGCATCGCGGTCTGGTTCAAGTTCAAACTGTTTGTGGTGAACTTGGGCTTCGTTACTATCAATATCACTAATTGGTAGCATTTTTTCAACCCGCACCTGACTTGTAATACTATTTATGTGGTGGGTATAACATACATAGAGCTCATCAAAAATTTCATTTTGATACATTCCAACAGCCGTAGACACAATACTTCTAACCTCATCAAATGATGGTTGGTCTGAAAGGCCACGTAGCTCATAAGCTACTTCAATCCCACGTGCCTTGAAAAAGTCAGCTCCTGTTCCACCTAGAGCTAAAATTGAATACTCATTTTGGCTCTCGTGATCATCATTTAACATTTGCATAACTGTTTTAAGGATTGTTGAATTATAACCTCCAACAAGTCCTTTGTCACTAGTAATTACAATGTAGCCTGTGCTTTTAACAGGACGACTAATCAACATTGGATTTTGACTGTCGCTTATATGCTCACCAGCTAGTAAATCAGTTGTGATTGCACGTATCTTTTGAGCATATATTTGAAAGTTTTTAGCACTTTCTTCTGATTTAGAAAGTTTTGCTGCTGATACCATTTGCATGGCACCAGTTATCTGACTAGTCTTTTTTGTTGATTCAATTTTTGTTTTTATCTCATTAAGAGAAGCACCCATTGTCTGCCCTCCTATTTAAAGCTTGTAGTATTTTTAAATTCTTCAATTGCTCCGTCAAGCAAGGCTTGATCTGGTAAATCTTTTGTTTCAACAATTGTTTGTAAAAGATCTGCATGCTTGGTATCAAAGAAATCAAATAATTGATCTTGGAATTCTAGAATGTTATCCACTGGAACGCTATCTAGGAAACCATGTGTTAAAGCATAAAGAACTAAAACTTCTTTTTCAACTGGAAGTGGTTCGTGAAGTGGTTGCTTCAAGATTTCAATCGTTCTGCGACCACGGCTTAGTTTAGCCTGAGTTGCAGCATCAAGGTCACTACCAAACTGAGTGAAGGCTTCTAATTCCCTATAACTTGCAAGGTCAAGACGTAAAGTTCCTGATACCTTCTTCATTGCTTTAATTTGTGCACTACCACCAACACGGGATACAGAAGATCCGGCATCAATGGCTGGACGAATACCTGAGTAGAATAAGTCTGTTTCTAGGAAGATTTGTCCGTCAGTGATTGAAATTACGTTTGTCGCAATATATCCTGAAATGTCCCCTGCTTGAGTTTCGATAAATGGAAGGGCAGTCATTGAACCACCACCAAGTTCATCAGAAAGTTGAGCAGCACGTTCTAGAAGACGTGAATGCAAGTAGAATACATCCCCTGGGTAGGCCTCACGACCTGGAGGACGGCGAAGAAGAAGTGACAGTTCACGGTAGGCAACGGCTTGTTTTGTTAAATCATCATAAACGATTAGGACATGTTTTCCGTTATACATGAATTCCTCACCCATAGCTGCCCCAGAGTAAGGAGCTAGATATAGAAGGGGAGCTGGTTGACTAGCACCAGCTGTCATTACGATTGTGTAATCCATGGCACCGTATTTTTTAAGGGTTTCAACCTGGTTACGGACAGTTGATTCTTTTTGACCAATAGCCACGTAGATACAGATCATATCCTTACCTTTTTGGTTAAGGATTGTATCGATTGCGATACTTGTTTTACCAGTTTGACGGTCACCGATGATAAGTTCACGTTGACCACGTCCAATTGGAACAAGGGCGTCAATCGCCTTAATACCTGTTTGAAGTGGTTGGTTAACTGATTTACGTTGCATTACTCCAGGAGCTGGGTATTCAACCGGACGAGCCTTATCAGTTTTGATTTCACCAAGACCATCGATTGGTTGTCCAAGTGGATTTACAACACGTCCAATCAGTGCTTCACCAACTGGAACTTCCATGATTTTACCAGTTCTTTTGACAGTATCACCCTCACGAATAGAGCTGTAATCACCAAGGATAATGATACCGATATCAGTTGACTCCAAGTTTTGAGCCATACCGTATGAACCATTTGAAAACTCTAATAGTTCACCACTCATCGCATTTTCAAGACCATGCGCACGAGCAATACCATCCCCAATATATGTAATTATACCTGTCTCAGCAACTGAAAAATCTGGAGTAAAATTTTCAATTTGCTCTTTTAAGAGCGAGCTGATTTCATTAGCATTAATAGCCAAATTTTTCACCGCCTCCTACATTATTTCCTGCGTTAATTTTAATAATTGTGCTTTAATACTTGAATCGATTATCTTACCACGGCTTTTTAAAACCATTCCGCCGATAATGCTTTGATTCAAGGTATTAACAATTTCAACACCTTTTAGGTTAAATTTTTTGATTGCAATAGCTTGTATTTTCTCAAGTTGTTCACTTGTTAGAGGGACAGCTGAGACAACCTCTACTTCTGCAATTCCCTTAAGGTCATCGATTTTTAAAAGGGTTTGTTTCAAAATCTCTTCTAATGAAGAAATTCTTTTATTTACTATTAATAGTTTAAGAAAATTAGCTAATTCTTTAGAAAAATTTTCACCAAGGCTATTAATAATCTCTTCCTTTTTAGTTTCTGAATATGAATTATTGAGGATGAAGGTCATTAAATCTGTCTGATCAATGATTTCAATTAAAGCTTTTACTTCCTCAGTAAGTTCATCAATTTTTCCAGCATCAGCAAAAGCTTCCAGCAAGGCTTTACTGTACCTATTTGATACAATTAAACTCATACGCTCTCCTACTCGTTGCCTAGTTTTTCAAGGTAAGCATCAATCAGTCCTGATTGTGACTTCTCATCAAGCGAATTCCCAATTAGTTTTTCAGCAAGTCTAACTGAAATATCAGCAATCTCACCTTTAACATTTAAGAGGGCTTCATCATGTTCTCTTGAAATTTCCTCTGCCGCACGTTTTTTAAGGATTATAGCTTCCTCACGTGCTTCTGTAATTATTTTATCACTACTTGTATTAGCAGTAGCTGTCGCGTCCTTTAAAATTTGACTAGCTTCTTTACGGCTAGTTGAAAGTTCAGCTTCACGACGCTTAGCAAGCTCTTCAGCTTTTGCTCTAGCTGCTTCTGCACCATCAATATCATCTGATATTTTTTTAGCCCTTTGCTCGAAGATATTTGTAATCGCACCCCAAGCAAATTTCTTAATAAGGACCATCAAGATTAGGACAGCCCCAGTAGCTACAAAGATATCTCCAAGCATGGTGCTTTTTTCAGTAGCTTCCAACATTATAAACATTTTACCTACCCCTTAATCTTTTAGCTCTATTTTATGTGAAATGTAAACCATTGTTAGCGTTACAAAGATGTATGCCTGCAAGCATGAAATAAAGATTGAAAAAGCAGTCCATAGAACTTCCAAAATAAGGGCAAGTCCTAACATGATTGGGTTTCCGTGTCCCATGCTAGTTAAGAGTCCTAGTAAAATTTCACCCGCAAAGATATTACCATATAAACGTAAACCAAGGGTTAAGAAATTTGTGAATTCTTCTAAGACATTAAAAGGTGATGTAACAATTGGAGTTAGGAAACTATTTTTGATATATTTCTTAAATCCAAAGTGCTCAACACCCATAAAGTTACTTAAAAGAACAACCATTAAAGCCAAACCAAGGGTAATCCCTGGGTCAGCTGTTGGACTCTTCCAAAGGGAAACTCCATCTTTTGTAACTAATTTTGTGACCAGACCGATGTTGTTTGCAACTAATAAGAAGCTGAAAAGAACGAAAGCTAGAGGACCAAATTTATTAACCTCACCTGCTCCTGCATTATCTTTTACTATCTTATTAGTGAAATCAACAACCCACTCAAGGACATTCTGTTTACCCTTGGGTTTGATTTTCATATTGCGGCTAGCCCAGAAGACTAAACCAAATACAATTGTACAAGCCAAGACGGTCATCAAAAGAACGGTACCATCAAAATAAATAGGGCCAATATTAAAGACTAGGTCTTTTTCGTCACCCATTACTGTACCTCCAGTTATACTTGACTATTAAAATTTACCTAGAAGTAAGAATGCAATAACGATCGCAATGATTGCAAGTCCTTCGACAAGGGCTGCTCCAATAAACATTGCTCCACGAAGCTTATCTTCCATTTCTGGTTGACGTGCTGCTGATTGTATAAAGCTTGATGCAATCAATCCATTCCCAATAGCTGCTCCAAGAGCTGCAAGTCCAGCAACTAAGCCGACACCAATTCCTACCATGTGTAAAAACCTCTTTCTTTTATTTTTGATATAAGTGTAAGATATCAATTGAACAATGAAATTCTAGACCTTTTTTTTCCTTTTGTCAAATAGTTTTCTAGCTTTTATTGAAAATAATTTTGTACTTACTAAAAGTCGATTTTTTAAGACTATTTGGTCCTTTTTATCTCATTTTCACATAAGACTATTTGCCTTTTTTTATCTCATTTTCACAATGGTAAAATGCCCCTCCTTCTCCTTCATAATTATTTGACCATCTAAATCTGTTCGAAAAATATCTATACCATTTTTTTCAAATCGGTCCAAGGTTTCTAGGTTAGGATGTTTGTAAAGGTTATTTTTCCCGCAGGAGATCAGAGCCACTTGAGTTTTTATATGCCTTAAAAAGTCCTCAGATGAACTGGTTTTACTACCGTGGTGGCCGGCTTTTAAAATATCAACAGGAAGCTTTTTATAACTTTCCATCAAGGATTTCTCCTCTTCTCCTTCGGCATCCCCCATAAAAAGAAAGTTCTTGGATAAAAGCTTGCCGTAAAGGACGACCGAATCATTATTTCCCCCGTCTCCAGTCTTTAGGGGGCCAAGAACTGTCAAACGAGAACCAAAGATTTTAAAGTCGTCCCCTGGTTTTACCGGATGAATCCTTGTTTCACCACCGATTTTTTCTAGTTTTTCAAGTAAATTCTTACTTTTTAGAGCTCCCTTGGCCAACCAAATTTCCTTGATTTTAAAATTTTCTGCTAGCTCCAAAAGATCTCCCATATGATCTTCGTGGGCATGGGTAATAACTAACTTATCAATCTTTCCTATCCCTTTACCGTTTAAATAAGGTATCAATGTTCTTTTAGCATTTGAATCTTTTTTTCTTATAGACCACTTTTCCTTGGAAGGAAGATCAAGCCGTCCTCCGACATCAATTAGGACATTATTCTGATTAAACCTATCCCTTAAAAAGATACTATCACCTTGCCCGACATCAACAACTGAAATATATGGGATAAAAGAAAATTTAGTCAAAAAAAGGAGACAGACTACTAAAGGAGATAAAAACGTCAGCTTTCGCCAGCTGAAATAATCAATCAAATAAAAAAGAAGTAAAAATACAAGGAAGATAATAACAATGGAAGGTTTACCAAAAATGATAGGCTTCATGATCCTATCATTAAGTAGGCTGACAAGCCTTTCCAAATAAACAAAGAGATAGTTGGGAAAGCTAAGAATCTTCGGCAAGAAAAAACTTACTGGTAGACTGCAGGCTAATAGGGGCAGCAAGAAATGAATAAAAAGATAGGAGAATACAGGCGTTAAAATAAGGGACAAGGGCTGAAAGCTATGAAAAAAGTAAATGGAAAGAGGAGCTGCCAGAACTGAAAGGAGGGTTGACTTAAAAAGATTATCCAGTAACTCATTTTTAAATTTTTTAGTCTGTGAAAGAAGGGTTATGGCAAATGATAGGAAAAAAGATAAGACACCAGCTTCAGTTAAAAGAAAACTAGGTCTTACAAGCATAAAAACCATAAGAGTTAGGGCAAAATTTTCAAGTCCTTTAATTCCATAATTTGATAAGTTTTTCTGAAGTAGGCTTCTACTTACAGATACTAAAAAACCTGTTAGAGCACCGTAGATAAGAGACAAAGGAATTAACAAAAGATTTGTTCCCTCAATGCTTAAGCCAAGCCTTAAAATCAACCTCCTTAAATTACTAATAAAAAAGTTAATATGCATGCCACTTAGGGCAAAAAGGTGTACCAGGCCAAGACCTGTGTAAATATCCCGAACCTCAGAAAAATCCCTACTATAAAAGCCCAAAAGAAGGCTTAGCATATACTTATTCATCGGTTCTGGAACAAGTCCTTCAATATGATTAATCAACTTCTTCCTCATAAGTTCCAACTTTTCCAGTGGATTAAATCCCTTTCTTAGTCTTACTTTCTTTATCTCCTGGATTTCAAGAAGCTGGTAAATTCCCTTGGTCTTTAAATAATTTTGATAATCAAAGGTATTTTCATTGCGCCTTTTTTCAGGTTCACTCAGACTGGCTGAAATATCAAAGGATACATTAGTTGATAGTGATTTTAAGCTTTTTTGCTCAGCCTCGGACTTAATTTTGTAAAAGGCTTGATACTTTTGGGACTTATTTCGTCCAATAAAGGATAGCTGATCCCCGTTAATATCTAAGCTGTCAATCTTAACCCTTATGGTATCCACCGCTCCTGGGCTACTTGCTGCTCTTATTTTTATCTGATTATATTTATCTACCAGGAAAAAATATCCGCTGAAAAGAACCACCACCAAAAGATAGCGGTAGCCAAAATTCTTACAAATCAAAAAAAGAGAAAGAATTAACAGTCCCAGGCACAAAAAGTTAAAGGAAAAAATACAGTAATAACTTAAGGTTAAAGGACAAACTAGATAAATCTTTTTCATGATTTCTCCCCCTACTTAATAAAAATACTATCCTTTAACTTTTCAAGGGATTTAGCTCCAAAGCCTCCAACCTTTTGTAGATCTTCAATACTTTTAAAGTTCCCATTTTCCTTGCGGTAATCAATGATATCTTGAGCCTTTTTCAACCCGACTCCTGGTAGCTTTTGAAGTTCGCCTAAATCAGCTGTATTTATATTTACCTTAGTAGATTCCTGCTTGTCATTATTATCGGTGGGTTGATTTTGAAGGTTCTCAAAAGAGGTGCTAGCTTCTCCGACCTTTGCTACATAAACCACCATTTCATCTGTCAACTTCTGGGCTAGATTCACAGATTTACTGTCGGCTTCCTTATTAAGACCTCCTGCAAGTTTTAGGGCATCATCAACCCTTGCATTAGAAGCTAGTTTATAGATTCCAGGATTCACAACCTCGCCCTTAACATCAACAACTAAAAATCCATCCCCGTCCTCACCAACAAGATCATCACCATCACTGTCTTGTTCAAATTGCTCAATCTTACCAGAAAGATTGTACCCATCTTTACTTTCAAAATCAGATTTTTTACTGGGACTGATTAAAAAATAAGCAAAAAACCCCAAAAACAGCAGGCCACTAGCAATTACAAGGGGGATAAAATATCTCTTTTTTCTTAAATTTTGCAGGTAATTTTTTAATTCCATCTTTTACAAAACTCCTTTTTAAATATATACGAAAAAAATCCTCAAATTTCCTTGAGGATTTTACTTCTATCTATTTTTTTTAAAGTTATTAATCAGCTGACGGATAATCTTGTCATCGCTATAACTTAAAACATTTTTAGCATATATCTTTTCAGCTCCCTTGGCAATCAAAACTACAGCAACTAGTTCAATTACAAGGGCCACAAGAGCTTCCTTCATGTCAGCATAGTGAATAGCAAGCCTAGTAGGCATTAAGGACTGTGAAATAAAAGGGACATATGATAGAACCTTAATAACTAAGTTTCCAGGAGATCCAGAGACTCCTAGTCCAATAAGATAGCCGACCATTGAAAGATAGGTAACTGGAGTAACTGCCTGTTGGACCTGACTTTGATCATTAACTAAAGAAGCCACAATTGAAGCCAGAACTAGATATCCAAAGAGGGAAATCAGGACCATGGTAACAGTAACTGCAAGAAAACCTAAATCAACACCTGTTACAAACTTCATTCCCATGGCCACAAGTTCATTTTTCCTTAAGAGGAAATAGGCAGTAAATCCACTAAACAGATAGATTAGAATTTGCGTGCAGGCCAGGGAGAAGACACCGATTAATTTTCCGTAATACTGAACCTTGGCACCTGTAGCTGCCAGAAGGATTTCCATAATTCTTGAAGATTTTTCATTGGCAATCTCCTGGGCAATCATTCCCACATAGATGGTCAAAAGGGTAAAGATAAAGATTCCTGCAATTGTCCCTACAAGAGAGTTGGCTCCGTTTGCCAGATCTCCTCCAACCGTATCATCTCCTTTTTTGTCTAAACTTTTCACAGTCAAATCAGCATTTTTTTCCAGGGCAGCAATTTGGTCACTGGTTAGATTAAGTTGGGCTGCTTGGGCCAAAAATTGATATTGATTTAAAATTTTTCGAATTGAACCCTCGTCCAGTTTGGCATTGGTTTCACTGGTAACTATTAAGGTATACTTGTCATCAGATTTTTCAAGATAACCGTCAATATCACCCTTGTCTAGCTGCTCTTGAGCGACTTGAATATTTTCTAAATCCGAAAGGTCTAGATTTTGCATGCCGTCCTTCTTAATAAATTGAGTTAGGGCTGAGTCATTTACGATTCCAAGTTTTGGCGAACTTGAGTCCGATGTGGTCATAAATATAAAGACTAGTCCCACTCCAATCAAGGTAATAATTAAAGGAGATAAAACAATTCCCCAGTAACCAATGGTTTTAATTCTTGACTTATAGACCTGTCTTGCGACAATAAGTGTTTCTCTAATCATTTACAGCAACCTCCCTACGAAAGATTTCATCAAGACTTGGCGGCGCCTGGACAAATGATTGAACATAGCCATTTCGACTAACATAGGTGAAAACCCCGTAGCCTGCCTCTTCATCAGTTAATTTCAAAATTCTTCCCTGACCACTTCTTTCAACACTAGAAACACCGTCTAGGGCCAAAAGACTTTCGTCAGAATCAGGGGCTTCCAGATAAATTTCAGTTCGACCAAACTGATTTCTAATTTGACCAACCTCTCCTTGAAGTACTGGTCTTCCCTGCTTAAGCATGGTTAGATTATCTGATAATTTTTCAACCCCGTCCATATTGTGGCTTGAGAAAATAATAGCTGCCCCCTCTTCCTTAAGACGGTTAATTTCCTGCATCATAAGGGCTGTATTAACTGGATCAAGACCTGTGAAGGGTTCATCTAATATTAGAAATTCAGGTTCATGGATAATGGTTGCGATTAACTGGATTTTTTGGGCATTTCCCTTGGATAAACTCTGTACCTTATCCGTTACCTTGCCAACAACCTCAAGGGTATCCATCCATTTTAATAGTTTTTCCTTGGCATCAGCTCTTTTCATCCCATGGAGTTCCGCAAAATAAACAATTTGATCCTCAATACTTACCTTCTGGTAAAGACCTCTTTCCTCTGGTAAAAAACCAATCTTCTTTTTGACAGCTCCCGTAATTTTTTGACCCTGCCAGCTAATTTTTGACCCCTTATCGGCAGCTATAAAATCCAAGATTATCCTAAAGGTTGTTGTCTTACCAGCTCCGTTTTGTCCAATGAGCCCCATGACCTCACCAGGCCTTACTGTCATATTTAAATTATCAACAGCTTTTTTGGTCCCAAAGGTCTTACTTACACCTTCTAACTCTAAAGTCATTAAAGCTCCTCTTTTCTATTCATTCATCTCCCCAAATAAAAGCTTGCAAAGCTTTTAGATTTAATTTATCTTTATTTTTTTATCCTTAGGTCAATGTTGGGGACATTATAACATTATAAAATAAAAAAAAGAACACCCTAGGGTGTTCTTTTCAAGATTCTTATTTGTCAACTTCTTCGAAGTCACCGTCAACTACATCATCATTTGATGAAGCTTGTGATGAATCTCCACCAGCTGCTTGTTGTTCAGCTGCTGCTTGCTCATAAAGTTTTACAGAAAGTTCTTGAACAACTTCATTAAGGCTAGCTGTTTTAGCTTTGATATCTTCGATATCGTCACCTTCTAGGGCTGTAACTAGAGCTTCACGCGCATCTTCTGCTTTCTTAACAAGAGCTTCATCAAGTTTTCCTTCAAGATCTTGAAGAGTTTTACCAACTTGGAAGACAAGTGAATCAGCTTCATTACGAGCATCTACTTCTTCTTTACGTTTAGCATCAGCTTCAGCATTAGCTTCAGCTTCTTTCATCATTTTATCGATTTCTTCATCAGTAAGTCCTGAGTTAGATTGGATAACGATTGTTTGTTCTTTTTCAGTTCCTAAATCTTTAGCTTTAACTGATACGATACCATTTTTATCAATATCAAATGTTACTTCGATTTGTGGGATACCACGAGGAGCTGCTGGAATATCTGTAAGTTGGAAGCGACCTAAAGTTTTATTGTCAGCTGCCATTGGACGTTCACCTTGAAGCACGTGGATATCTACTGCTGGTTGGTTGTCAGCTGCAGTTGAGAACACTTGTGATTTACTTGTTGGGATAGTAGTGTTACGATCGATAAGTTTAGTCATAATTCCACCCATTGTTTCAATACCAAGTGAAAGTGGTGTTACGTCAAGAAGAACTACGTCTTTAACATCACCTGTGATAACTCCACCTTGGATGGCAGCACCCATAGCTACTACTTCATCAGGGTTAACAGATTTGTTTGGTTCTTTACCAGTTTCTTTCTTAACAGCTTCAACTACTGCAGGAATACGAGTTGATCCACCAACTAGGATAACTTCATCGATGTCTGAAGCTTTAAGTCCTGCATCAGAAAGGGCACGGCGAACTGGTTCTTTAGTACGTTCTACTAAATCACTTGTAAGTTCATCGAATTTAGCACGAGTAAGAGTTAACTCTAAGTGAAGAGGTCCTGCTTCACCAGCTGTGATGAATGGTAGGCTGATTTGAGTTGAGCTTACACCTGATAAATCTTTTTTAGCTTTTTCAGCTGAGTCTTTTAGACGTTGCATAGCCATTTTATCTTTAGAAAGGTCAATTCCGTTTTCTTTCTTGAATTCAGCAACCATCCAGTCGATAATCTTGTTATCAAAGTCATCTCCACCTAGGTGGTTATCTCCAGCTGTTGAAAGTACGTCGAATACTCCGTCTCCAAGTTCAAGGATAGATACGTCAAATGTACCACCACCAAGGTCAAATACAAGAACTTTTTCGTCAGTATCTTCTGCTTTATCAAGACCGTAAGCAAGCGCTGCTGCTGTTGGTTCATTTACAATACGTTCAACTTCAAGACCTGCAATTTTACCAGCATCTTTAGTAGCTTGACGTTGTGCATCATTGAAGTAAGCTGGTACTGTAATTACCGCTTTATCAACTTTTTCTCCAAGGTAGTCCTCAGCAAAACCTTTAAGGTATTGAAGAATCATAGCTGAGATTTCTTGTGGAGTGTAAGATTTACCATTAGCTTCAACCTTGTAGTCTTCACCCATGTGACGTTTGATTGACGCAATTGTATCAGGGTTTGTTACAGCTTGACGTTTAGCAACTTCACCAACTTGGATTTCTCCGTTTTTGAAGGCTACAACTGATGGAGTTGTACGGTTTCCTTCTGGATTTGGAATGATTTTAGCATCTCCACCTTCAAGGACTGCTACTGCTGAGTTAGTTGTTCCTAAGTCAATACCAATAATTTTAGACATATTACTTTTCCCCTTTGTTTTTATTTCTATTATTTTATTTCAATTCTAATTTTATAGTTTAAAGACATTTCAGTCAAAAATTTTGTTGATTACTGAGCTACCACTACCATGCTTGGTCTTAACACACGGTCATGAAGTTTATAACCCTTCTGGAAGACCTGAACAATCGTATCTGCAGGGTGCTCATTATCTGCTGGAACAGTTTGGACTGCCATATGGAAGTTAGGATCAAAAGCTCCTTCAGTTGAAATTTCTTCAACTCCTTCTTCCTTTAAAGCATTTGATAGGCTCTCTTGAACCATCTCAATTCCTTTTTTAACAGAGTCATCCATTCCTTCGACAAGGAGGGCACGCTCTAAGTTATCAAGACTTGGAATAATTTTTTTGGCCAAATCTTGTGAACGATATTTTTGAAGAGTTTGACGTTCCTCGATACCACGGCGCTGAATGTTTTGCATTTCAGCTGCTGTTCTCAAGTATTTATCCTCAAGTTCATCAGCTTTCTTTTGAATCAGCTCAAGCTCACTTAGTTCCTCAACAAGTTCCTGGGCCTCTTCAGCTAAATTTTCTTCAACTTCTTCTGTTATTTCTTCGTTTTTTAAATCTTCCTTAGACACATTCTTCTCCTTATCTTTTCAACTACCGCTGGACCTCATAATGGTTACCATCCAGGTACCTATAATAGTCAGCCAGCTTCATTGATAAAATATTAGCTATTAAATCCACAATACCAACCACTCGGTCGTAATCAATATCAATCGGTGCGATAACAAGCGCTGTTCCCATACCCCGATAGGGAATAATAAATTTTTGGGCTATAAGAGTTAAATTTTCAAATAAATCATCATCGCCTAATTTTATGGTCCTTGCATTGTCATCTTTTACGATTCCCCTAAGTTTTTGGGCTAACATTTCCCGGTCACTCAGGAGCTGATACAACTTCTCATTGTGTTTGGCATAATCAAGTAACTTGTACTCATCAACCATCTGAATATCTTCTTCATATAAAACAGAGAAGATATAATCAAAGAGTTCTGATAAGTTAGCTGTTACCTGGAAAAATCTAGCCAAAATTTGAGGTATTTCAGTCCTTAAAGCATAATGGATATCCAGTACTTTTTTACCGACCAACCTGCTTTTTACAATGGCTGAAATTTTTTTAACATCATCAACCGCCATACTACTTGGTAGAACAAACTGATTAGTCTTGACCATTCCAGTACTTAAAGTCATAACTGCAAGTGCCGAATGATTATCAAGGACAACAATATCAAAATTTGTTAGAACTTGATCAATGGGTGGTATTCCCATGACAAAACTCGTAAGTCCAGTCCTACTAGCAAGTAAGCTAGCTGCTGTTTCAAAAATATCACTCAACCTGTAAAAATCATGGTCAAAAGAATTCATAATTTCAAAAATTGCGTCCCGGTCAAGTTGATCAGGTTTTAGGAAATTATCAATAAAGTACTTGTAACCATCAACCGATGGTACCCTTCCGCTTGAAAGGTGCTCTTTCTTTAAAAAGCCAGCATTTTCAAGTACCTTCATATCATTTCTAATAGTAGCACTTGATGCCTTAATTGAATCCATCAAAACTTTGGATCCAACAGGTATACGGGTAGATCCGTACCTAATTACAATCAGGCTTAAGATTTCCTCTTGTCTTTTTGTTAACATTAGCACTCACACCTCCTGACTGCTAACTATGAATATATAATACACCCTATTTTATACAAAGTCAAGAAAAAAGCATAAAAAATTAGCACTTGATTTAATCAAGTGCTAATTTATCTAATTAATTATCATATTCATATAATTTATACTGCTCAATTAACTCTATTAACTTACTTGCATAGGTTGGATCAGTTGCATAGCCTGCATCTTGGATGGCCTGAGCCGCCTCCTTGTAGTCATCAGCTGCGACTACTTCTGCATACTTGGACTTGTCCCAATCAACCCCTTCACGCATAAGTTTTGCATGAGCAATGATTGAATCCCTCCAGGAATCGTACCAAGCAAAATCACCTGTGGCAGTAATCCATTCACCGTCTAGATACTCCTTGGTTTCAAGTTTAATATGTTTACCGCTGCTGTCTGCTTTTACACCAAATAAATTTTTATACTTACTGGCTAGTTCACTTTGACCAAAATTTGACTCCAAACTAGCCTGGGCTATAATCAACGAAGCTCTTATCCCATATGCCTTTTGAACCTCTTCAGCAGAGGGAGCAATTTCTTTAATAAACTCCGTACGGTCAATTTTTACTATCTTATCTTCAACCTTAGTGGAAACTCCACTGGTATGCACCAGGGAAAAATTTCCAATAAATAGGGTTACCAGCAGTTCTATCAAAATAAAAAAGATAAAAAATGGTAGCTTTAACTTCCGCCTCACCCGCATCCTCCGTAACTAATCTTTTTCCATAAGTCCTTATTTATGACTTCTCTCCCATTAATTGACGTCCTTTAGTCCGGTAAGACATGTCTCCGACGCTTTCAATCTTAAAATCACCATCAAAGGTAAGTTCAGTAACACTTCCATTATCAAGGGCTTGAACTCTTGGTTGATCTGGATTAATCAGATGGATAAAGGTCGCTATAGTTAATCCGTGGCTAACAATGACAATATTTTCTGCCCCTGTATCCATTGCCTCAGTCGCTATATCCCTAAAGCCTGTAAGAATTCGTTCTCGTAAGAGTTCCCAAGGCTCTGCCCAACCGGCAGTATCAACTTCCATGATTCCATTAGCCATGTCCTCATAGCTCAACTTTTCAATATCTTGTCCCTTAAAGGCCTGGGTTCTTGGGAGAACTCCGCCAAACAACTCCCCGTCATAGGCTCCGTCCATACTTCCAAAGCACCACTCCCGAATACGAGGATCCATAGTATAAGGAATATCTTGATTTTCTGATCGACTTAAAATTAGATTCATAGTCTGAAGGGTTCGACCACTATCTGAAGAGTAGGCCCGGTCAAACTTAATTCCCTTATCCTTAAAGCCAAGTCCTAGTTCAATTATTCCAATTTCTCCGTCCTTGGTTAGGGGAGTATCTGACCAACCTTGAGCACGACCAATTGTATTAAACATGGTTTTCCCATGTCTTACCAAATAAATTTTAACCATCTTTATCTTCCTTTCATAAACCTAAATTTAAACGCCCTGTTTGGCACATTATAGCATATTTTTTTTAATCTTGTTAACTAGCTAGCATTAGGGCTGTTTTACCTAAATAAAAAGCACCCCGCAGGGTGCTCCTTAAAACCAACTCATGAATCTTACAAGATATAGATTAATCCTTACCTCCCAGGCATAGAAAATATTACCGCCATTAACATACAACTTACCTCCATTAAAAAAGAAAGAAATTGGAGTCAAATGCCTGTAAGTACTTGCATCTTCATTACCTAAAGACTTGGCAAGAACATCAGCTGAATAACTTTCACTAAGCTTAAGGGTATTTTTCTTACCCCTTTGAGCCACATAGTCAATGTAGGCCTCACCAAAATTATAGGCCTGGACACCTGTCCAAACATCAACTCCAGCAAGAGAAGCTTCCTGCAGGCGCTCTGATAAAGTCATAATCCCCTGCTTTATACTATCCTCCTGGCTGGAGATGGAGTTAGGTTCATAACCCAAACTTTCACTCGACTGCATAACATCTGCGGTCTTACCCTTTGTTTCAGTATAAATTATAGCCAAAGCAAGTTCAGTATCATTATTACCTTCTACTCCGTGATCCTTTAGGCTTTCTTCAATATAAGTCTTATAGGTCATAACCTGCTTAACATTCTTATGAACCTCAAAGAGATATATTCCCGAAAATACCAAAATAGCAAGGATTATTAATCTTCGAATTAGTTTAAACATACATTACCTGCCTTCTAAATAGCAGCTTTACCACTTATTTTTTATTTCTTCAATATTTTTAATTAAAATTGAATAACTTCCGTCCTCTTCCTGGATGAATTCAACCGAATTTACATCATCATAAAGGCTTTGAGGAACCATGAGTTCAATCCCGTTTGATAAGGACAGTTTTTGATTGGATAATTTCTTTTCAAGTCCTTGACTAGGAATCTCTGAAAAATCAACCCTTTCAGGTAAAATTTCCTTAAGATTATCCTTGAATTCGAGGCGGGCACTTAGATTATCTGAAAAGAATTGATCTGCCAGGTTTTCTGGATCAAGGGACTGATTTTCTTCAATTGACGAATAAACCAAGTTTTGAACTTTTGAAGAAAATTCAAAGTCATCCTTATTGAATTCACCAGCAACAGCATGGGCTGTTTTTTTAATGGCCTTTATAGCATGATCAATTGACAGGTCAGGACTATCTGCTAGAAGATTTTCTGACAGATAGTTATAAGTTTTTCCGTTATATTTGATTCTCTTTTCGATTAAATGATACCTTCTAGAAGAAAGATTTATGATAAGAGCCTCATCAGCTGGACTACCTGCACCAGGTAGACTCTTCTGGGTTCTTTTAATTGTAATCGATTGATTTTCAACCAGGTGGGAAAAATTTTCCCGCAGGGCCATCCTCATAAAGGCAAAATGATTAACGGCATCCTTTTCAAATTCAACAAAGAGCAAATCACTTAACCTGGGCTCTTCAGCCAACCTATATTCTTCCTGCCAAAGGTTTGCAATCTCCTTACTTGTTTGAAGGAAATCAGAACCGATAAGAGCTAGAAAATTATTTTCAGCAGATAACTCACCTCTTTTTGCCTTGTCTGTATAAACCTTCTCCACTTTTTTACTGACATAGTCTAAAAGGGAGGGGGTTAAATCTAGTAGGTCTTCTGAAAAATCCAAATCCTCTTGGCCTGGATCAAAGGAATGAATAATTGCCTTTTTTACATATATATCTAACATTTACTTATTATTTATATAGGGGGAATTTATCAGTTAGGTTTTTAACCTCAACTTTTACTTGATCAAGAACTTGAGGATTATTCTTATTCTTGAAAGCTTTAATGATAAGTCTTGCTACTTCCCTTGATTCTTCCTCTTTGAAGCCTCGACTAGTAATAGCTGGGGTTCCAATCCTCACACCACTTGTAATAAAAGGACTTAGGGGCTCAAAAGGAATTGAATTTTTATTAAGGGTAATACTTACTTCATCTAGAAGATTTTGAGCTTCCTTACCATTGATATCAAGACCTGTAACATCTAGCATAAACAGATGATTGTCAGTACCACCACTTATTACACGAAGACCTTCTTCTTGGTCAAAAACCTCAACCATAGCCTGGGCATTTTTAATTACCTGAGTTTGATAGTCAACAAAGTCTTGACCCATCGCTTCTTTAAAGGCAACAGCCTTGGCTGCGATTACATGCTCTAATGGTCCTCCTTGAATACCTGGGAAGATGCTACTATTTATCTTCTTGGCTAAATCCTCATCATTTGTAAGAATCATTCCTCCGCGAGGTCCCCTTAAGGTTTTATGGGTTGTAGTTGTTACAAGGTCAGCATACTCCATAGGATTTTGGTGAAGACCAGCTGCAACAAGACCTGCGATGTGAGCCATATCGACCATAAGTTTTGCCCCAACCTCATCAGCAATTTTACGAAATTCCGCAAAATCAATGGCTTTTGAGTAGGCTGACGCTCCAGCTACAATAAGTTTAGGCTGAACCTCACGGGCCATGTTTAAAATAGCCTCATAGTCAAGTTCCTCTGTCTTTGGATCAACCCCGTAAGATGTAAAATCATAGGTCTTACCTGAGAAGCTTACTGCTGCCCCGTGAGTTAAGTGTCCTCCAGCTGCAAGGTCCATTCCCATTACCTTATCACCTGGTTGGATTAAACTCATATAAGCTGCCTGGTTAGCCTGGCTACCTGAATGAGGTTGAACATTTGCAAACTTAGCTCCAAAAAGTTCCTTGGCCCTTTCAATGGCTAAATTTTCAACCACATCGACAGCCTCAGTTCCGCCGTAATAACGACGTCCTGGGTATCCTTCAGCATACTTATTTGTTAAAAGACTTCCTTGAGCAGCCATTACAGCTGGGCTTGCAACATTTTCACTGGCAATTAATTCAATGTTTTGTTGCTGGCGGTCTTCTTCTGCACGAACAGCAGCCCATAATTCAGGGTCTTGTAAAATATAGTCTTCTTCATTAAAAATCATAATAGCTCCTCAATACTTTCTAATTTCACTGCTCCCTGCCTTAAAATCCTAGGACTTCCCTTTGAAAAATCAACGATGGTTGAGTCTAGCCCACTAATACTTGGATCATCCTCTTTAAGGGCCCTAATTTTTCCTGCAAAATCTTCCATGACCTGAGCGGCTTTTCTTGGACTAGGTTGCCCTGTTAAATTGGCACTTGGCCCTACCAAAACACCTACTTTTCTAATAACTTCTAAAGTAAAAGCATTGTCTGGCATCCTAAAGCCTACAGTATCCTTTCCTTGATTGATATAGGAAGGAACCTGATCACTTGATTCAAGAATAATCGTTAGAGGACCCGGCCAAAATTTTTTAATTACCTGCTTAAGATTTGCAGGTTGATTTTTAGAATACTTGTAAAGATCAGAAAGGCCTGAGATATTTAAATTTAAGGCATGATCTAACTTTCTTCCTTTGACAGCAAATACCTGTCTGACAGCTTCTTCATTAAGAGCATCCGCAAATAATCCGTAGACTGTTTCAGTGGGCATGGCCACAAGCTCCCCTTCTTTTAAGAAGGTCGCTGCTAAATCGAGTTGATTGTCTGTTAAAATTTCAGTTTTCATCGACTACTACCATCCTATCAAGTCCAGCCAAATCCTTAAAAACTCTAATTCTTTTAGCTGGATAGACTTCTGAAAATATTTTTTTAACCTGACTTGCTTGCTTGAAGCCAATTTCCAAGTAAATTTTTCCCTGGTCCTTCAATAAATCAGGGGCACCCTGGGCGATTTTTTCATAGATAAGGAGGCCTGAATTTTCAGCATAAAGGGCCAAGTCTGGCTCATGCCTAATAACAGACTCATCCATATATACTTCTTCATCAAAGGAGATATAAGGCGGGTTGGACACAATTATATCAAAATTTCCCGAAAGATTCGAAAATACATCACTTTGGATAAACTCAACCTGGAGATTATTTGCCTGGGCATTGTCTGAGGCTAAATCAAGGGCATCTTGGGAGATGTCAGCTAGAACTAAATCCCAGTCTGGACGCGCCTTTTTAAGGGACAGACCAATGGCTCCAGAACCTGTACCCAAATCTAGCACCCGAAGCTTTGGTCCTTGATTTTCCCTAAGAATTAAATCAACAAGCTCCTCTGTTTCAGGGCGAGGGATTAAAACCCTTTGATCGACTTTTAGGTTTAGGTCATAAAAATCAGTGTTACCCACTATATATTGGGCAGGCTCCATGTTTACAAGCCGCTGTGATATTTCTTCTAAAAGAAGGAGGTTATCTTCTGTAACCTCCTCGTTGAGCAATTTTACGTAATCCAAGGTATCAAGTTCCTTGAGGTAGCGAAAAACATAAGCCAGGTCTTCCTGATTTTTTACTTCGATTAATTTTTGCTCAAAGAACTCCCTATATTTCATACTTACTTCCTTAGATTATTTATTTAATTCTTCTAGTTTTTGAGTTTGGTCATAAATCACTAGAGCGTCAACAACTTCGTCCAGTTTACCAGCAATAATCTGGTCAAGTTTTTGCACAGTAAGACCAATACGGTGGTCGGTCACACGGTTTTGCGGGAAGTTGTAAGTTCTGATACGTTCTGAACGGTCCCCTGTTCCGACTGCTGACTTACGGGTTGCATCATACTCGCTTTGAGCCTCTTGGGCATAGTGGTCATAAACGCGGGCGCGGATGATTTTCATAGCCTTTTCACGGTTCTTTTGTTGGCTACGCTCGTCCTGCATCTCAACCTTAATACCAGTTGGAAGGTGGACGATACGGACTGCTGAGGCAGTCTTGTTGACGTGCTGACCTCCGGCACCTGATGCGTGGTAGATGTCTGTACGTAGGTCTGAATCTGGGATGTCGATTTGCACGTCTTCGGCTTCTGGTAGGACTACTACTGTGGCAGTTGAAGTGTGGACACGGCCTTGTGATTCAGTTGAAGGGATACGCTGAACACGGTGGGCTCCTGACTCATACTTAAGCTTAGAGTAAACAGAGTCTCCTGAAACCATGGCGATAACTTCTTTGTAACCACCAACACCTGTAATATTTGCTTCCATAACTTCAAACTTCCAACCTTGACCTTCGGCATAGCGTTGGTACATGTTTAAAAGATCTCCGGCAAAGAGTGCTGCTTCGTCACCACCTGCTGCTCCGCGGATTTCCATGATGATGTTTTTGTCGTCATTTGGGTCTTTAGGAAGTAGTAAGATTTTGATTTCTTCTTCTAATTCTTCCTTGTGGGCCTTGGCATCTTTCAGCTCTTCCTTGGCCATTTCAATCATCTCATCGTCAAGACCACTTTCTCCTAGTAGTTCTTCACTGTCTGAGATTGTTTCAAGGGTCTTCTTGTAGTCACGGTAAGCCGCAACAGTTTGGCGAATGCTTGCCTCTTCTTTAGAAAGAGCCATGAAGCGTTTGGTATCAGAAACTACCTCTGGGTCACTTAAAAGTTCCCCAAGTTCTTCGTAACGGTCTTCTACCGCTTGAAGTTGATCATACATTAGTTATTCTCCTTAATATCTGGGTTAAAGTAGTGCTTGCGGCAAACCGGTAGGTAGGATTCATTACCTCCGATTTGAATGGGTTCGCCCTCATAGACAGGCTCTCCATCTAGAAAATGGAGAATCATGATCGCCTTTTTACTACAGTACCAGCAGATTGTTTTAATTTCTTCAATTTTATCAGCCAAGAGTAGTAGCTGCTTTGATCCTTCAAACATTTCATTTCTAAAATCGTTTTTTAGACCAAAGGCCATGACTGGCACATTTAAATCATCAACAATTTTTGCTAAATCATAAACATTTTTCTTACTTAGGAACTGACATTCATCAACAAGAATACAGTAAGGTTTTTCTTCCATCTGATTGATATAATCAAAAAGATCCATTTCATCTGTCACTGGAAGGGCTGGTCTGCTCATTCCAATTCGTGAAGAAATCACCCCTACCCCGTCCCGGGTATCTAGGGCACTGGTCATCAGAACCACTTTTTTTCCTTGCTCCTCATAATTATGAGCAACCTTTAAGATTTCAATCGTTTTGCCGGCGTTCATTGAACCGTAGCGAAAAAATAACTGTGCCATTGTTAATATTTATCCTTCCCAATCATTTATAGCCTTCAAAGGCTATAATGAAGTCCTTTATGATTTTACCATAGAAGGGACTTTTTTTCTAGCCAGGCTTTTTGTATTTTCAGACTAGCTTTTACTATTTGATAAATTAATGTTACAATAATCTTAAAAATTTTTAGGAGGATTTTATGCCCTTTGTCCGCATTGACCTTTTTGAAGGCCGCACTGAAGAACAGAAAATAAATTTAGCCCGTGAAATTACAGAAGTTGTCACTAAAAATACTGGTGCCCCAGCTGAAGCCATTCACGTTTTTATTAATGATATGCCTGAAGGTACTTACTACCCACACGGCCAAATGAAGAAAAAGTAATATGACCTAGGGTCGTATTACTTTTTTATTATTATATAGGAGGAAAGATGTCACTTATTTTACAGATATTAATTATTTTATCAGCCCTTTTTCTAGCTAGCCTACTAGCCAAAAGATGGGGCCTACCAGTTGTTGTTGGCCAACTTTTAATGGCCCTTATAATCGGCCCTCTTTTAGGTCTTGTAGAGGAGAGTCAGACCACCGATTTTCTATCAGAAGTCGGAGTTATTCTTTTAATGTTCTTAGCCGGTTTTGAAGCTGACTTAAAACTTTTAAAAAAATATGTTAAACCAAGCTGTTTGGTAGCCCTATTTGGTGTTCTCTTTCCCCTAGTAATTTTTTATACCTATGCGAGGGGGATTCAGGGATTTGACAATCAAAAGGCTCTCTTTTTAGGACTTGTTTTTGCTGCAACCAGTGTTTCAATAACCATTGAAGTTCTCCAAGAATACAAAAAGATGCATACTAGATTTGCTGCTGTCATTTTGGGGGCCGCCGTTCTTGACGACATCTTAGCCGTTTTCTCACTTAGCCTACTTTCACCAGATAGCCACTCAAACAGCCCTTCAAAGATAGGATTTCAAATTCTTGGTCAGCTACTATTTATCTGCTTTCTCTTTTTACTTTCTAAATATCTACTAGATTTAATCTTTAAGGTAAGTAAAAAAATAAGTAAGAAAACTAATCTTTTTGCTAGCGATACCAGCCTATCTCTTATTATCTGCTTTTTCTTAGCCATTCTTGCTCAAAGTATTGGCATGTCTGATGTTATCGGCGCCTTCTTTGCAGGTCTTATTTTGGGCCAAAAAAAGGAAAGCTTGTATGAAGGTTCGCATCATCATATGGTAGAAAATAATATATCAACCATGGCCCAAAGCTTCTTCATCCCAATCTTCTTAACCTCTATTACCCTACCTCTAGAACTTTCTGGCTTGGACCAAAATATTCTACCCATCATCGTTCTTACAATCCTAGCCCTGCTATCAAAAATTATTCCAGCCTACTTGGCCGCAAGAATCTTTAAAATCACAAGACCCGAATCCTTAATTATCGGTACTGGTATGGTCAGTCGGGGAGAAATGGCCTTAATTATTGCAAGGGTAGGACTAACGGGTGGGATGCTTTCCACTGACCTTTATTCTCAGCTTGTTTTAGTTATAATTGCCACCACAATTTTAGCCCCTCTTATGCTTAAATTTTTATTTAAATTTTCCAAAACAAGTGACCTAGAAAATCTGGCTTAATTGCTAATTTGTCAAAATTTATATATAATTGTCTGACATCATCACAAACAAAAGGAGATTTTGATGAGGATCCTAATCACATCAGGCGGTACCACAGAAAACATTGACCAGGTTAGAGGAATTACAAACTTTGCAAGCGGAAGTCTTGGAAAAATACTTTGTGAAAAATTTTTAAAAGAAGATTGCCAGGTAACACTTCTTGCTGGTAGGAATGCTGTTTTGCCCCCAGATCACGAAAATCTTCAAATAATCACCATTGGTGATACCGAAGACCTTGATCAGCAAATGAAAAAATTAGTCCCTACAGCCCAAGCTGTAATCCATACCATGGCCGTTAGTGACTATTCTCCTCTTTATATGACTGACTTTAAAGAAGTTGAGGAAAGTAATAATCTTGCTGATTTTCTGAACCTTAAAAATACTGACAAGAAAATCTCTTCTGCCTCTGACTACCAGGTCCTCTTCCTCAAAAAAAATCCCAAGATAATTAGTAAAATTAAAAACTACAAGGAAGATATCATTCTTATCGGTTTCAAGCTTCTTGTTGACGTTCCTAAGGAACAACTCCTAAAAGTCGCTAGAGAAAGCCTTAAAAAAAATCGTGCCGACTATATCTTTGCTAATGATTTACAGGATATTTATGCCGACAAGCACCTGGGCTACCTGGTAGATGACAAAGCTGAGTACCCAGCAAGTACCAAAAAAGAAATTGCTGCTTTAATCTTTGAAAAAGTAAAGCAATTAGCAGAAGGAGATAAATAATGGCTAACATAACTCTTGCCGTAACGGGAAGTATCTCAGCCTATAAGGCAGCAGATTTAGTCTCTTCCTTGAAAAAGGCAGGTCATGATATTACTGTTCTCATGACCCAAAGCGCCCAGCAGTTTATTACCCCCTTGACCCTCCAAGTTCTTTCAAAAAATACAGTCCATACAGATATTATGGATGAGGAGTCACCTAGGGTAGTAAATCATATTGAGCTGGCTAAAAGGACTGACTTATTTGTTGTTGCCCCGGCTAGTGCCGATACCATTAGTAGACTTGCCCAGGGACGTGCTCAGGACATTGTAAGTTCAGTCGCCTTGGCTCTAGATGGCTCGACTAAAAAATTAATTGCCCCAGCCATGAATACAAAAATGTATGAAAATCCTTTGACTCAAAGAAATATCGATATTCTAAAGTCAGTTGACTTTGAGCTTGTCGAACCCAAGGTTTCTTTACTAGCTTGTGGTGATTACGGCAAAGGTGCCCTTGCTGACCTATCTGATATTGAAAATAAAATTAAGGAGTTATTAACCAGTGAAAAAAAATAGTGCCTCAAATATTGCGATCCTGTCGATCCTGCTTGCTTCAATGATTGTAATTAATGTCCTAACTCAGATTATCTTTACCGTCTGGCCATTTCCAATAAGACCGACTTTAATCCACATCCCAGTTATTATTGGTTCAGTTATTTTAGGACCTAAAAAGGGAGCCTTTCTTGGATTTTCAATGGGTGTGATAAGTAGTCTAACCTTGACCATCATTACAACTCCAACAAGTTTTCTTTTTACCCCCCTTCAACCACTTCCTGGGACTAATCACGGAGATTTAAGATCTCTTCTAATCGCCTTTGTCCCAAGAATTTTAATCGGAATTATTCCCTATTACGTTTTTAAGGCCTTTAAAAAACATCCAAAATTTGGAGCTGGTCTTGCTGGTTGTGCGGGAAGTTTAACCAATACAATTTTAGTCCTTTCGGCCATTTATTTTATGTTCGGAGATGTCCTCGGCTGGTCCCTTAAAACGGTTCTTGCCTCAATCGTTGGAACAAACTCAATTGCAGAAGCTATTTGTTCAACAATTCTTACAGCAGCAATTGTTCCAACTCTTATGAAGATTAAAGATTAAGCGTGTAAAAACGCTTTTTTTGTGTTAGAATGTAAATGTTTACACATAGTTTGTAGAAATAATAAAGGAGAATTAAATGAGTTACAAGGATACTTATCAAGTATGGCTTAACAATGAAGATCTTGATTCGCATTTAAAAGAAGAATTAAAGAATCTTACTGATGAACAAATTGAGGATGCTTTTTACACAAACCTTGAGTTTGGTACTGCCGGACAACGCGGTCTTATCGGAGTTGGAACCAACCGTATGAACATCTACACAGTTCGTCTAACTACTGAAGGACTAGCTCGTCTTATGGATAGTAAGGGTGAGGCTGAGAAAAAACGTGGAGTAGCTATTGCCTATGATTCACGTCATTTTTCACCTGAATTTGCCATGGAGGCAGCAAGTGTTCTTGCTTCTCACGGTATTCCTTCATACGTATTTGAATCATTAAGACCAACACCAGAACTATCTTTTGCTGTGCGTGATCTTAATGCCCTAAACGGAATCATGATTACAGCCAGTCACAACCCTGCGCCATATAATGGTTACAAGGTTTATGGTGAGGACGGCGGACAAATGCCTCCACATGATGCCGATGCTCTTACAAAATATGTTGATGAAATTGACGATATCTTTTCTGTTAAACCAGGAAATACTAATGACTACCTAAGAGAGGGTCTAATTACAATCATCGGAAAAACCATTGATGATAAGTACCTAGAAAATCTTAAATCAGTCACTATCAACCAAAAATTAATCGATGAATTCGGTCGTGATCTAAACATCGTCTTCACACCTCTTCACGGAACTGGTGAGATGCTAGGACGTGCAGGACTTGCCCAAGCTGGATTTGATAAGATTGCAGTTGTTGAAGAGCAGGCAATTCCTGACGGTGACTTCCCAACTGTTAAGTCACCAAACCCAGAAAGTCAAGCAGCCTTTGAACTTGCTGAAGAGCTTGGTCGTGAGGTTGGAGCTGAAATGCTTGTGGCAACTGACCCAGATGCTGACCGTATCGGAGTAGAAGTTCTTCTACCAAACGGAAACTACCAACCACTTTCAGGTAATCAGATTGGTGCCATCCTTGCTAAATACATTCTTGAGGCCCACAAACAGGCTGGAACTCTACCAGAAAATGCCGCAGTCCTAAAATCAATCGTATCAACAGATCTTGTTGCTCGTATTGCTGAAAGCTACAGTGTTGAGATGATGAATGTTCTTACAGGATTCAAGTTCATCGCAGAAAAAATCCAAGAATTTGAGGATACTGGTGACCACACTTACATGTTTGGTTTTGAGGAAAGCTTCGGATACCTTATCAAACCATTCGTTCGTGACAAGGATGCCATCCAAGCTTTACTTCTAATCTGTGAAGTTGCAGCCTACTACAAATCTCTTGGTAAAACTCTTTACGACGGAATCCAAGACATCTATGCTGAATATGGCTACTTCATGGAGAAAACAATCTCTGTAACCCTTGAAGGAATCAACGGAAGCGAACAAATCAAAGAAATCATGAGCAAGTTCCGCACTTCTGCTCCTAAACAGTTTGACGGAATGGACGTTGTCTTGACTGAAGACTTCAAGGAACTTACTGCTACTTCTAAAGACGGATCTGTAACAAAACTTACAACTCCGCCAAGTGATGTTCTTAAATACCACCTAGAAGATGGTAGCTGGATTGCCGTTCGTCCAAGTGGAACTGAACCAAAAATCAAATTCTACCTGGCTGTAGTTGCTGATACTGAAGCTGCTGCTCAAGCAAAACTTAACAACATCGAAACAGAAATTAACAACTTTTTAGCATAAAAAATAGCCCCCTACTAACCTAGGGGGTTTTTGATTGAAATATAAAAAAACCACCCTATCCTGCCAGGCAAGTGGGTGGTTTTTACTTACTAATTTTAATATAACCAGTAAAAATCTTATAAAATAGCTGACAGGGCAGCTCCAAGAGCTCCTGCAAGGGTTAGGATAAGCATAATCCATGCCACAGCTATTACCATTTTTTGAAAGGGACTTTTCGTTTTACTACGTTCTTGATATGCCATAACTACCTCATTTCATGGCTAGTTTATCAAAAATTTCCTTCTTTTGCAAGCTCTCCTAAATCCTTAAATTTTGAAGATAACTCGTTCTTAAGCTTCAAGTTCCTTAACAATAGCAAGGATTTGTTCTTTAGTGTGAACACCTGCTACTTGTTTAACAACTTCCCCATCTTTTTTGAAAAGAAGGGTTGGAATACTCATAACACCAAATTGTGAAGGTGTTTCAGAGTTTTCATCTACGTCCATCTTAACGATTTTAAGTTCGCTTTCATCAATTTCTTCTGAAAGTTGATCAAGGATAGGACCTTGCATACGACATGGACCACACCATGCTGCCCAAAAATCAACAAGGACTAAACCTTCTTTTGTTTCTTCTACGAAATCTTTATCAGTAACTGCTAATACCATTCTATTTTCCTCCTGCTTACTTTTGCTTATGGATAGCTTTCCATCTGCTTTAATTCTACTAAATTTTTTTAAAAATTGCTCGCCTAAAGACTTACTTTAAAATGGCTATGGTTGCACCACTACCACCTGCATTTTGCGGGGCATAGTCAAAGGACTTGATATGAGAGTTTCTTCTCAGGTATTTTTGAACCATCTCCCTAATTACCCCTGTTCCAATCCCGTGGACAATTGTAATTTGACCCATATTGTTTAAGAGGGCCTGATCGATGTACTCTTCAAGGTCTCGTTCAGCTTCCTCATAACGCATCCCCCTGAGATCAAGTTGACCCTTAAGGGTTTTACCTTGGCTCCTTTTAACAACGTTCACCTTCTTGGAAGCCTTCTGCTCCTCTTTCTTGATAGGTTCAAATTCATCTTCTCTTAGGCGAGTATTAATAAGACCCATCTGCACCTGCCAGCGCCCATCCTTTTCAAGTTTAACAAGGGTAGCCTTTTGACCATATTCATTAACTATAACCTCAGCCCCAGGTTTAAGCCCCCGCGCCTTCTTGGCTTTTTTAAGCACCTTATTCTTTGATAAATCAACTATCTGAGGGGCAAGTTTTGAAAGTTCAGTCTTGGCATTTATAATCTCATGCGGTTTAAGTTGAGCTCTCTCATTTAAGTCCTTAAGGATTGAATCTGCTTCTTCTGTCGCAAGTTTAATGATATCTTGAGCTTCAACCCTTGCCTTATTTAGTTCCTGTTCCCTGTCCCGATTAAAGGCCTTGTACATCTTACTCAAATCATTATGGAGTTTTAAATTCTCAGCTTCAAGTTTTTTAATATTGCTAAGACTTTCAGTCAAAGCGTAGTTCTTCTCCTCTAGATTGGCAATCATAAGGTTTACGTCTTGATCATTTTGATCGGTCAAAGATTCTGCCTGCTCAATAATCTTATCAAAAAGTCCCAAGCGCCTTGATATTTCAAGGGCATTAGATCTTCCTGGAACCCCCATAACCAGGCGGTAGGTTGGCCTGAAATTATCTAGGTCAAATTCCATGCTGGCATTAATTACACCAGGATTTTCAACCCCGTAGGCCTTAAGTTCTGGATAGTGGGTTGTAGCCATGGTTTTAGTCTTAGACAGGCGGAGGAAGTCAAGAATGGAGATGGCAAGAACCGCTCCTTCTTTAGGATCAGTCCCAGCTCCTAACTCATCCAAAAGAACCAAACTGTCCTTGTCAACATGATTTAAAATATCAATGATATTTGTCATGTGACTTGAAAAAGTTGACAGGCTTTGTTCAACAGACTGGCCATCACCAATGTCTGCAAAAATTTCCCTAAAGATACCAATTTTACTTCCCTCTTCAGCAAGAATTGGAAGTCCTGATTGACCCATAAGTTGTGCCAAACCAAGGGTCTTTAGACTAATGGTCTTCCCACCGGTATTTGGTCCTGTAATAACAATTGTATTAATACTTGCATCAAATTTTAAGGTATTTGCTACTGACATTTGATCGTCAATAAGGGGATGACGAACCTCATATAGCATGATATCCTTATCTAAACTAAGCTCAGGAATGGTTCCCTTTCTGTCAAGCTTGTACCTGTATTTGGCATTAATTAAATCAAAGTGACCTAGAAGCCAGTTATTTTGCTTAAGATCCTGACTGTGAGGCCTTAAGGCGTCAGATACCAGACTTAAGATTCTTTCAATCTCATTTCTTTCTTCAATTTTATTTTGAGAAAGTTTATTGTTTAAAGCTAGGGCCTGCTTGGGTTCGATATAGACTGTTTGACCACTAGAACTCATATCATGAACCACACCAGGAACCTTGTTTTTACTTTCAACCTTGACCGGTAAAACCTGGCGGTCATTTCTGATGGTTATAATTGACTCACTCAGATTACTGGCATTTTTGGAAAGATTTTCCTGCATAATCTGCCTAATATCTGATTCAAGTTTTTTAGAAGACATCCTGAGTTCAAAAAGTCTATCACTTGCAGTATCAAGAATATGGCCTGTTTCATCAACGATTTGTAAGAGGCCATTTAACTTAGGAAGATCCCTAAATTTATCTAGAAGATTTTGCAGGCTATCAAAACTCACATTTTGGCAGTCGTAAAAATAATTTAAAAGCTCACTTACAACCCTGATAACCCTTTTAATTTTGGCTAATTCTGGACCATTAAGATTGGCCTCAAGATCGAGTCTTCTTAGAATTTCTGTTAGGTCTTCTGTTTCACCAATTTTAAGGGGGCCATTTTCCTGGACGGCATCTGTAAGTTCAGAAAGCTCCTTAAACCATTCTAGGATTTTCTCCTCCTTGGTGGTCGGTAAAAGCTTAGTAAGTTCTTCAAGTCCTTGGGCCGTATTTAAAAAGGGTAAAAATTGATCCTTAACCTTTTGAAACTCAAGGGTTGTTAATATTTTTTTATTCATTAGTTCTCCTACTATCTAAAAAAGGGCTATAGCCCTATTTGATTGGATTCAGATGGATGATGTTTTCAAAGAAGCTTGTTAGTAAAAATTTTGAAAGAATCGGAGTATCAGTAATCATAAATTTTACTAGTCCGCTTGAAGATAGCTTATCCTGGATGCTGTTAATGGGCACCATGGCAAGGATTGTTAGCCCTGTTTCTAGAATAAAGTAAGTAGTTAAGAGGGCTAGGATACCTGAGATAAGAGATCCGATCTTTCCAAGGGGCTGTGAATTTGACAAAAAGCCAAAGAAGATGCCAACCAACCTAGCTGCAAGATAACCTGCAACTAAGATTAGTAAAAAGGCAATACCTGCATAATAGGTCTTATCGAGTTGGAAGATTATATCTTGCTTGAAAATTTTAAGCTGACTAGTCACACCCGCATTGGCAAAAGGTACCCACATAGAAATTTTTGCGGCTAGAGTCTGGTAATTTGATAGGGCAAAGGCTCCTGCTAAAATTATACCCAAGCTATAGAATAATTGGAGGTAAAGCCCCCTTGAATATCCCACATAAAAGGCCCAGGCTAAAAGTATCATAATTATAATTGAAATCATAGTATACTCATTTCATATAGTTTAAGTGGCTAGCACTTTTAGTACATTATAACCCAAAATTTGCTTTTTTTAAACTTTTGTTCATTTTTGTGGTAAAATTAGCCCATGAATATAGTTATCAAATCAAATCCTCAGGAATTAAAAGCTATCAGAGATAAATATGAAAAATTTTTAGTCCCTCCCAAAAACCCCTATGTTAGTTTTATGGCTAAACTGCCAGGCCTAGTCGTTACAGCCTATACTTCTAACAAGGTCATGTTCCAAGGCAATTTAGCTCAAGATGCAGCTAAAGCCTTTGGACATCAAAATGAAAGTCAGATTGAGACCAGTAGTCAAATTACAGGCCAAGCTAATATGCAATCTAATATGATTGGTACTGACGAAGTTGGTAACGGGAGCTACTTTGGAGGTTTGGCTGTTGTAGCAAGCTATGTGGCTGATGAAGATATAGCTTACTTGAAAGAACTAGGTGTTGATGACTCTAAAAATCTAAGGGATGAGCAGATTTTAAAGCTGGCACCAATACTTGAAAAAAAAATCAAGCATACTTCCATTTTACTTAGTCCTAGCAAGTACAACGAAGCCATCAGTGCAGGCTATAATGCTGTTAGTATTAAGGTATCCCTACACAACCAGGCCATCTTTCTTCTAGAAAAAAAATTAAGTAGGGAGTTTCCCATCAAACAAGTTGTGGTAGATGCCTTTACCACTCCTTCCAACTACCAAAAATATGCTAGAAAGGAAAGAAATCATCCTCAGATCGTTCCGACCCTTATTCAAAAGGCTGAAGGTCAGTTTTTAGCAGTTGCCGCAAGTTCCATTATTGCAAGAAGCCTCTTTTTGAAAAACCTTGACCACTTGTCTAAGGAGTTTTCAATAAAGCTTCCAAGTGGGGCTGGCAGTAAAAGTGACCAGGTGGCTGCACAAATTCTTACAAGAAGGGGAATGACAGCCCTCGAAAAAACTGCTAAAATGCATTTTAAAAATACGGAGAAGGCTAAAAAAATTGCTGGCCTCAAACAATAATAAAGGAGTACAATTATGAAATTCATACGAGAATGGGGACTTGTAATCTTCATAGGACTTGTCATGTTACTATCAAGAATCTACCTGTGGGCACCGGTAAGTGTATCAGGTCACTCGATGGACCCAACCCTTGCTAATAAACAGTATCTAATCATGTTTCGTTCTAAGGACTTTAAACGCTCAGATATCGTAGTAGCCAAGGAAACAGATAACGGAGAAAGTAAGGATATCATCAAACGTGTCATTGGACTTCCTGGTGATAAAATTGTCTTTAAAGATGATGTTTTGACCATCAACGGGGAAGTTTTTAAGGAAAGCTACCTTGATGACTATCTAGCTGAATTTAAGAAGGATAAACTTCAATCAACCTACTCCTATGACAGTTTCTTCCAGGAAAGGGCTGCAAGTTCTAAGGCTTTCACGGTTGACTCTGAAGGAAATCCCGACTTTGAAATTGATTTAGGAGATGATCAGTACCTTCTTCTAGGGGACAATCGGATTGTCTCAAAAGATAGTCGCCAGGTTGGAACCTTTAGCAAGGAAGAAATCCTAGGTAAGGCTAAGTTCAGACTTTTCCCCCTAAAATCAATCGGATCAATTTAATAAAAAAGAAAAACTCTAATAAATATTAGAGTTTTTTCTTTATATTTTAAGGAATTTCCTCATTGAGATGACTGAACCAAGAGATCCGATAACGGCTCCTATAGCCACCATAAGAATTATAATCTGCGGGATGAAGGCGTCAGCTTTAAGCATGCTTAATCCTTGAGAGATTAGAGATGGTGTAAAGCTCTTATAAACAATCCTATATAGGTAGTGGATAAGAACACTTGGAAGAATAGCTCCAAGCATACCAACCCAAGCTCCCTCAAGGAAGAATGGCCAACGGATGTAACCTTTTTTGGCCCCAACCAAACTCATGATTTGGATTTCTCGGCTCCTTGACATAATTGTAATTCTGATTGTGTTTGAGATCAGGAAGACTGCAACAAATAAGAGTAGGGCTGCTCCTCCAAATCCCCAAGTTCTGATTGTACTTGCTATTTTAAAGATTCGGTCAGTGTTGATTCCACCATATTCGGTTTTTTCAACACCCTCAATACCCTTAATGGTAGCAGCTAATTCCTTAACATTTTCAGGCTTATCAGCTTCTACGATGTAGACATCATAAAGAGGGTTTGCATCCCCTTGGAATAATTTCCAGGTATCCCCTAGAGTATCAGTCAGCTTATTTAACTGGTCTTCCTTGCTTGAAAATGTTATCCCATCAACATGCTCAAGGGCAGAAATCTGATCATAAATTTGGTGGTAGTTGGCATTTTCAACCATCTTTGTCTTGTCCTGCGGGTCAACATATTCCTTGTCATTGTCATGGCGATCAAGCTTAAGGTAAGTCATAACACGGACATTGTTTTCAATGTCTGTCGCAAGTTTTGCCGTATTCATAATTACAGATAAGAAGATTCCAAGAAGGGTTAAAGTTATCGTAACTGAGCTGACAGCTGCAATAGTCATCCACCCATTACGACGAAGGTTTTTTAAGGAATCAAGAAGATGCCTAAAAAAGTTTCTAATCATCATAACCATATTCTCCTTCCTGTTGGTCTCTTACAATACGCCCATTTTCAATGGCAATAACCCTGTGTCTAAGCGTATTTACAATCTGGCTATTGTGAGTTGCCATAAGGATTGTTGTCCCTTGAAGGTTAATTTTTTCTAAAAGATTCATTATCCCCCATGAATTTTCTGGGTCAAGGTTTCCTGTAGGTTCATCAGCGATTAAGACCTTAGGTGAATTGGCAATAGATCTAGCGATGGCAACACGTTGTTGTTCCCCACCAGATAACTCGTTAGGAAAAGATCTAACCTTATGTTTTAGACCAACTAAATCTAAAACTTCCATAACGCGCTTTTTAATTTCCCTAGGAGGACGTCCCACTACTTGCATAGCATAGGCTACATTCTCATAAACATTCTTCTTAGGTAGAAGTTTGTAGTCCTGAAAGACCACCCCAACTGACCTGCGAAGCATAGGAACATCACGTCCCTTAATTTTAGCCAGGCTAAAACCAGCAACTCTGGCGTCCCCTGCATCAATCCCAATCTCCCTATAAAGTAGTCTGATGAAGGTTGATTTTCCGGCTCCAGAAGGTCCAACAATATAGGCAAATTCCCCTGCTTCAACATTCAAGGAAACATTTCTAAGGGCTGTCGTTCCATTGCTGTATTTTTTTGTAACATTTTTTAATTCAATTATACTCATAAATGTGCTCTGTGTGGACAGATACTCCTTTCATTTTAGATTATATCATTTAAATGACTAGTAATTATTATTGTCTTTTACAAATAATTACAGTTTGATGATATTAATTTACTTTTCCGTGATAATTTTTGTAATAAATGGTAGGCACTTACATGCTCCATTTGAGGTAGGCATCAATAAAACCATCAATATCTCCGTCCATTACTGCTTGAATGGCACCTGTTTCATAGTTGGTTCTGTGATCTTTGACCATGTTATATGGGTGGAAAACATAAGAGCGAATTTGGCTTCCCCAGGCGATTTCTTTTTGGTCACCCTTTAGCTCGTCAACCTCAGCTTGTTTCTTCTGCATTTCAAGGGCATAAAGCTTAGATTTAAGCATTCCCATAGCTTCTTCCCTATTTTTTAGCTGGCTTCTTTGAGTCTGGCTGGCTACAACAACTCCTGTTGGAATATGAGTGATTCGGACAGCAGATTCGGTCTTATTGATGTGCTGACCACCGGCACCACTAGCCCTATAAGTATCAATTCTTAGGTCGTCTGAGTTAATTTCAACGTCAACTGTCCCGTCAAGTTCAGGCAAGACCTCAACTGAACAAAATGATGTATGACGGCGTTTGGCAGAATCAAATGGCGAAATACGTACCAGACGGTGAACTCCCATCTCACTTCTTAGGAAACCATAAGCATTGTGGCCTGAGAATTTAAAGGTAACACTCTTAATTCCTGCCTCATCTCCTGCCTGGTAGTCAAGGATTTCTACCTTGAAGTCATGGGCATTACCCCAGCGCTCATACATTCGCATAAGCATGCTGCCCCAGTCTTGGGACTCAGTTCCCCCAGCCCCCGGATGAATTTCTAAAATGGCATTCATGTGGTCATATGGCTGGTTTAAAAGCATTTCAAGTTCGTAGGTTTGCATGCGGGCATTAAGCGTTTTAAGACCCTCTTCAAGCTCCTCTTTCATCATGTCATCTGCTTCTTCTGCAAGCATTTCAAGCATGACACAAAGTTCATCAAAAAGGTCTTGAATACTCATAAAATCATCATATTTGGCCTTAAGGGCATTACTTTCATTAATGACCTTTTGGGCTGCTACATTATCATCCCAAAAACCAGGGACTGCCATATCATTTTCAAACATGGCAATCTCTTCTTCCAACCTCTCTAGGTCAAGATTTGCACGAAAACTATCAATCTTCGTCTGGTTGTCATCCAGTTGTTTTTTTATTTCAAATAATTCCATCTTTTAGTGTTTACTCCTTAGATTATCTATCTAACTATACCATAATTCAAGGAGTTTTTCACGTTCGCTCTCGCTGACCTCATTGGTCAACTTTCTTTTAGAAACAAGGTTTACCATCTCCTGACTGGGCTCTTTGACAAGCTTACCCAGGCTCCAAAAGGCTGAAGCGACAAAAATTTCATTTTGGCTTTTTTCAATTATTTCTAAAAGTTTGGGAATGCTTGATTTGTCTCTTGCATTAGCTAGAGCATAGATGGCATTTCTCTGTAGAACATTCCTACCTCGCCAGCTACCGGCGAGTTCACCAAACTTTTCCTTAAATTCCTTGTTGGTTAAATCTAAAAATGGTAAAAGTTCTGGCTGAACAAGCTCCGGGTTTCCCTCCATCTGAGGATGGAAATGTGAGTCAATCCCCTTATTATAAGGACAGACCATCTGGCAGATATCACAGCCGTAGATGACTGTCTTCATCTTCTCCCGGTACTCTTCTGCTAAAATCCCCTTATTTTGAGTTTGAAAGGATAGGCACCTTTGGGCATTCATCCGTCCGTCACCTAAAAGAGCCTTGGTCGGACAAAAATCAAGACACCTGGTGCAATCCCCGCAGCCATAATCTACTGGACTGTCTGGAGCTATTTCAAGGTCAGTTATAATTTCACCCAAATAAACATAGCTGCCATATTCCCGGGTTACCAAAAGCCCATTTTTTCCAATAAAACCAAGGCCTGCCCTAGCAGCTACAGCAACGTCTATCAAAGGGCCTGTATCCACAAAGGCCTTATAGTCCAAACCACTTATTAAATCCTCAATTCCAGCTATCAACTGACCCAACTTCTCCTGCATGATATTGTGGTAGTCAATGCCCCAGCTGGCCCGAGCAAAAGAACCTCTTCGATAGTCAGTTTTTTCAGGTTTTTCCAGTAACTTATTGGGATAAGCTAGGGCCACTGAAATAATGGTCTTGGCTTTATTCAAGGTCAGATTAGGATTTAGCCTCTCATCTAAATTTTTATGCTCAAAACCAGAGGTATGCCCCTTTTCCTTTTGTTCTTCAAGGCCTGGCCTCATATATTCGAAATCATCAGCACTTGTAAAACCAATCTTTTGGATATTTAGCCCCTCTGCTAATTTTATTATTTCTGTTTTTAAATCCATTTCATTACCATCCACTTTAATTTCTTAAGTCCATTATACCCTATTGTCCTGGTAAGTTATTTGACAATTTGATACAGACAATTTCACAACACTATGGTATAATATAAAGCGAGATCTTTGAATTCTAGAAAGTTGGTATTACTATGAAAGCTCTACGTGAGGGCGACTTTATTACGATTCAAAGCTATAAACATGACGGAAGCTTGCATCGTACCTGGCGTGATACGATGGTGCTAAAAACAAATGAAAATTCTATAATCGGAGTTAACGATCATACCCTTGTTACTGAAGCAGACGAAAGACGGTGGGTTACCCGTGAACCTGCTATTGTTTACTTTCATAAGAAATACTGGTTTAACATCATTGCCATGATTCGTGACAATGGTGTTTCCTACTACTGCAACCTTGCTAGTCCATATACTCTGGATGATGAAGCCCTAAAGTATATTGACTACGATTTGGATGTAAAGGTATTTCCAGATGGTGAAAAGCGTCTACTTGATGTTGAGGAATATGAACGCCACAAAAAACAAATGGGGTATTCCCCCCAAATTGACTACGTTCTTAAGGAGAATGTTAAAATTTTAGTTGATTGGATAAAAAATGAGCGTGGCCCCTTCTCTGAAGAATACATTAAAATTTGGTACGATCGTTACAACCAATTAAGGCAGTGATTCTGCCTTTTTCTTTTGGGCTCATACCCCAGGAATTTTTTTATTCCCTAAAAAGCCAACAAAAAAACTATCACCTAGTGATAGTTTTTTTATATCTTACATGATGGCAAGAATTCCGAAGTTAGCAATAAATAGTGCTACAACAATCCAAACAATTGGATGGATTTCAGAGAATTTACCACGGATAAATTTAACAAGGGTGAACATGATGAATCCTGCTGCAATCCCGTATGAGATGCTGTAGGCTAGACCCATGAAGACACTTGTAAAGAAGGCTGGAATTGCCTCATCAAGGTCTGTCCAGTCAATATCAGTAAAGCTTGATAGCATCATCATCCCAACAATAATTAAAACAGGTGCTGTTGCTTGAGTAGGTACAATAGCAAGGACTGGTGAGAAAAGACTTGAAACCATGAATAAGATGGCAACAACTACAGCAGTAAGACCTGTACGTCCACCTGCACCAATACCAGCTGCTGATTCCACGTAAGTAGTTGTATTTGAAGTACCAAATACAGCTCCAATTGAAGTTGCTACAGCATCAGAGATAAGAGCACGGTCCATCTTAGATGAAACTCCGCTTCCTTCTTCAAGGGCTTTTTCATCCTCTTCAGAGAAGATACCAGTTTTACGTCCTGTACCGATAAAGGTTCCAAGAGTATCAAAAGTATCAGATAGGCTGAAGGCAAGGATTGTCATAAAGACCTGAGGAATTTTTGAACTATCAGAGAAAAGTGATCCCATTCCTTCATGACCAAAGGCTGCACCAAAAGTAGTTCCAAGTTCTTTAAAGGCTACACCGATATTGTTTTCCTTAAGAAGAGTTGATAGATCAACCTTAACAACTCCAGTTAAAACAGCAAGAACTGTTGTCGCAAGAATTGAAAGAAGAACTCCACCTTTGATATTTTTTAAAACAAAGAACATAGTGATTGCAATACCAGCTAGAGCTAGAAGAACTGCTGGATCATTGAATTTTACAAGTTCAGGTACGATTCCACTATTTGAAATGATACTTGCTTTACCCTCGTCAGCTCCTTTACCAAGAACTGTATAAGTACCTGGGTCACTCAAGAACTGGAGAAGGCCTGCATTTTTAATCCCAACATAGGCAATGAAGATTCCGATACCCCCACCGATAGCATGTTGGAGGCTGATTGGAATAGCCTTCATGATAGCCTTACGAATGCGAGTTACTGTGATTACAATATTTACAATCCCACAAATGAAAACCATGGCTAGAGCTTGTTGCCAGCTATAACCTAAGGCTGAAACTACTGTAAAAGTAAAGAAGGCATTAAGTCCCATCCCTGGAGCCTGAGCATAAGGAAGGTTGGCATAAAGCCCCATGATTAAGGTCCCAATAACACTTGCAATAATTGTTGCTAAAAAGACTGCTTGGGTTGGCATTCCTGTTTGACCTAGGACACTAGGGTTAACAAAGAGGATATAACTCATGGCAAAGAAGGTTGTCATTCCGGCCATAATCTCAGTACCAACAGTGGTACCATTTTCTTTTAGTTTGAAAAATTTTTCTAACATACGTCTCCTTAAAAATAAACATTTATAAACTATAATAACCATTTTACGTTATTTTTTATAAATTTCAAGCAATTTCTTAAAATTAACCTATATTTTTTTGGCTATTGTTCACCTTTTACCCCTAGATATTTATAATTACTAATTAATATGTTATAATTACCGGTAAATTGATATAAACAGGAGTTAAAAATGAATAAAAAATTAATCGCCATCGACCTTGATGGAACCACCTTAAAATCTGATAATACAGTCAGTGATTATACCAAAGATGTTTTTAAAAGGGTTCAAGATGCAGGGCATTCAATTGTTATTGCTACCGGACGCCCTTACAGGATGGCAATTGATATTTATAAGGAACTTGAGCTTGATACGCCAATGATTAACTTTAACGGATCAATGACCATAAAACCTGGCCATAAAAATTGGGCCCATAAAAAAGAAAGCCAAATTGAAAGGGAAATTGTCCATAGCCTGCTTGAAAATCAAAAAAGTTTCCAACTTGACTTCCTTGCAACTGAGTACCGTAAGAAATTCTTTATTAATAACTTTGAGGCCGTGACGCCTGAACTTTTTGGAATTGAAAAATTTTACCCCCATCATAAATTAGAGGTAAGTAAGCTTACCAATAATCCTAATGCCCTACTTCTTCAAACAACAGCTGAAGATAAGGAAGAGGTAGCCCGTGAGATAAATGATTTTTATAAAAATCAAATTAGTGTGGCTGCCTGGGGTGGACCCAACTCCATCCTTGAAATTGTCCCTAAAAATATAAGCAAGGCCAGCGGACTTAAGCACCTACTTAATGTTTTAAATGTCGATAAAAATAATCTAATGGCCTTTGGCGATGAGCAAAATGATATCGAAATGTTTAAACTAGCAGGGGATAGCTACGCCATGAAGAATGCTAATCCAGTCCTTCTCGAATATGCTAAAAACCAAACTGAATGGACCAACAATGAGGACGGGGTGGCCCGGACCCTTGAAAAAATTCTTTTATAAAAAATAAAAAACCTAGGTATATGTCCTAGGTTTTTTATTTTTCGCTAACTTTAAGCTGTAAGCTCACGAGCCTTATCTTCAATGAATTTAACCACATCCTCAATCGACATTCCTGTCGTGTCTAAGTAAATAGCATCCTCTGCTTGAACAAGAGGAGAAGTTTTTCTAGTGCTATCCTTATGGTCACGTTCAGAAATTTCAATTTTTAGGCTTTCAAGATCTGACGGAATTCCCATCTCAAGGTTTTGTTTGTGACGGCGCTCAGCCCTTTCATCAACACTTGCTACCAAAAAGATTTTAAGTTCTGAATCAGGTAAAACGACGGTTCCAATGTCTCGACCATCCATGACAATACCACCGTGGCTGGCAATAAACCTTTGAGCTTCAACCAGATATTCACGAATTTCAGGCATGGCTGCAATTTTTGAAACAGAGGCTGTAACATCTTTTTGCCTCACAGCATCTGTTACATCAACTTCTCCCAAATAAACCAGTTGACGACCACTGCCATCATTGCCAAAACTAATTGGATTTTCCCGCAAGAGACCGATGATTTGATCTACATCTTCTGTCTCATTATTTAAGGCCAGATAGGTTGCGGCCCTATACATGGCCCCTGTGTCTAAATAAACCAAACCAAGATCTCGACCAATAATCTTTGCTACAGTACTTTTACCACTTGAAGCAGGGCCGTCTATAGCAATCTTTATATCTCTCATTATTACTCCTATTTAAGCTTAATTACTTGACCTGGGTAGGCAAACCAAGTGTCTACAGTCATTCCATTTGCAGCAGCGATTTGACTTGCTGGAACCCCTGTACGAGCTGCAATCTGATTAATACCTTCTCCAGCTACAACTTCTGTTGTATTACCAGTTGCTACCTCACTTGAGCTTGAAGTTGCCTCAGCTTCTGAACTTGAAACTTGAGGAGCTGAACTTTCAGCCTCTTGACTTGTAGGTGTGCTTGATGCTGCTGGTGTACTTTCTGCAGGAGCTTGGCTAGATTCTCCTGCTGCTTGTGATGTACTTGCTGGTGTGCTTGCTACCAGTTCACTTGAGTCACTAGTATAGAAGGAATTTGAAATTTTTGAGTTATCAGTCACCTGATTACTCCACAGTAAAGTAGCGATTATTACACCAATAATCATAAAAAGTCCAATTACTAAAAATGTCAGAAACCTAGTACTTGCTGTCTTTTTTGAGGCAGTCTTTCCCTCTCCTTGATTCCCATCATTTTGATATACTTTTTTGTTCCATGGTTCTTTGTTGTTAGCCATTGTGCCTCATCCTCTCTTTAATTTGACTTTTTACAATTTTACTATTACTATCTTTATATGAAAATTAAAATATTACCTGATAAGTGCATTGCCTGCGGTCTTTGCCATAGCTTCGCCCCTACAATCTTCGACTACCATGATAATGGAATCGTTAAGTTTTATAAGAACCAGTCAGATGAACTTGATAATCTTGAAGGACCTGAGGCCAATCAAGTTATTCAATCAATCAAAGAGTGCCCGACTCACGCAATCATTAGGCTTTAGGGCCTCTTTTTTTTGCAATTCTTGCCTCTTCATCTTCGTAGGCTGTGAAATAATCATCAGCATTTCCAATTAGATATGTTTCTCCCTTGAAGAAAGGATTGGAAACCAGAGCGTCAAGAAAATATTTTTTGGTCCATTTTTTCATATAAAAAACCCGGCCACTAGGCCAGCGACCACAATATATTTTTATGCGGTGCTTAGATACTGCAATCTTAGAAATGCTTGTGATTCTAATTCTCTTAGGTAAACCAGGAAAGCTTGAATAGATTAAAAGTTCATCTTTTCCTTCAACAATCTCAAAATACCTATGAATTCCTGCTATGATTAAAACTAAAAAGGCCAAGAAAAACAGCAGGGAAGGTTCGGCACTTGTTGTATCTTCATACAAAAGCGCCATACTCAAAAACACCGGTATAAAGGCAAAACTCCAATAGATAATTAAAAGACTTAATTCAGGCTGCCAGTGGTACCTTAATTTCCCAAAAATTTTTATCATTAATAAACAAAATCTCCTAAAACTTATAATTACGTTTATAATAACACAAAGTTAATCCTCCGGTTACTATAAACTTTAATTATTCAGCATTTAATCTTGCAATCTCAATAATTGTCGCAACTGCTTGCTCCATGGTTTCAAGACTAACAAATTCAAAACGCCCATGCATGTTCTCTCCACCAGCAAAAATATTTGGTGTAGGAATTCCCATGAAGGAGATTTTACTTCCGTCAGTTCCCCCGCGAACTGCTTCAATTAGTGGTTTGATTTCAAGATTTTCCATGGCCTTTTGGGCAAGGTCAATAATTGACATATCTTGTTCAATAATTTCTGCCATATTGTAGTACTGGTCATTTATTTCAACAGAAACACGAGGTGTATCATAGGCTTCATTCATCTTCTCAGCCAGATTAACCATCTCCTGCTTCATGCTTTCAAAAATCTTGCGGTCATGATCACGGATGATGTAAACGCTAGTTGCTTCCTCAGGAGCACCAGACATATCTGCCAGGTGGAAGAAGCCTTCACGACCTTCAGTTAATTCAGGACGAGCACCTTCTGGTAGGGCATTATGGAAATCAATGGCAAGCTGAAGGGCATTGACCATTTGATTTTTGGCAGTTCCTGGGTGGACATTTTTACCCTGGAAGTGAACCTTAGCTCCTGCAGCATTAAAGGTTTCATATTGGAGTTCACCAAGGGGTCCTCCGTCAATAGTATAGGCAAAATCAACATCAAAATCTTCAACGTCGAATTTGTTAGCCCCAATCCCAATCTCTTCGTCAGGACCAAAACCAACACGAATTTCCCCGTGTTTTACCTCAGGATGCTTAACCAGGTAGTCAATTGCTGTCATAATTTCAGCAATCCCACTCTTATCGTCAGCCCCTAAAAGAGTAGTTCCATCAGTTGTAATTAGAGTTTGACCCTCATAATTATTTAAGTTTGGAAAATCCTTTGGATCGAGCTTAAAGCCACTATCTCCAAGATCAATCACACTTAGATCATAGTTTTCAATAATCTGCGGATTAACGCCTTCTGCATTGAAATCAGCCGTATCCATGTGGGCAATAAAGCCAATTTTGCGACTTTCTTTATCTGTATTTGCCGGAAGAGTACCAATAACATAGCCATTATTTTCTAGGTAATGAACATTTTGCAGTCCAACCTCTTCCATCTCCCCAGCAAGTTTTTGGGCAAATGCAACCTGGCTCGCAGTACTTGGAGTTGTTTGGCTTGTTTCGTCTGAACGAGTATTAACTTTTACATAAGAGATAAAACGGTCTAATAACTTTTCATATTTCATATTTAGAAACTCCCTTTTTCTATATTTATTATTGGATTTGTGCCATCTAAAAGACACATTAATAACTTGTAATCTACCTACTTATTTTAGCAAAAAATTTCCGTAAATACCTGAAAGTTTTGTCAGATTTCAAACTTTATTACAGGTCCATAAACGGATTTGTCCGAGCCCTACTTTCAAAAATCTCAACTCCACTTGTAAGCTCCCTAAGTTTAGCCGCCACAAGAGGAATAAAGGCCTTCTCAATATAGTGTCCCGGATCAAGGGCTAAAAGTCCCTGGCTGAGCATGTCCTGACCAGTATGGTAGTAAATATCCCCTGTGATATAAAGGTCAGCCCCCTTTTTAAGGGCATCCTTATAAAAACTACCTCCACTACCTCCGCAGATGGCAACCCTTCTTATACTTGTTGACTGGTCTCCCGTATAAGAAACCAGGCGAATGGTCTCAAGGTCAAAGGCTTTTTTAGCTCTTTCAATGAAGGAAGCAAGGCTTTCTGCCTCAATGTCACCAATCCGGCCGATACCTTGATTTTCTGAAGTTTCAGTCAAATAAGTAGTATTTTTAATAGCTAGCTCTTGGCAGAAATAATCATTTAAACCACCATTAACAATATCAATGTTAGTATGGCTTACATAGACAGAAATTCCAGCCCTGACAAGATCTAAAATCATTTTTTCTTGAGGATTTTTAGCATTAAGACTGGCCAAGGGTCTAAAAATTATGGCATGTTTAGCTAAGATACAGTCAACCTTAAGATCAATGGCCTCCTGAACAGTCTCTTCCCTGATATCTAAGGTTACAAGAACCCTTTTAAGATTACCATCAAGACTTCCAACTTGAAGGCCACAGGCATCGTCTTTCATGGAAAGCTCCTGGGGACAGAAGCTCTCATAGGCCTTGAAAAAATCACTAGCTATCATCTTACAACCTCCTCAAGTTGCTTAATCTGCTCTTCAATTAGCTGGGCCTTGTCCTGGTCCTTGCTATTTTCCTTAAGGTTTTTTAAGATTTTTTGATTTTTATCAAGTTCTTTCAACCATTTTTTCTTAAAAATAGCCGATTTTTCCTGAAGCAGGAAGGGACCAAATTTGATTTCTTGAGGACTTAGACTAGAATTTCCGTGGACGGCTACAAGAACCTCATAGATTTTATCATTTTCTTCCAAGATTACCTCTTGTTCAATGGTAAAACCGTTAGCCACAAGCCAGGTCCTAAGATTATTCTCGCTATTATTTGGCTGGAGGACAAGTTTTGTAACTCCTGAAAGCTTTTCTTTACCGCCTTCAAGAATTTGAGCAATTAGGCTTCCGCCCATACCAGCAATACTTATGGCTGTAACCTGGTCCTCAGGCTCAAAGGCCGCAAGGCCATTGGCTAGTCTGACCTCAATTTGATTACTCAAACCTTCTTTTTTAACATTATTAAGGGCACTCTCATAAGGACCTTGCACAACTTCTCCTGCAAGAGCCTTCTGGATTTTACCTCTTTTAATTAGGTTAATCGGCAGATAAGCATGGTCGCTTCCCACATCCAAAAGGTGGGCATCTTGGGGGACAAAATCTCCCACTACTTGTAATCTATAAGATAATTTATCCTTGTTCATTTAATTCTTTCTTTCCGTAAGCACAATAAGGGTAAACAGGGCAATTTAAGCATTTGGGATTTCTTGCTGTACAGTGGTATCTCCCAAAGAAAATTAACCTGTGGTGGTCAACAACCCACTCATCTTCAGGTAAAAATTCCATTAGTTTTTTTTCAACCTCAAGAACACTAGCCGACTGCTTGATAATGGGCAGTCTTTTGGAAATCCGCTCTACATGGGTATCAACAGCAATACCAGGAACCCCAAAGGCATCTCCTAAAACAACATTTGCAGTCTTCCTTCCAACTCCAGGAAGGGTTTCAAGTTTCTTTTTATCAAGAGGAATTTCCCCGCCAAAGTCCTCAAGCAGCTTTTTAGAAGCCGCAACAATGTTCTTGGCCTTGGTTCTATAAAGACCAATTGTCTTAATCAAGGCTTCAACATCAGATATGTCAGCTGCTGCAAGCGACTGGACATCAGGGTATTTGGCAAACAGGCCTGGTGTTGCCTTGTTAACTCCTTTGTCTGTTGCCTGGGCTGAAAGGATGGTCGCAATCAGTAGTTGAAAGGGGGTAGCTGCTACAAGTTCCCCGTGGGCATCGGGATACATCTGGGCAATAATATCCATCACTTCACGAAATTTTCTCTTGCCTATTGGTCTAGCCATGGACTTTCTCCTTCCGAAATTTAATCATCTTTCTTCCACTGGTGAATGGGAATAGGTGTAGTTTGAGTGGGCTGTTTGGAAGCCTGCTTACTTGCCTCAAGGGCTCTTGCGTCCTGCTTTCTACGAATGTCAGCTTCCGTTTTTATCCCCTCACTGCGCCAGTTTCTAAGGATGGCCCTGATATAATTAAGGCTGATTTTACGATTTAAAACAGCCTCTCTTAGGGCCAGCTTAATCAGATTTGGATCATACTTATCTTCAACAACCCAGTTTCTTATCTCCTCTACTTGGAAGGGGGTAATTGAACCCATTTCACTTTCAAAATTCTGCAAGAGTTCTCTGAAGGAATTATCCTGGGAAATATCTTGACCCGCTGGGTCACTGAGCCCATCTGAGAGATTTTGACTTTTAGAGTCTCCTTGGCTAGCAGCTAGGACTTGATCAAGTTTAGCAAAGGCATAGCTTGCATCAAACATGGTGTCAATACTTCCACCAGCTTCAAAAATAGTAACTTTCAGGCAACCACCTTCTTGAAGGTTTTTAATGGCACAGTTAACCTCAGAAGTTTGCTTGTTGAGGGCCCTTGCGATAACACTCGGGGCAACCTCTGCATTTTCATAGAAAAACAACCATACTGCAAAGTCAAATTCATTTGCAAATAGTTGATGAAAATTACTTAGTAGCTCATGGGGGAGAACAATGTGTCCAGCCCGGTATTTATTAAAATATGACATCCTGCCTCCTTAACTCATTCAAAAACTCACGCGCATCCCCAGAACATTGCGTTCTAGGGCGTGTTATAGCAAAAAAAATCGCCATTACAGCGACTTATTATTAATAGTGCATTAGAACCTTGTAGTCGTAGTCTCCAATTGCTTCACGTCCTTTAAGGTCGTCTAGCTCAATTAGGAAGGCACATCCTGCAACGATTCCACCAAGAGACTCGATCATCTCGATTGTAGCCTTAACAGTTCCACCAGTAGCAAGTAAATCGTCAACGATTAGAACACGTTGTCCTGGTTTGATTGCATCCTTGTGCATTGTTAAAGTATCTACACCGTACTCTTTTTCGTAGTCAGCACTGATTACTTCACGTGGAAGTTTACCAGGTTTACGAACTGGGGCAAAACCGATTCCAAGTTCTACAGCTACTGGACATCCAACGATAAATCCACGTGCTTCAGGTCCCACAATCATATCAATTTTCTTGTCAGTCGCATATTGTACAATTTCACGCACTGCATAGCTATAAGCATTTCCATCAGCCATAAGAGGCGAGATATCACGGAAGGTGATTCCTTCTTGTGGGTAGTTGGGGATACTTGCTATATAATCTTTAAGATTCATTTTTTTCTTCCTTTAATTCTCTATAAATTTCCTTAACGGGACTTAGGGCAAACAATTCTTGCACCTTAACCTTACCCTGTAAATCCTGGTAGATTTTACTTTCAGAAATTTCCTTTTTCTTTGCTTCTTTATTAACAGTCATAATACCATCACGAATTTCAACAAATTCTAGTTCCTCAAAAATCTTAATCATCTTGATTAACAAAATGCCTGGAATTTTTAAGTAACTTGAAAGGGCTGAAAGTTTGTGGCGAACATCAAACTCAGGATGCTGGTAAATTGTTTTATAGAGCCTTGCAAACTGCTCACGAGAGCCAGCTCCTGTTAAATAAAACTCGTCCTTAATCCTATTTTCAAAGTAAATAGCCTCAAAATCATGGCTACTTATGAGCTTACTCAAAGCCTTAGGATTATCTGGAGTCGACTGCACATATAAGACCTTGTCTATTATACCACTATTATCCAAATTTTCATCAAATAAATAAGCATTTGATGGAATTTTTATTTTTTTAGAACGAAGGTCAAAAAGTTGGACCCCTTGAGCTCTTGCATCCATAACCATCAGCTGGACGCTACTTACTCCGTTCCACTTATTTACAGATAGGGTAAAGGCAAGTTCTGTCTCAGCCTGCTCAAATTCAAACTTCTCTTGACCATGACCAAAAAAGACTGCATCAACCATTTTTTTATCCTGCTCAAGCTTAAGCTTCAAATGGCTACCGTCTTGACCCATCGATCTTGCATCCTTAACACTATAGTCAGTCAGTAAAAATCTAGGGCGGGGATTATCCATCCCGTAAGGGCCAAGAAGGTCTAAATCCTTGACCAAATCAAGGGAGATATCTGAAAGCTTGAGGGCGCCGTCTAATTTAAGGGTGTCCTTGCGGCCTAAATCAACTTCCTGCTCTTCTATAAAGTCAATCATCCCCTCCTTGATTTGTAAAAGATTATCAAGGGAGAAGGTCATTCCAGCTGCCTGGGCATGGCCACCAAAGCTGATAAATAGGTCCCGCATGGGATCTAGGGCCTCAAAAATATTATAGGCTAGAGGACTGCGGGCACTTCCCTTAAGGATTCCTTCTTCATTATTTAAAATAATGATTGGTTTGCCTGTCTTTTCAAGTAGCCTTCCAGCAACAATCCCTAAAACTCCCTGGTGCCAATCTTCCTTATATAGAATTTGAACAGGGGCGTCATCCATCATATCTAGGGCCTCTTTGGTAATTTTTTCAACCAAGGCCTTGCGCTCAGTATTCTTGTCATCAATCTCTTTGGCAATTTGGCTGATCAACTCATCATCCCAACCAATTAAAAGCTCGATGGCTGGATTAGGATCATCCAAACGACCCAGGGCATTAAGCCTTGGTGCCAGTTGGAAACCTACAGTATCCTCATTGACATCAGCTAGGTCTACCCCTGAAAGATTCATCAGTTCAAGAAGACCAAAGCGTTCTGTTTGAGCCAAAATCTGAAGGCCGTACTTAACTAAAATCCTATTTTCACCGGTCAGGCTGACCATATCAGCAATGGTTCCAATAGCAACAAGATCAAGCATCTCAGTTGGAATGTATTCCAAAAGGGCACAGGCCAGCTTGAAGGCCACCCCAACTCCTGCTAGATGCTTAAAGGGATAGTCAGCTCCCTTGTGTTCTGGGTGGACGATGGCATAGGCATTAGGAAGAACTTCTGGCATGGCATGGTGGTCGGTTACAATGACATCAACCCCGCGTTCTTGGGCGTAAGCGATAGCCTCAAGACCTGCCACCCCGTTATCAACTGTGATAATAAGACTTATGGCTTCATTATCAATATAGTACTGGTAGACGTCCTGGTTAGGCCCGTAACCATCTGTAAAACGGTTGGGCAGGTAGACGACAGACTCAGCCCCAAGCTCATCTAGGGCTGTTTTAATAACAGAGGCCGAGGTCATCCCGTCAGCATCATAATCCCCGTAGATTAAAATATTTTCGCCCGCTTCAATGGCAGCTAAAATTCGGTCAACGGCTGGTCTCATATCATTGAGTAAAAAGGGATCATGAAGACCATCAAGACTTGGATTTAAAAAGTCAGCCACCTTCTTTTCATCATCAATTCCCCTATTCCAAAGGATTTGACCGCTCAAACTATTTAATTTATTGTCCTTGATTACTTGTTCAAAGGCTGGATCATAGGACTGACTGTCCAAAATCCAATCCTTACTTGCTTCTATCATAAAACCCTCCTATTCCTTGCAGATTATTTAAGGTTAAAAAGACCTCCTGCCAAAAAATCACCTAATTTTGGAAAAAGATTATAGGCCTGGGCTCCAAGAGCCATGATTTTTGGAAGGTTAATTTCCCTCTTGTTTTTACCAATATTTTTAACAATTTTCCTGGCAACCTTATTGGGGTCTAGGATAATAAAGCCAACCTTTTTCAGGTAGTCCCCACTTTCATCAGCCCTTTCAAAGAACTTAGTTTTAATTGGTCCAGGATTCACTGTTGTGACAATGACGTTTGAACCCTTAAGTTCAAGCCTTAGGGCATTTGAAAAGCCAATGACCGCAAATTTTGTTGCCGAGTAGATGCTTGAGTTGGCAGTGGCCATCTTACCAGCCATTGAGGCAATATTTATAATTTGCCCTGACTTCTGCTGCTTCATGCCCGGTAAAAACCTTCTGGTAATATTCATAAGGGCCAGGACATTGACCTCAAACATGGCATTTATCTCATCATATGAGTAGGCCATGAAATTCTTAAAATCCCCGTAGCCTGCATTGTTAATTAAAAGGTCAACTGGGCCAAACTGCCTGCTGACATTACTACAAACAATACCAACCTGCTTGTCGTCAGTAATATCACACTCATACATGTGGATATTAGACCTATCCTTATAGCGCTCTAAAAGGGGCTCAATATTGCGAGATAAAAGAATAATATGACGGGCTTCAATTTGATCAACAAGAGAACTTGCAAGTCCACCTGATGCCCCTGTAATTACTACTGTTTCTAGCTTCATTAGATTTCAACTTCCTCAAGATCTTTGACTACATGACTGTTTGCAAAATACTTCTTGGCTTCTGCCTCAAGCCTTTTGGCCTCAGGACCAACATAGCGGGCAGAAATATGGGTCAAGAGCAGTTTTTTAACCTGAGCCGCACTAGCAATTTCTGCAGCCTGTTTGGTGGTTGAGTGGGCATGATTTCTAGCAATCCTTGCTTCTCTTTCCTCATAGGTCGCCTCATGGACTAAAACATCTGAACCAATGGCCAGGCGAATGGTCGAATCACACCTTCTGGTATCACCTAAAATAGTCACGATTTTCCCAGGCTTATCAGCTCCGATAAAGTCTGCAGCTACAATTTTTCTACCATCGTCAAGAACCACATCTTGACCATTTTTAATTTTTCCAAAAAGTGGTCCAAAGGGAACTCCTGCCTCACGGAGGGCATTAGCGTCTAATTCACCAACCTTATCTTTTTCGACCACTCGGTAGCCGTAGGAAATAATTCCGTGATCAAGTGGGGCCATGTAGACTTCAAAGGTCGCATCCTCAAAGATTAGACCCTCATCAGATGGTGTCAGCTCATGGAAGTTAATCCGATATGGAAGTTTAGTTTGCGAGAGTCTAAGGCTTGTCATTACATAGTCCTTAATTCCTGCTGGCCCGTAAAGGTCAAGGTCCACCTGCTCGTCCCCACTCAGAAAGCCCCTACTTGAAAGAAAACCAGGAAGGCCGTAAATATGATCTCCGTGCATGTGAGTAATAAAAATCTTATTGATTTTACGTGGTTTCAAGGGAGTTTCTAAAATTTGGTGCTGGGTTGCTTCCCCGCAGTCAAACATCCACATTTCATTACGCTCATCTAAAAGCTTCAAGACCATGCTTGTCACATTTCGCTGCCTAGAGGGCATTCCTGCCCCTGTACCTAAAAATTGTAATTCCATTTTATCCTCTTTTACTATTGCTATCTTATACTATCTCATCACCTTATTGGCTTTGAATTTCCCTGTAAGGCAAGCCCTACAAATAAAAGCACCTAGTCAGCAAGCAGCACTAAAGTCAACCACATTCAAGGATTTATCCAAGCTTTAGGGGTTGTAACTTATAGCTAGAGTTCTAAAGGTTTTCCTCCTGCCTACGACTAAGTTCTTTCAATTATTTGGCTGGCTTTACTGGATTTACTGATTTTACTAGTAATTTTGCGCCAACAAGAATGTTTATAATCCTACCTAAGGATTCTGTCCGTTTTATTATCCACCCTAACGGAGTCGAACCGCTGTCTCAAGAACCGGAATCTTGCGTGATATCCATTACACTAAGGGTGGATGATTTTTTTGCTACCTGATAATTTTACTAAAAATTAGGGCTAAAAGCAAGATGGCTGAAAAATTTTTGCCCCCTTGAAAATCATTTGCTTTTTTTATAATTTATGCATACTTTAAAGGCTATAAGGTTTATTTATGCTCTTTTGCTAAGATAGTGCTAAAATTAAGCTATGAATAATATTGATAGAAAAACAATCGAGGAACTAACTCGGATTCTGGTGGAAGATCTACCTGAAGCAAGTATTTTAAGACTTTTACAAGAAGGAAACCTTATTAGTCAGCAGGATGAAAAAGATAGGTTCACAAATAACAGACAAAGGAGACTGGCAGAAACTCTTGTGACCATCTGTGACTACAGCAAGTCACCCTATCCCGTCATCAAGTTGATTGAAAGGGCCAACTACCCTGGCCTTTATGCCCTCAAGGAAGACAGGTATTTGGAGGACAGGCTGGATAAATTAAATGAAATCCTAGCCCTCGAAGGATACCTTTTGGCAACTGACGGTAGAATTTCAGGACCAAGGCTAGAAGAGGAGGCACTTTCTAGCAAAATTCGTCTGGAAAAACTTAGGGAAGCCCTGGCCACACGGATCATTAACCAAAGGGTTCAGGAAAAACTTACCGAAGACTACCTCCTTTACAACTACTACGGACTGGTTTCAAGCCTTGGAGCAGACGTCTTCGCCCACCTGAGGGAGCTCAGTCAAAGTAGACTTTCCGACCACATGCTGATTGAAGGGCTATTCAATCAAGAAAACCCAGTCATTATTTTAAGGACCCAAGAAGGCGATAACAAAAAAGCTAAGAGGGACAGGTCAACCAAAGACCTAGTAAATGACCTCAAGCAGATTCAAAAGATCTATAGGCCAGCAGCCAAAAAAGAGGATAGGCGCTTTGACTTTTCAAACAGGCAGGATGCCGTAAATATTTTACTAATTATTTCAAATGTTCACGACCAGCTTGATCAGGCCCAGGTCCTGGAAAAACTATTAAAGGCAGACTTTGGACTGGAAAATAATGTATAAAAACCTGTTCTAGTCAAAACAGGAAGTAAAATTGAAAGCAAACAAGGCCTAAGGGCTTAGAACAAGGAGGACACTCCCATGGAAAATAAACAGCACTTCTCACTTAAAAAATCGGTAACGGTTGCCCTTGTGGCAACTGCTATCGTTCTCCCCCTAGTTTTACTGGTCAGTCCGGGACTTAAAAAGTCAGAGACCATGGCTGAAAGTAAGGAGACGACTACCAACAAACAAAAAACAGCTAAGAAGAAAGACACCAGCAGCCAGAAAAAAGAGACAACAGAAAGTAAAAAAGCCAAAATCACCGCAAGTGGCGACATGCTCTACCACAATATCGTATACGGGAGTGCCTGGGACGGAAGTAGATATGACTTTGACAATGACTATGAGCTAGTAAAGCCTTTAATTTCATCAGCCGATTTGGCCCTGGGTGACTTTGAAGGAACCATCAACCCCCAAAGGGAACTTGCAGGCTATCCCATCTTTAATGCCCCAGAAGAAGTTCTCTCAAGTATTAAGGACGCAGGCTTTGACGTCTTAGACCTCGGCCACAATCATATCCTTGATACAGGTCTATCAGGTCTTACCTATACCGCAAATGCCATCAAAAAAGCAGGCATGGACTACATCGGAGTAAGTCCTAATGATGACCAAATCCTTGTCAAAGACGTAAACGGCATAAAAATTGCCCTTCTGGCCTATAGCTACGGCTTTAACGGAATTGAACAATCAATAAGCACAGAGGACTACAACAAGTACCTCAAGGACTTAAATCCTGAAAAAGTCCAGGCTGAAATCAAAAAAGCCAAAGAAATGGCAGATTTTGTGATTGTTATGCCCCAAATGGGGGAAGAATATAGACTCAGTCCAACAGATGAACAAGTAAACCTTTACCATCAGATGATTGACTGGGGGGCAGATATTATTTTTGGGGGACATCCTCATGTTATTGAACCAACTGAAATTATTGATAAAAACGGGGACAAAAAATTTATTATCTACTCAATGGGGAACCTCCTATCCAACCAACGTTATGAAACTCTTGAAAACTACTGGACAGAGCGCGGGGTTATAATGGATCTTGACCTTGAAAAAACAGGCGACAAGACAAGCATTACAAGTATTAAGGCCCATCCAACCTGGGTGTCAAGAGAACCCATTCCTGGCAGATACTTTGAAGGCTACCAGGCCTATGACTACCAGGTACTTCTAGCTGAGGACTATCTGCCTGGCGGCAAATATGCAAACTCCCTAGGAGAAGAAAAAAGAAGCCGGATTGAAACAGCCTACCAGGAAACCATGGATCTCTTAAACCTTAAGTGGCCCCAATAATTCTATTAATATAGAAAAAATAAAAAAACCGAGAAGATTTCTCGGCTTTTTCATTTTTTAAGAGTTTATTTTTAGGAGTCTTTACTAGGAGTAACTTGACTATGGGTTAAATGATAGCACAGTATATGAAGGTCATCATCAGTCTAAAGACCTATTTTCTAGTAAAGCAATAAAATTTTATAAAAAAGCTAGAAATTATATCTAGCTTTTTGCTTATCTTAATTAAACCTAGTCCAGAAAATCTTCAAGACTTCGACCTGACTGGTCCTTCCATTCCTTAGGCCCGTCATAAGGGCTTCCCGCAACAATCTCTGCTGCTTCAGAAGGTGAGTTAAAGGTAAAATCCTTGAGGAAAAGACCAGCTTCATTAATGGTTCCAACCTCGATTAGCTGATCAAGGAGGTCATATTTAGTAAAACTTGCACTGGTAGGTTTGGGTGTCCTATGAGACCCTTCAAGTACCATCATTTCCTCACTTGTTGGCACAAAGACAGCCTCAGCATCAGCCCCGCGCGCCTTTAAGTAGAAAACTTGTTCTTCTATATCCTTATCTTTTGATAAATCCTTATTCATCACAACCTCCTTTATTGAACAAGCAAGCAAGCCGGCTTATCTTGTCCTATCTTATCAGTCTTATTAGTCTTACAGCTCACTTGTAAGTTTAAAACTTCCGTGGTAGTAAACAAGACCACGTCCCCCGTAAGACTTGTCGTCAGGCCAGTTGACAAAAGACCAAACCTTGCCTTCTTTAAGGTCAATGGTGTGAGACACGCTAGCTCCAGCCTTTTCAATCCAGTTGACCGCAATAACACCGTCTCTAATATCAGCCGGATAAATCTTCTCAAGTTCAGTATTTCCCTTGTCCTGGTCAAGAGCAGTCCAGCGCATAGAGTCCTCAGTCAAATACTCAAGTTTAAAGGCAATCTGTGTTCCTTCAAACCTAACTTCTGCAGTCTTTCCAACTAAATCCTTAAAAGTCTTTACCATGTCTAGTCCTCCTCAGAACTCTTAGTCCCACTTCATTTCGCCAGTTACAACCTTGGCACTCATATCAAGGCTTCCTTCGGGAAGACTTGGGTAGATTTCCTTCATTTTATCAATAATCTCTTGGCTGGTTTGGCTTTCTTCCTCAACCTTGATGAATTTTTCAATATAGTCACGGGTTGCTTTGATATTTCTTTCAGAAAAATCAGCTCCCACTCTAAAGTGACCAGGAATAACAGTCTCAGGCTCAAGAGATAATAAACCATCTAAATCCTTAATCCAAGCCTTTTGGCTCTCAATAGTCTTAGTATCAGCCATGAACAAATGACTTCCCACAGCCACTAAAATCCCACCTAGAAGAATCTTATCCTGTCTTTCATAAAGGGTTTGTTTCTTAGGATCTGCCCCGTAAATTTCAAAGTCCAAACCTTCAAGACTAACCTTATCCTTAACTTCCTCAGGAATAATAATCTTATCTGGTGCTCCGTCCTTTAAGGTATCAGCCCAAACGGTAAGCTTTGCCTCATAAGAGTCTTTAATACGTTCAATATTTGACGCAGTCGCAAGAACACGCGCATTAGGAAAAGCCTTTTTAACCTGGTCTGTTCCAAAGTAGTAGTCTGGATCACTGTAAGAGATATAGATGGTTTCAATCTCAATCCCTCGGTCACGAACAAGAGCTACAATCTTATCAGCATCGTGCTTTGAAAACTGAGTATCAACCAAAAGCCCCTTACCTGCCCTTTCAATAACAATGGCAGTTGACCCAAAAACAGGATCTGGATTCATCACATAATAAGTAGCTTCCTTACCCTTTAATTCCTTATACATTACTTATCCTCCCTCTCTCATCTAACACAAACACAATAGTTACATTACTACATACACACTAGTCGCTAAGAAACAAGAAAGATTCTTATGAAAACACAGATATATTTTCATAAGGATAAATCTTCTTAACAATTAAATCTTATACTCTTGTGGATTATAAGTCAAATAAGAAAGCCCTAACATAAGCTTACTATATACTAGCTTAAGAGGCAGTCACAAGCTGGCTAAAATAAGACCTTAAAGCCTCATTTTCAGTCTCCGAAAGATTCAGATAGCTATTATCATTTCCCTGGTTTTGCATGGTCACAAAAACCTTAGGCACTCCCTCATTTATGGTAAAGAAGTAGACATGTTTTTTCAGATAAGGCATGGTAGCCGCATCAGAATAGACAGCAACAAGGGCGTAAGCTCCGTCCGCATGACCACTTGTAGACCACTTAAGATTCAGAGGCTCATTGTCAAGAGCTGCCTTCCAGGAGCTAGCTCCCAAAATATCATCAGGCAGCTTAAGACCATAGAGGTCAACATCATTACCAAGCCCGTACTCCTGGTAGGTCTGGTTCATCTCCTGCCCCCAAGTTACCATAAAGTCCCGTAAACCTTGAGCCTTGCCCTCATTCCACACGTCCTGGGCTACTGCTGCATCTTGTGTATCTTTTGAAGACTGAGAAGACTGACTGGATGACGCCTCATCTGATTTAGTAGTCGATTCAGTAGTTGATTCAATAATAGATTCAATAATAGATTCAGAAGATATTTGACTGGACGACTTAATCTCACTACTTGAACTGGTTTCATTATGACCAGCAGTCGACCGCCCGCACCCTATCAAAAGAGCAAGAGCAAGCAGACCCGAACTACAAAGACCAACCCTTAAAAATCTTTTCATACACATCATACATACACTTCCTTTATAACTTATTAGGTTAATTCTAGCAGAGCAGGTAGTAAATACAAGAAAAAGCATGCAGGGCATGCTTTTTGATAGAAATATTTTTTTAAAATTCAGTATGGGGTATAATTGGAATACTTTTCAAAGATACTAAAATAAAATATCAAACTATAATATTTTCATATTTATCCTAGTTGAATAAAGATATTATTAAGCCATGTAATTTTTGGGCAGCCTCAGCTGCAGCAGCTGCCATTGGTACGCCCTTTAATACAACCTGGATTGTATTAATTGCTGTCTTAATAATTTGCTTTTTGGGTTGCGTTTCCTCTCTCTCAGATTCTATGAGTCTAATATTATCCATTATAACACCTTGAATAACTACATTATCAGATAGTTCTTTTTCAACGTTAGCCTTTAATTCAGAAATACATTCATCAATATCTGACTGGTTTACCTGAATATTTTGCGTTGCCTTTAAAGTACTGTTATCATTAGAAATGTTTACTTGGGCTTGACCACCACTTACATTTATCACAAATTTATTCTCCTCATCATATCCCATGTCTATTGAAATCTCGGATAAATATTCCTCAACCATATTTACAAAAGGTGTAAAGACTCGATTCCCAAATTCTTTAACCATATCTTGATACTTCCTGGAAGATGTATAGCCCCGACCAAGAATATGAGTTTGAACAGAATCATCTTCACTAATCACTTTCAAAATTTGGTAAATAGAACTAATTTCTTGTTCCGGTGTATCACCGGTATCCAAAATATAACCATAATATTGAGATGTCTCAAAAATTTCATTTCTCAAATTAGGACGTTCTACATAAACACTTTGGATGTATTCACTAATTATTGGTGTATTATCAATATATTCAACAAACATTTTAATTTTAGAGTCAACCTCACCGTGATGAGCATTAATAACTCCCGAAGCCAGTAATCTAAATCTTTTGCTTATTTTTTTTAAATCTTTTTTGTTAATTTCCATTTTGCATTTCTCCACAAAAAGGACAATAGCCTCCTATCATTTTCAAACCTGGACTAATTTTAGCCTCTTTATGGCAACATTCATAAGTTTGAATTTCTAAAATATCTATTCTCGAAACAAGTTGATCTGTAGGTTCCTCTTTTATTTTTTTACCAGCTTTATATTTTATACTCCCATCTTTGAATCTTTCTTCCAATTTTATATTGAAACCATTAAAAAGATTTAATACATGATTCTTAGCAATTTTTAACGAAAGTTCTCTAATTTCCTCAGTAATTATACTATCAGGAATTAACCCACAGCTTGGGCACCAAATTTGAATTTGAGATTTATCTTCAAAGTCAGTAGGTGTTATCTTAAATAACTCGCTACACAATGAACATTGGAAAGCAGAATAACCATCCAAATCTGTTGGAATTGGCACACTCAACATCTTTTCATTAGCCATATACAATAATCCTCCTAAATCCTTTCATATTTCATATTTAACCTTTCTTTTTTTAAAATTTTAAAATTATTTTTATAACAATATCCCCCATATACTATATGATACCATGTGGATTTATTCCCACAAGACCGAAAAACCTGGCAAACAAAAAAGCACGTAGTTACGTGCTTTTAAACAAACATTTTTTGTAAAAATCCTTTTTTAAGGGTTTTAAGCTGGTCAAGTTTTTTCTCTGCTTGATTAATTTTTTTATCAAAATCTGCAAAGAAGGTTCCGATTTTTTCCTGTTCTGGGAGGGAAGGGAAAATTATTTTATATTGTCCCAACTGTGGGACCGTTAATTGAGGAACACCAGTAGATTCTATAAAAGGATTGCATATATTTATATAATTTTCTAAAAAGTAAATATTAAATTTTGATTTTATAGTCAACAAACGAACTACTGGAGTAAAATTATTTATTTGAGCACGTGCAAAACCAACATCTCCCCTACCTGTTACTGTTACTGCTGGTGCTTCTACCTTGTAACTATCAGAATATCCAACGACACCATTGTTCAATAAAGAGTTTGCAAGAATTGGGTACTTCCCTCTCTTTTTGGATGCTTTTTTAGGCATATCTCCACCTGCTGAAATAACGCTCTTATCTTTTAATTTACACATCTCCCACTCCCCTTCAAATTCTTGGAATCTAAGTTGTGGGATTTTTTGTCCTGGGGCTGGGAACATTTTTTGGAGGTAGCCTTTTTTCATTTCTTTAAGGTCTGCCAGTCTCTTTTCATACAAGGCGATTAACTTATCCAGCTGGGCAAAGAAGGCTCCGATTTTTTCTTGTTCTTTATAATCTGGAAAACAGACCGAAGTTTTAGATATATTTGTCTTACTCAATGATAAAACTTTTGTACCCTGCATCAATTTATATAATGATTCATGATAAATTTTACTATTAAGATAATGCCCTAAATATAAGGGAGCAAAAATATTTTTTGGACGGGCTACAATAGTATGTAAACCTGCTACAATAGGATGTTTTTTAACATTACATACTTCTATGGATTTTCCAACACTCTCATCTTCGGCAGCATCCGCTATAACAATATCTCCATCTTTTAAAAAAGATTTTTTAAATTTATCTTCAGATGCTCCCCTTATATACGGAATCATCTTATCTGAAGCATCTAAAACAGAATTAAATTTTGTCAAAATATCACCATAATGGATATTTTTAATTTTTCCTTCATCATATACTAGATTTTCACGTGATAATGAATTAGTCGGAACTGACAAATCAAATAAATTATCAAATTTCTCTTCTTCCCACTCCCCTTCAAAGCCTTTAAATCTTAGTTGGGGTTTTTCTTTTTTGGCCATTAGTCTGCTCCTTTGTCTGGAGTTTTACTAGGGCTAAAGAGGTCAATCATCAAATCAAGCATGGCCTTGTTTTCTGGTGTTTCTTCAAGCTCTTCAAGCATGCCCTTAAATATTTCCTCTTGGGCCGTGATTTCTGCATCAAGCTCCTTCATACTTTGAGCCAGAGCCACCATATCAACAGGTTCTTCTTCTTCAAAAGTATCGACATATCGTGGGATATTTAGGTTGTAGTCATTTTCCTTGATTTCCTCAAAAGTTGCCAAATGAGCATATTTATCAAGATCCTTGCGGTCGGTATAAGCCTTAAGGATTTTTTCAACCTGCGTATCATTTAAAGTATTTTGATTTTTCCCCTTGTCAAAGTCATTACTTGCATCAATGAAGAGGACATCGCGATTTTGCTTGTTTTTCTTAAAGACCAAAACTGAGGTTGGGATGGAAGTTCCATAAAAAAGATTAGCGGGAAGCCCAATGACAGCATCCAAAAAGTTCTTTTCAATCAAGGTCTCCCGAATCTTACCTTCTGCTGCCCCTCTAAAGAGCACACCGTGGGGGAGGACGATGGCCATGACTCCTTCACTATTGAGGTGGTAAAGGCCGTGGAGGATGAAGGCGAAGTCAGCCTTGGTCTTAGGAGCAAGTTTTCCGTAGTCGGAGAATCTTGGGTCCTTGAGTTTTGACTCTGAATTGTCCCACTTGGCTGAATAAGGAGGGTTTGCGACAACTGCGTCAAAGCTTCTAGGCTGGTCTATCCCCTGAGCGTTAACTCCGTCAGGCCAGTCGGATTCAAGGGTGTCACCATTGTGGAGGGTCATATTATTATAAGAAACCCCGTGCATCATAAGGTTCATCCGGGCCAAGTTATAGGTTGTGGTGTTGAGTTCTTGACCGTAAAACTTGATTTTACCAGCCTTGTTTCCTCCTGGAACCTCATCTCTTACTGTCAGAAGAAGAGATCCTGAACCCATGGTTGGGTCATAGACTGAAAAACTTTGGTCATTTTCTTCAAGGTCACGGGTTACAAGCTTTGCAAGGATGCGGCTGACCTGATGAGGGGTATAGAACTCCCCTCCCTTTTTACCAGCACTGGCCGCAAATTGGCCGATGAGATACTCATAGATTTCACCTAGAATATCACGCCCCTCGTCAGACTTATATTCGATCTCATTAACAAGGCCTACAATTCCATTTAAGGACTTGGCACGCGCAGTGGTTGAAGCACCCAGGCGGGAATCTCCCAGGTTGATGTCTGAGAAAACTCCTTCAAAGTCTGACTTTGCTCCCTTGTTTAAGGAAACATTCTTGTTAAAGTGGTCAAAAAGATCCTGGTAGTCACTGGGGATGATTTCTAGGTTTTCAATTTTTTGATTAAGGCTAACCCAGGTATCAGCTGGCTCAATGGCGTAGCCTAGGCTTGATGAAATATCTTCCAGGTAATCCTGTAAATCGTCACCTACCGCAAGTCTTAGGTAGGCATCATTAGGGCTTTCTCCTGGCTTTAAATCAAGGATGTTTTGGTTGACCAAATAGGCTTCTTGGTGCTCTGATAGGTAGCGGTAGAACATGAAGGATAGGATGTAGTTTTTAAACTCTCCTGCATCCATATTTCCCCTAAGTTCATTAGCCATGGCCCAAAGTTTTGAGGTTATTGACTGTAATCTATTTTCTGACATTTTTTATCCATTCTAGTTATTATTTTTCTTGTTTTTTATCTTTGTTAGTTACTACTATTACTTATTATTCTTCATTATTGACTAGGCTGTCTGCTAGGTCATAGATGGCCTTACGCAGGCTATTGCGGTAGCGGATGCCGCTTAAGTCTCTGACTGATTGATCCTTGGCCAACTCCTTATAGCTTCCAATTGAGTCTGTGATTAGATCAGTAATTTGACCTCCATCATCAAGGTCTGCCTGACCAAAGCGGTGACCAAGGACAAGTTTTTTAAGTTCCCTGCTACTTATGACCTCATCAATCCCCCAGTTAATCCGAAACTCTCTAAATCTTATATCAAGGGCCTTGTTATTAGCCTCTTCAATTACCTGTCCTGCACTTGAAAGCTTGGCAGGATAGGCGTCAAGGACGTAGGACTTGTCAATAATGACCTTAACGGTATTTTTAATCTTGTGGGCATAGGCCCTGTCTTCAAGTCCGTCAGCGAAACGAATAATTTCTTGACCGGTAGCACGAGCTTCATCGGCCTTGTTATAGTGGACTTCATTTAGGAGTCGTTCGACTAGCTCAGTTAGGTAGTCATAGTTAATTTTGACATCCTTAACGTGGGTCATTTTAAGGTCGACCTGATAGACCGGGATGTCTTCTTTGACGGCCAGGTATTCTTTTAACTCATTAGCCAAATACCCCGTCAGATTACTTTCTTCTTGAGGGGACATTCCAAGGGCTTTGATTAGAAGGTCGGGTCTATCATAGTCAAATCCTTCAATGACTCCACCTACATCTTCTGGGTCATACTGCTTGAGTTTTGCGACTCCCCTATTGTAGGAACCAAGACGAGCGGCCATGCGCATCTTGTCAGCTTCTCCCTTTGGAAGTTCATTAAAGTCGATTGTTAACTCCCTAAGATCTGTTACGGTCTTTTTAACGCCTGCAATAACTTCTGTAAAGGACTTAGCTAAAATTTTCTCATTATCAAGAAATTTCTTACGCTCCTCGTCAGTCATCTGAGCTGAGTCCCTATTGGCATAAATGGCCAAGGCTTCATTCATGAGGATTTCATTTTGAGCAGGCCAGCGGTAGTTGATAACCCGGCCCCAAGGTTTTTCCTGGAGATTTGCGATTCTATTAGTCCTTGAGTAGGCCTGGATTAATCCGGCCCCCTTTAGGGTCCTGTCCACATAGAGGGTATTAAGCTCCGGAGCATCAAAACCTGTAAGAAGCTGGTCGACAACGATGACTAGATCCAGGTAGTTTTTATCAAGGGCTGTTTTATTAAGGCGGGTGGTTAAATCTTGAGTGTAGCCTGCAAGGTCAGCCATATCAAAGCTAGTCCCAAACTCCTTGTTATAGGCTCTTACAGCCTCATGAAGGCCTTCATTGGTCTCAAGTTGAGTATTTGAGTTGGAAGTATCTTGGGCGAAGGTGATTCCTACCTTAAGGGTTGTCTTACCAAGTTTACGGTTAAGCTCATTGACCCTTTGAAACTCCCTAAAGTACATCATGGCCATAGGAGTTGATGGATGCATCCCTCCTACCTTGGTTGTTAGAAGGGCATTGTACTTACCTTCATTGGAGCGGTTGCGCCAGTTTTTAAAGATATCTTCAACAACTAGTCTTACATGTTCCTCGTTTCGGTCATAGAAGGTTGGGCCGAATTCCTCATCAAGTCCTTCAGGGGATAATTTATCAATCTGCCTAAGAATTTTAGCCTCAGACCAATCTGGGTGCTCTCTCTTATAAAGATCTGGCAGATATACCTTTCTAATCTTCTCTTCATCAAGCGTTGTTTCAAAGTCAACCTTGAAGCCTAGAACATTGCGGTCTGCTATGGCTTCTCTGATAGTATAAGCATGGAGGAGGGGGCCAAAAATGTGCTCTGTCCCTTGACCTTTGATTATCTTATCGAACATGGGTGTTCCCGTATAACCAACCCAAGCTGCTCGTTTAAAGAAATCTTGAATATTTTTAAAGCTATCACCACCTGTTGACCTATGGGCTTCATCGACCACAAAGACAATATTCTTATCAGGTGCCTTGAAGTTTTTATCCTTGATTAAGGTAACTAGTTTTTGAACCGAGGTCACAATGATACCCTGTCCCTTACTTTCAAGTTTTCTTTTCAAATCTCTTGTCGACTCTGTTCCTTTAACATTTCCAAGCTGTGAATTATCCATATCCCCATCTGGATCATAGGCCAGGTAATTTTCATAGGTTTGTTTGGTTAAGGCGATTCGGTCGACCACAAAAACCACCTTATCAACCTTTGGCATCCTACTTGCCAGCCAGGCTGTTTTAAAACTTGTAATGGTCTTTCCAGAACCTGTTGTATGCCAAATATAGCCGACCTTATTTGTACCTAAGTCAAAATCAACTTTTTTAAGGGACTCAAGAACATTTTGAGTGGCATAAACCTGGTAGGGACGCATGACCTTAAGCATATTCTTATTCTTGGTTCCGTCAAGAATCATGTAGTTAGTCGCCATCTGATGGGCCATGGGAATACTAAGCATGGCGTCCGCAAACTCGCGCCAGTTGCGGACAATAGAATTATCACTCTTCCGCTGCCAGTTAAAGGCAAAATCCTTATTAAACTTATCAGCCGGGGCATTGGCCATATACTTAACATTATTAGGAGTTATGGCCACAAGAATCTGCAGGGTCGAAAAAATATCGCCATATTGACCCTCATGGGCATACTGATGCATCTGATTAAGGGCCTCATTGACATCATGAGAATCCGTCTTCTCCTCAATCTGAATAATCGGCAGACCATTAATCAAAAGAGTAGTATCAAAGCGCCTTTTTTGCTTGCCTATAATAACAGGGTCCCGCTGAATCTGGTTAACCACCTGATAGATAGTATTTCCCGCTCCAATCTCCCTTTGGTCAAAGACCGTAAGAAAAACCAAGTCGCCCTTATCAAGGGTAACCTCAACCTGAGACACCCCGTTTAGCCCGTAAAGGAACTGGCCTGCCTGATAGGGTGACTCAAGAGCTGATATCCTATCCTTAACCTGGGCAAATTCCAGATCACTTAGAGGGTTTTCTAACTTGTCCTGATTGTGCTGGTTAAGAATCCTTCTAAAATTATCCCAAAGTCCAGCCGTATCCTTAATATTTTCTTCATAAGACCACTGCTTACTACCGTTAATCTCAGTTATATGTTTAATTAACTCTTTTTCAAAGGTATCCTCGTTCATCTGCTGCCCTTTCTAAAAACTTGCCTGGTTATTTGATAGGTCTATTTAAGCTTAAATTTGTGCCCTTAATAATTTATTTATCAACTTATTTATCAACTTATTTATTAATTTAATTATATAGCAGAAATCAATTTATTAGAAGGCATCAAAAGAAAAAAAGCAGAACTAAGTTCTGCTCACCTTTACAACCAGTCGGTTGTTTTATTATCCAGGGGACCACTTTCTTGCAGGTAGTCTAAAAGGGGCTTGAGGGGTTTTGAGAAGTCAACATCTGATAAATCTGAAACAAATTGAACTCCTTTGATTTTGCCTGGTTCATTGATGGTAACTTTCCCGCAAGCCTTACCGGCAAAGAAAAAATGTGCCTTCCACTCTAAATTATCAAAAAGAAAGGTATCTGTATAGATTTCCTCAAGGTCTGAGACTTCAAGATCAAGCTCTTCCTTTAGTTCACGTTTGGCACAGTCCTCAGGAAACTCTCCTGCCTCTTGTTTTCCCCCGGGAAAATTCCATGGCCTTTCCCTATCCTTTAAAATTAAGTAGTCACCTTCTGCGTCCTTGATAATAACCCTTGAAAATTCTCTAATCATACTCATTTCCTCCACTGATTTTTACCCTATTATATAACCTTTGCTTTCTCCGTCAAAATATAAAGGAAGAATATAATTTTTAAATATTTTCTATCTTATTTTTTGCTTATAAACCAGCTAGTGCTATAATGATGGCACAGAAAGCGAGGGACTAGACATGGTAAAACCGGTAAGACTAGCAAACACTGACGATGACTTTAAAAAAGCAGGACTTGAAAGGAACCATATCCACCCGTCAGAGGACGGTAAGAGGATGGATCCCGACCAAGAATCTTATGAATGGTGGTATTATGATGCTCTTTTGGATGATGGCTCAAAGCTTGTAATCACCTACTATGCTAAGTCAATTGTAAATCCAAAGCCTGGGGCAAGACCCTTTGTGGAGCTTGAATGGACCCACCCGGATGGTAGTAAGGACTATGAAAAGCTTGATTTTGAGGCGGCTGACTTTAAGGCCTCAGAAGAAACTTGCGATGTTACCATTGGAAAGAATTATTTCAAGGGTGATTTACACCACTATGAAATTGGCTTTTTCGGTAACAAGTACGAGGCTACTATTAAGCTTGACGGTATAACTCCAGCCTGGAGGCCAGAAATTGGTATCCTCTTTGGCCAAGAAGAGTCAATCTTTGGTTGGCTGCCTAGTGTTCCAAGGGGATCTACCGAGGTACAGATTACTAAAAAAGGGGACCAGACAGTAAGCCTTAAGGGTAGCGGCTACCACGACCACAACTGGGGCAATGTACCCCTTATGAAGGTTATGAACCACTGGTACTGGGGCCGGGCAAATATTGATGACTATACTGTTATCAACTCATACATGTTTAGTGAAAAGGCTTATGGCCACAAGGAAATCCCGGTCTTTCTTCTGGCTCGCAATGAAGAAATTTTGGCCGATAATACTGACTTTATGACCTATACAGAAGATGATCAGACTACAGAGCCTGTAACTGGCCGTACTTATTATAAAAAATTAGTCTACGACTACAATGATCAAAAAAATCACTATAAGGTTACCTATACAGTCGAAAATGTTATCACCCATGACAAGATGATTGACCAAATTAGTGGCTTTAAGAAATTTTTAGCTAAACTTGTCGGTTTCAACGGAGCCTACCTCCGCTTTTCAGGAAAGGTTGCCCTTGATATTTACAATCAGGCAGGTGAAATTACAGACCACCACGAGACAGAGGCGGTTTGGGAGATGGCTGACTTTGGTAAGGACTTCAAGGAAGAAAATCTCGAACAACTATAGTTAAAAATACAGCAAAAAGACCAACCTTAGGGCTGGTCTTTTTCACTATATTTAAGGGGTAAGTTTAAAAACTACTATCAATTACTATCAAATATTACCAGCTTGTCTTAGCTGGCTTTCTTTTCTTCTTCCTTGGCTTCAACTTGGATGATTTCATCTCCAATTGCTACCTGACCATTTGCGACTGGTAGGATTGCTTCATATTCCATGAAGTTTGTAACGATAATTGGAGTTTCAAGTGAGTAACCACGTTTTGTAATCTCATCCATATCAAAAGTTACTAGAAGATCGCCTTTTTTAACCTCTTGGTCTTGAACAACCTTAAGGTCAAAGAATTCACCATTTAGGTTAACTGTATCCATACCGATGTGGATGAGGATCTCAGCTCCACCTGTTGAGGTAATTCCAATGGCATGCTTACTTGGGAAAATAGCTGTTACCTTACCATCACAAGGAGCATGTGCTTCACCCTTGCTTGGTTTTACAGCAATACCTTTACCCATAATTTCTTTGGCAAAAGCTTCGTCTGAAACTTGGCTTAGTGGAATGGCTTGACCATCCATTGGGCTGTAAAGACTTTCTGAATCGAATGGTGCCACTTCATCAGCGAAGGCAACATCTGATGGTGCTTGAGCAAGTGTATCTTCTGCTACTGCATTTGTTTTTTCATCTGATGGTTTGTAAGCAATGTAAGCAAGAACAAAGGCAATAACTGTAGATGCAACAATTGCAATAAGTGCATTTATTACGTTTTGTATGCTGCTTGATGCTGGGTTAAGGAAGCCTGGTAGGGCAAAGATTCCAAGTCCTGCTTGGTTGTAAACCTTAACATTTAGAAGACCCATAAGTCCCCCACCTACAGCACCACCGATACATGAGATAACAAACATTTTAACCCTTGGAAGAGTTACCCCGTAAATAGCTGGTTCAGTTACCCCGAAGATACCTGAAATCCACGCTGGGAAGGCAATTTCTTTAAGTTTTTTGTCTTTAGTTTTAAGCCAGATAGCAATTACTGTTGCTGTTTGGGCAAATGATACTCCGGCCATGAAGGCGAAAAGTGAATCTGGTGTACCTTGAGCTAGACTTTGCATTGATGGAGTAAGGATTACTACGTGAACTCCAAACATTACAAAGATCTGCCACATAGCACCAAATACTGCTCCAGCAAGCGGAAGACTGATATTTACGATTGAGTTAATTCCTTGTTCAAGAAGACTTCCAATCCAGTTAGCAAATGGTCCAATTAATGTAAATCCAATTGGCACAGCAACAAGTAAGGTAAACATTGGAACCATGAAAGCTTTAACCACATCTGGAATAATTTTGTTAAAGAAGCGCTCGATTGGAGCTGCAAGTATTGCGATAAGCATTACTGGTAAAACTGTTGTGGTGTAAGTAGCATTCATTGTGTAGCCAAAGAAGTTAAGGTCAACCCCGTTGATTGCTGGATAACAAAGAATTAATCCAAGGAGCATACCCACATAAGGATTGGTCTTTAATTTCTTAGCTGCATTGTAACCAATTAACACTGGGAAGAAGTAGAAAATCGCATCCCCAATGGCATTAAGTAAAAGGTAGTATGAGCTTTCCATGTTGTAAACTTTGGCAAACACCAACATGGCATTGATACCCTTGATAATCCCTGATGCTGATAAAAGGGAAATCATTGGCATCATAGTTCCTGAGATAAAGTCAAGAACCCTATTAAGAGGATTCATATGAACCTCTGAACTATCATCTGAACCAGAAGATCCATCTCCAAGACCTGCTACTTCAAGAACTGTATTGTAAACATCAGGCACGTGATTTCCAATAACAACCTGGTACTGGCCTCCTGCCTTCATAACAGTTACCACACCGTCCATGTTTTTCAAAACATCATCATTAGCCTTTGATTCATCTTTCAAAACAAAGCGAAGTCTAGTAACACAGTGGGTAACAGTTGAAATATTGTCACGTCCACCTACATTTTTAACGATTTTTTCCGCTAAATCTTTATATTTTTCCATTCATTCCTCCAATACTCGCCCCACCCTAAGGGCCATAAGCATGGCTAACTAAATGTAGCCATTAACTATCAATACAATAAACTATCCTCCTCACATAGATTTATGATATTTTGATACATAAGTCATTATTACCATGTGATTATTATATATTGTTCTGAAAACGTTTGCAAGAATAAGCTAACATTTTTGTAAAAAACTATACTTTCACTTACTTAAGCATGAATTAAGACTGAAACTTGCCTTTTCTTTCAAGGATAAAGCTTTTATCTTTCAAAAATTTTAGATACTGTAGTAATATGACAAAAGTAATATTTTTTGCATACTTAACTTCTTAAATAGAAGTTAATCATTCCTTAAATATTTGTTTTTTAAGTGTTCTTAGTCTATTTTGCGATATTTATTCATATAATAATGTGATAAGATGAACAGTGTCTGATAGCATTAAATATAAATATGCCTTCAGAAATTTATTTAAGGATGGATTTATGAAAAAAATTACAGGTTTCCTTTTGGCCGCAAGTCTTTTAACACTTGCTGCGGGATGTTCTAAGGAAAGTACCAAATCTACTGCAAGCTCTAAGGAGTCGAGTGAGCAGCAAGTAACAAAGGCCTCTGAATCTGCAGAGTCTTCTCAGGCTGAGAAAATTGAATCTAGTAGCTCTAGTGAAACAAGTGAAGAGAGTAAATCAGAGGTCAAGGAAGAAGCTCCTATTGTCCCAGCTACTTGGAATCTTGAAAAATTTCAACAACTAGCTACTTTTATGAGATCTTGGGGCACTTCAGTTAAACAAAATTGCATGCAATTGAGCCCACAGTTTGCAGGTGTCTATGACGGCCTACAGCTTCCTCAGTTAATTATTAATGGGAATCTCCAGATTAGTGTTGATGGTGTTCCTGTCGACTCTGACTGGTCACCAACAGAATATATAGCCGCTGGGACGCCAACCTATGTTATTGTAGATGCTTTTGGAGACATAAATGAAGAGAACCCTGGACACGATAAACATCTTTATCTCTTTGCAATAACAGATAATAAACCAGTTGTTTTAGAACTAGCATCAACAGAAGTCGTAAATAAACGTGTACAACTCAAAACCAGTTCAATCACCGAACTTCAGAACGAATTTACAAAAATTGTCCAAGAAGGCTAAGAAGAAGAAAAAGCACATCATGAATGTGCTTTTTTGTTTGTAAAAACCAAAAAGAACCTCCCTTGATTTAAGAGGCTCTAAGGGGTTATTTTCCTTGTGACAAATGTAAAATTGTATAAATATTTCTTCCTGCTTCAAGATTTTCAGGTAGACTTTCAAAGAAAGTATAGGTCTTTTTGATCCACTTGTCTGGATTGTAAACTTGAACATATCCAAGTGCATTCTCTTCCTTCTTCTGTGTAAAATCAACTTTTGTAAGAGTTTTTTGAGGCAAAATGTTCTCTTCATCTTCAATAAGGTAACGGCTTTTAGAAAAATCTGATGACAAATCAACTTCTGCTGTCACTCCTATTTCAATATGCTGCCAACCAAAAGATTTTATAATGTTGTCATAAAAACCCTCAAAAATAAATTTATTCATCCCATAGGTATTCTTCCAGACATACAAAGGACTGTAGCTATTTTCAAAAGCTCCTGTCGCCTTCTCACTGATTAAAAATGCCTTAAACAGCAAATCATCAAACCCGTCCATCTTGTGGCCACTATCTTGAACTCGTTTTCTGATGATATCCATATCATAATCTTCAGGTAGACCGATTTTATACTGCATTGCTTGCATGTGACGCCTCCAAAAATTTTTATTTAATACAAGATGCATTATAAACTAAAAAAATATTTTCATCTAATAAAATATAATTATTCTAAACATGCTATAATAGCCAGTAAAACTAATGGGCTGATAATGCCTATAGTATACAAAGGAGCAAATTAAGGAAGGGAGTAAGCAGATGCTTAAGGCAAAAAGATTGAAAAAAGGGGATAAGGTGGCTATTGTAAGCCTATCCAGGGGAATTTTAGGAGAAGAGTTTGTCAGCCATAACCTTAAAATCGGCTGTGCCAGGCTTAGAAAATTTGGCCTTGAGCCTGTATTTATGGCTAACACCCTCAAGGGGATTGACTACCTAAGAGAGCACCCTGAAAAGAGGGCCCAGGATCTGATTGACGCCTTTTCGGACGCAAGCATCAAGGGGATTATTTGCGCTATCGGAGGGGACGATACCTACAAAACCCTACCTTACTTGCTTGATAACCCCCAATTTAAGGAACTGGTCCACAAGAATCCTAAGATTTTCACCGTTTTTTCAGACACAACAACTAACCACCTCATGTTCTACAAGCTGGGCCTTGTAAGCTACTACGGGGTGGCCTTTATTACCGATCTGGGTGAGATAAGTGAATCCATGCTTCCTTACACAGAGGAGTATTTCAACTACTACTTAGATAGTTCTTACGATTTCCAAAAAATTAAGGCAAGCCCCGTTTGGTATGAAGAGAGGACCGATTTTTCCAAGGCTGCCTGTGGTCAGGAGCGGGTTCGTCACGAAGATTCTAAAGGCTTTGAACTCCTCCAAGGTCGACCAGTATTTGAAGGTAAGCTTCTAGGTGGCTGCCTGGATAGCCTTTATGACATGCTTGTTCCCTACAGCCACCCTGACCAACCTCAAGTCATTAAAAAATACGAAATCTTCCCAAGTCTCAAGGACTGGCAGGGTAAAATCCTCTTTCTGGAAACATCAGAGGTCAAGGAAAAACCAGCCATGATCAAAAAAATGCTCCTTAAACTAAAGGAGCAGGGTATTTTTGAGGTCCTTGAAGGCATAATCTTTGGTAAACCCCAAGACGAAGCTTATTATGAAGAATACAAGGAAGTAATCAGGGTGGTCATAGCTGACCCAGACCTTCCCGTCCTCTACAATGTCAACTTCGGTCACGCAACCCCGCGCACCATCATCCCCCTAGGTATCAAGGCCCAGGTCGATTTTACCAGGCAGGAGATTGTGTTTTTAGAGGAAGTTTTTGGAAAATAAGAAAAAAACCAGCCCCTAGGGGTTGGTTTTAATGATGCGGTGCTACAAGCTCACTGATTGAATCGCAGATTATTAGGATGTATAAGGTTGTACAAAGGAAAATCGCACAATTTTCAAGGGTTAGGTTATTTTCAAATATTGTTGAAAAGATATTTGACGGAAGATCTGGCTTATTGCTTATAAGAAGTCCTGCACCAAAGACTAAAAACATTAAACGACAGACATGTCTAATAACATTCCAAACCTTTGATTTTTTCTTAAGTAGAAAACTGATGACGATATAAATAAAGGAAATGACGGCTAAGATTGGCCCATTCATAGGAGATTTCCTTCCTTTCAGATTGATTTGTAGGATTAATAAGGTGTTATAAATAAATGCTAGTTTTTCTAGCCTACAGGAGAAATTCTACACTAAGTTAGTGAATAGTTCAATATTTTTTTGATAATCTTTTATCTAAGTTGCATAATGGTACGGAAATAGCCTTGATTAAATAGAAGATTTTGTATAGAAAAAAGACATCAATATTGATGTCTCTTGATTTAGATAGTCTACCCAACTGCCCCTTCCATCTCGTAGCTGATCAGGGGGTTAAGATTGACTGCGTACTCCATTGAAAGTTCTTTGGTGAATGGTTCAACAAATCCCATAACGATCATCTCTGTTGCTTATCCTTCACTAAGCCCGCGGCTCATGAGGTAGTAGAGTTGCTCTTCTGAAATTTTTGAAACCTTAGCCTCATGCTCAAGGGCAACTTGGCTAACCCTCACCCCAATTTTCTCAAGGGGTTTCATTTGATATACGGCATTCAATCACTTAAATATTATGCTACCTAGTACAATAAACATAAACTACTTCTTTCTTCCTTTAATTGGACTATTACCTCTCATCCCTCCACTTTTAAAAGAAATTCAATTTTAGTTATCCTTCTCTAACTCTGATTAAGGAAGGATAAGAACAATTTCAAAGTTATTCTTTAACTATAAGCATAACCACCATGTCCTCCTCAATAATATGATTTCCTACTAATCATTTTCTTTGATTGTGCATATAAAACTTTAAATATTGAAATTTATTTCACTTTTTATATAAATATTTATGACATATATTAATTTATGTTATACAATTAATATAACATAATTATTATATGATAATTATATTTTGGGGTCAAATTACCCCGTGCACTAATTCTAACTTGACTAAAATTCTTTTAGTCCATTACAGAAGGGAAGATACATATGTTAAAGTTTAAAAGAGGAAAATTACTGATTGCTAGTCTAGTATTATATTCAGCCATAAAACCCATTGGCACGGTATTTGCAGATGTGGCACCTCCTGAAGCCACGACAGTCGATGTTTTTTCTAACGCAGTAATCAACCCGCAGGTGATAACTAATCCAGACCAGCAGATGAAAAAGGAACTTCAGGAATTATCGGAAGCTTGGAGCCGAAATCTTTGGATTGATGGGCTACTTGCTTATGATGAAATAGCCTCTGGCCGTCACACCACTCCCTCTAATTATTCTAGTAATACAAAGATCTTAGAAATAGGAGATATGCAGGTTAGGGATGGGAATACCCTCGCAGCCCACAGTGCCTATTTAACAAATGGAAGTAGCGTCGAACAAAACATGCTTACTGGATCCTTCACTTACAATCAGCAGAATACTGTCATTACTAGAGTGACTCACGGAGGGGGCGTAAAGCTCTCCGCTGGTGCTACCATCAACCTTCCTTTTATAAATGGGACAACTACGATGGAAGCAAAATACGATTTCAGTTCGACAGATGCAGTAAGGAATACCATAACTAAAATATGGAATGTTCCGGCTCAAAATATAAGGGTTCCCGCCGGACATACTTATCAGGTTGACTGGGTTCTAAAAACCGGGCTTGCAACCGGTGAGGTTGATCTAGTAAGTCAAGTTAGTGCGATGATTCCTTATCGACTGAAGAATAATGCACCCCTGTTAGAATCTCTGAAGCAGGGCCTCAAAGAACAGCGGGAATTAGAGGCGAATCTTGTAAATCCAGAGCGCTGGCCCTACATGAATATGTGGACTAACATCGGTAATAAGAACTACAGAAATTGGGGAAAAGCAGAATATCGTGCAGAATACGGGATGCAACTTGTAATGCAGATTCGCGATCTGACAAAAAGAGATGCTGAACCTGTTATGGTTGATAGCATAGTAATGGATGTAGTTCCTACTACCCTTGAAGATTAGCTTAACTGGCACAAAAAAGAGGCTTGTGCCTCTTTTCTTTATGTCTATCTACCCTACAGACCCTTCCATCTCGTAGCTGATCAGGCGGTTAAGCTCGACTGCGTACTCCATTGGAAGTTCTTTGGTGAATGGTTCAACAAATCCCATAACGATCATCTCTGTTGCTTCTCCTTCACTAAGCCCGCGGCTCATGAGGTAGTAGAGTTGTTCTTCTGAAATTTTTGAAACCTTAGCCTCATGCTCAAGGGCAACTTGGCTATTATGGATTTCATTAAATGGCACAGTATCTGATTTTGAAATGTCATCCATGATGATGGTGTCACATTCAATATGGGATACTGATTTTTTACTTGGCTTACCAAAAGTTACCTGGCCTCGGTAGTTAACCTCACCACCACCTTTAGCAATTGATTTTGAAACAATTGATGAAGATGTATGTGGGGCATTGTGGATCATCTTGGCTCCAGTGTCCTGGATTTGTCCCTCGTTAGCGAAGGCAATTGAAAGCATGGTACCACGCGCTCCAGGTCCATCAAGGTAAACAGCTGGATACTTCATGGTTTTTTTAGCACCAAGGTTTCCGTCAATCCACTCAACTGTTGCATTATCAAGGGCACGGGCACGTTTGGTAACTAGGTTGAAGACGTTGTCTGACCAGTTTTGGATGGTCGAATAACGAACGTAGGCACCTTCAAGGGCAAAGATTTCAACAACCGCTGCATGGAGGCTGTTTGATGAGTAGGTCGGTGCTGTACATCCTTCAACATAGTGAACGCTTGCTCCCTCATCAACAACGATAAGAGTACGCTCAAACTGACCAGTATTTTCATTGTTGATACGGAAGTAAGTTTGAAGGGGTACATCTACCTTAACACCTTTTGGTACATAGATGAAGGTTCCACCTGACCAAACGGCAGAGTTTAAAGCCGCAAGCTTGTTGTCTGATGGTGGTACAAGTTTTGCGAAGTATTTTTTAAAGATTTCAGGGTATTCTTTAAGGGCTGAGTCAGTATCTGTAAAGATAATTCCAAGTTTTGTAAACTCATCCTTCATGTTGTGGTAAACCACTTCACTCTCATACTGGGCACTTGCTCCGGCAAGATAGGCACGCTCTGCTTCAGGGATACCGATTTTTTCAAAGGTTTCCTTGATTTTTTCTGGAACATCATCCCAATCACGGGCTGGTTTGTCAGATGGTTTTTGGTAGTAGATAATATCGTCGAAATCAACATCATCTAATCCTGGTCCCCAATCTGGAAGGCTCATCTTATTGAAGGCCTCAAAAGATTTCAAACGGAAGTCAAGCATCCATTCAGGTTCATTTTTTTCTGCGGAAATTTGGCGGACAATCTCTTCTGTTAGTCCTTTTCCTGTTGAATAAATCGGGTTTACGTCATCGTGAAAGCCGTATTTATACTCTTGTAGTTCAGGTACTTCTGCCATACAAGTCCTTTCTATTTACTCCGTGTAAATTATAAATTTTAATATTAGTTTTTAGTGTTCGTCTAAGTTTACTGCCAGGGCCTCTTGATTATCAAGGGCCTTTTTAAGAGCATTCCAAGCAAGGGTCGCACATTTTATCCTTTGGGGGAATTTGGCAACACCTGAAAGGAATTTGGCTTCGCCTAATTTATCCTGATCTGGGTCATCTTTACCTTGAACCATGTCTGAAAAAATATCAGCTAAATTCCTGGCCTCATCTCTTGTTTTACCAAGAACAGCTTCTGTCATCATTGAAGCACTTGCTGTTGAAATAGTACAGCCGTTCCCTTCAAAGGCAATTTGAGAGATTTTATCATCTTCAAAGTCAACTGAAAGCTTGATTACATCCCCACAAGTTGGATTGTTTAAATCAATCTGTGTGACTGATTCAAGAACCCCTCTGTTATGCGGATGGCTTGAATGATCTAAAATCACTGCCCGGTATAAATTATCTAGTCTAGAAAGTGCCATTGAAAAACTCCTTTGTCTTTAAGAGCGCATCGACAAGTTTGTCACAGTCCTCTTTGGTATTGTAAAAATAAAGGCTGGCTCTTGCAGTTGCTGCTACATTCAGGTAGTTGTTTAAAGGCTGGGCACAGTGGTGGCCTGCTCTTACCGCAACTCCCTCCATATCAAGGGCTGTAGCTACATCATGGGGGTGGATATTATCAAGATTAAAGGAAATAACTCCACTTCTCTTTGATAGATCACGGGGTCCATAAATGGTAAGTCCTGGAATTTCATAGAGCTTAGGCATTAGATAGTTTACAAGCTCTGCCTCATAGGCATGAATTTCGTCCATACCAATGTTTTCTAAATAGTCAATGGCTGCGCCAAGACCGATAGCTCCAGAAATATTAGGAGTTCCAGCTTCAAACTTCCATGGTAGATCCTTAAAGCTTGCGCTCTGTTCATAAACAAAGTCGATCATTTCTCCACCAAATTCAAGAGGGGTCATCTCCTGTAAGAGATTTTCCTTCCCGTAAAGGACTCCAATTCCAGTTGGCGCGACCATCTTATGACCTGAAAAGGCAAAGAAGTCACAGTCCAAATCCTTAACATCAATCTTCATATGAGGAGCAGACTGAGCCCCGTCAACGACCATCAAAGCCCCATGTTTATGAGTATGGGCAGCTATTTCCTTAACAGGATTGATTACCCCTAAAAGGTTTGAAGCATGAGTGATGGATACAAATTTTGTTTTATCACCGATGGCCTCATAAAGCCCTGCCATATCAAGTTCTCCCTTGTCATCAAGGTAGACATACTTAAGGATAGCTCCTGTTTTTTTAGCAGCCTCTTGCCAGGGTACAATATTTGAATGATGCTCCATGATAGAGATTACAATCTCGTCACCCTCTTTAAGGATTTGACCAGCATATGAGGCAATCCAGTTAAGAGAGGTTGTTGTTCCTCTAGTAAAGATGACTTCCTTGGTTGATCCAGCTCCAATGAAGTTTCTGACCTTCTCCCTTGCAGCCTCATAATCATGAGTAGCTCGTTCAGCCAGGGTATGAACACCCCTATGGACATTGGCATTGTCATGTTCATAATAATCTCTAAGCTTGTCTAAAACAGCCTTAGGTTTTTGGGTGGTTGCTGCATTATCTAGATAAACTAAGGGCTCATCATTAACGATTTGATCTAAAATTGGGAAATCCTTACGAATTTGATGGGCCTTAATCATCTTTTATCCAGCTTCCTATCGATAACTTGGACCATTTCAGCTTGTACTTCTTTAATTGGGATTTCTGTGATAACAGAACCTAAGAATCCACGAATTACAAGTCTTTCTGCTGTATCAACATCAAGTCCACGGCTTTGGAGGTAGTACATATCCTCTGGGTCAACTTGTCCGATTGAAGCAGCATGTCCTGCTGTTACGTCATTTTCATCAATTAAAAGAATTGGGTTGGCATCACTACGGGCCTTGTCTGAAAGCATAAGAACACGGCTTTCTTGTTGGGCATCAGCACCCTTGGCACCGCGAATAATGTGACCAATTCCGTTAAAGGTAAGTGTTCCAGCCTCAAGGATTACTCCGTGTTGGAGGATGTGTCCCACTGAATTTTTACCATAGTTAGTAACACGAGTATCAATCCCTTGGATTTGTTTACCACTTGAAACAGCTACGGCTTTGATTCTTGCATGGCTTCCATCTCCCATAAGGTCTGAATCAAAGTCAGCAACAACATTACCTTCATTCATCACACCGATAGCCCAGTCAATTGATGCATCACGTTCTAGGTGACCACGGCGGTTCATATAACTTGTATAGTTGGCTCCAAGTTGGTCAATGGCTGAGAACTTAACCTGAGCTCCTGCTTCCGCAATAACCTCAACTACAATATTAGCTGCAGTTTTTGGTCCTTGGCCTTCAAGGGCTTCCTGGAAACGTTCTAGATATGAAAACTTACTATTTTCACCAGCTACAATTAAAACGTGTCTAAAGTCACGGTCATTTGTAGAACCTCCGTAGAAAAGTGACTCAAGGGGTTCTTTGATAACAACATCCTTTGGTACGTAAAGGAAGGCTCCTCCGTTCATAAAGGCTGCATGAGCTGCTGTCATCTTGTCTTCATCAACCTTGACTGCACGAGTCATATAATATTTTTGAACAAGTTCTGGGTACTCTTCCATGGCTGCAAATAAGTCCATGAAGATAACTCCAGCTTCGATTAATTCTTCTGTTAAGTGAACAGACGCTTTAGCAGTTGCCTTTTGAATCAGAGTTCCATGGCTAAATTCCTCAACTGCAGCTTCCATCTCAAGCTCATCACTTTGACAAAGGTTAGTTTTATCAAAGTCAAAAAGTGGCCAGCGCTCATATTTAACACGTTCAATAAGTGGTAATTTAAGCTCATCCATCTTTTCAAGAGCGTCTAGACGAAGTTGACCCATCCAAGCAGGTTCATTCTTAAATTTAGAGAATTTTTCAACCGAAGTCTTGTATTCCTTATAATTTTCCTTCATTTGAATCTCCTTAAGCTTCGTCTTCTTTGTAATCAATACCTAATTCACGGCTGATTCCTGAATATCCTTCTGCTTCAAGACGACGGGCTAAGTCAGCTGTTCCTGTCATTACAACTCTTCCGTCCATCATGATGTGAACAACGTCAGGAGTGATGTAGTTTAGTAGGCGTTGGTAGTGGGTAATGATAAGGGCACCAAAGTCCTCACCACGCATGGCATTGATTCCTTTTGATACAACTTTTAGGGCATCAATATCAAGACCTGAGTCAATCTCATCAAGGATGGCAAATGTTGGTTCAAGCATTAAAAGTTGAAGGATTTCATTACGTTTTTTCTCACCACCTGAGAAACCTTCATTTAGATAGCGTTCAGCCATATCTTCGTGCATGTTTAACAGATCCATGTTTTCATCAAGTTTTGTGATGAAGTCCATGACTGAAATTTTATCATCTTCAGGACGACGAGCATTGATTGCTGCACGCATGAATTCAGCATTTGTGATTCCTGGGATTTCACTTGGGTATTGCATAGCTAGGAAAAGTCCAAGACGAGCTCTTTCATCAACTTCAAGTTCAAGGATATTTTCTCCGTCAAAAAGGATTTCCCCTTGAGTTACTTCATAGTTTGGGTTACCCATGATTGCTGCTGAAAGTGTTGATTTACCAGTACCATTTGGTCCCATGATTGCGTGGATCTCATTTGTATTGATAACAAGGTTAACTCCCTTTAAAATCTCCTTGTCCTCAATTTTCACGTGTAAATCTTTAATTTCTAAAACTGACATAATTTTCCTCTCTTAATAAATACATTAATTTAATAAACATACTTGTAAAATGATTGTAGCAACCATCAATTTACATTATAAATAAATTCGGACAGGCTTTCAAAAATTCTGTCCGAACATTTTTATTCATTCTTAGTGTTTTTTTCTTCTTCTTTCAAGTCCTCATGTGGGCCTTCAACATAGGTAAATAGATTTAACAGGGGCTGTCTTTTCTCCCCCCAAACACCTAAGGATTCAAGAAGGATTTCAAGACCTAAAAGACTAGCTACTAGAAGGAGGATTCCTCCAACTCTTCCAGAAAAGTTTAGGATAATTGAAATAATTGAAAAGATAAGGGCAATCCCGTAAATCACAAGGACTGCTGCCCTGTGGCTAAGACCAATCCCTAAAAGTCTATGATGCAGGTGCATCTTGTCTGCCTCAGATACCTTCTGATTGTTAAGCTTTCGTCTGATAATGGCTGCTAGGGTATCTGTAACAGGGACTCCAAGAATTAACATGGGTGTCAAAATAGCTACTGCTGTCGCATTTTTAAGCCCTTGAAGACTTAGAACAGAAATCATGAAGCCCAGATAAAGGGCCCCTGTATCCCCCAAATAAACCTTGGCTGGATAAAAATTATAGGGCAAAAATCCAGCGATGGCCGCAACCAACACAAAGATTGTAATCGGTAGGTAGATATTAATATTTCCTAGGAAGGCATAGGCTACTATTCCCAAGGTTAACAAACTTATGAGGGAAACCCCACTTGCTAGGCCGTCCAAACCATCGATAATATTTACCGCATTTGTAATAGAGGCAATCCAGATAATGGTTAAAATTAAGGACAACCACCAAGGAAACTCTAATAGAGGACCACCAAAGGGAATCTTAAAATTATCAAAACGGAATTTTGAAAAGGTCCAGATACTTATAGCCGCAAGAACAATCCCAAGCATCTTCCACTTGGGTGAAAGCTCCCTCACATCATCAATGAGACCTGTAATGATTATAATCAGGCTGGACAAGATAAGCGGAATAACATAGTTAATATAGGTCATAAGTCCATGCGGGCCATCAATATTTCCGACAACATGAGGCAGAATAAAGAGCCCGCTAAAGGTAAAGGCCAAAAAGATTGCAAGGCCACCGGCACTAGGCATGGGTATCTTGTTAATTCTTCTAGCATTTGGATTGTCAACCGCTCCAATTTTTCTAGAAAATTTTATTACAAAAGGTGTTATGATCAAACTTATAAGAAAAGTAAGACCTAAAACTATTAAATATTTCAAAATAAAGGGCATATTTTCACTCAAATCTATCACTTATTGTTGTTTTTTAGTTATCACTTTTTATTATAACAAAAAAAGGCGGGTATACCCACCAATTTAATAAATTTACATTTGTCTTAGAAGCTCCAAGGCATCATATTCAAAGATTGACTTACCATATTCAATCAAAGTTTCCCTTGGTGTTTTTTCATCTTGACCAAATTCAAGCATCTGTGCGTAAACACCCTTAACAAAATCGCGACCCTTAAGCTTTTGATTTTGTAAGATGGTCATGTAGTACTTGTCAGCGTATTTATAAAGCTCACTTTCTTCGACCTCTTGATTGATGGTTTTAGCCATATCAATAGCATCGTCTAGATTCCTAAATTTTAGAGTAAAATAGGTGAATTCAGGTAGATTTTCTTCGTCAAGATCCTCTTCCTTCTTTTGACTCCGATTATTTTCAAATAACATCTCAGCTGCCTGGCTGATCTCCGGAAATTCCGGATTATCACCAGCTTCAGTCCGATTTTTAATCATATTTTCAATGGCTTTTGTGAATTCCTCAGGGTCAGATGGGAAATCTATTTCATCCATATTAACCTTCTCGCCTCGCACCATCAGATCAATTCCCTTGGAATTTGGTCTTACTTGAAAGCTTACAACATCACTTTCTAAAAATTGCTCAGTAATATCAAGCTCTGATGAGATATCATAAAATAATTCTTCAACGGCATCCTGATTGGTTAGAAATTCAGAAAGATTTATTCCTCGCTCACGTAGGTCGTCAAATGTCATCTTTATTTTGATTGTATTTTCATTAATGTTTTCTAATTCCATAATGACCTCACTTTACTATAAGAGTAGTATTCATAGTATACCACAATTTATCTATACAAGCTCGTCTCTTAGCTCATCAAGACTTGCAATTAATCTACTTGCATTCTCCTGATTCATGCCAAATCTCTTGTCCTCAATAGCCCAGACAGTAGCACCAGCTGCAACCCCTGCCTGAATACCTTTTTCACTGTCCTCAACGATTAAAACCTCATCAGGCTTAAGACCAAGCTTGTCCATGGTTACCTGGTAGATCTCAGGATTAGGTTTTGTTTCCTTAAAATCTTCCCCACTTGAGGTGAACTCAAAATAGTCTGCAAGCTTATTATCTGCAAGCATTTTTTTAATATCATGATTGGTAGAACTTGATGCTAGGGCAAGTCTATAGCCAGCTTGTTTTAAAGCCTCTAAGACTTCCCTTGTTTGCGGGAAAAGAAGCTCCTTATAAGGCAGGGGATGGCTATTTTTATAGGCCACATAATCAGCCTGAAGCTTGACCAAATCCCACTTGTCATAATCATCTAAGAGAATTTTTGACCAGACATTTTTCATATTTCCCCCAATGAAAAATGAGGGAGCCAAATGACTGATGCTAATCCCTTGTGAATTCATAAATGTTTCGCGTCTATCATAGTAAAATTGCTCGGTATCAACTAGGACACCATCCATATCAAAAATAACTGCTTTATACTTATTCATAATTACATAATTATATCACAACTAGACCACAACTGCTTGAAAATGGTCTGAATTTTGCTATAATTCTTCTTATACATTTTTATTGGAGGAATTATGAAGGTAGTTAAATTTGGAGGTTCATCAGTTGCTAGCGCTGGCCAGATTGATAAAGTTTTTAACATTGTCAAAAGTGATCCAGAGCGTAAGTTTGTCGTAGTTAGTGCACCAGGGAAAAGATTTCCTGAAGATACCAAGGTAACAGACGCCTTGATTAAGTACTTTAACGATGTTAAAAACAAAGAGTCTGTCAAGGAAAGCCAAGATTGGTTGATAAAAAGGTATGAGGAGATTACAGAAGGTCTAAACCTTCCAGTAGATACCCTACTTACCATCAAGAAAAATATCACAGATCTTGCCGACTTAGACCTTGAAGACAATAAGTTTGCCTATGATACCTTCCTAGCTGCTGGTGAAAATAACAATGCCTTTTTAATTGCTCAATATTTTGCCCAAGAGGGGTTAGATGCAAGCTATGTTAATCCAAAGGAAGCAGGGATTATTGTTACCAAAGAACCAGGAAATGCCCGCCTGCTAGATTCTAGTAATGATAAGATTAAGGATCTTAATCAAAGGGAAGGAATCCTTGTTATTCCTGGATTTTTCGGGGTTACAGAAGACGACCAGATTTGTACCTTCTCCCGCGGAGGAAGTGACATTACAGGAAGCCTTATCGCAGCTGGTACTGGCGCAAGTATCTATGAAAACTTTACTGATGTCGATGGTATCTTCTCAGCCCATCCTGGAATTATAGATAATCCAAATTCAATCGAAGAATTAACCTACACTGAGATGCGAGAGTTGTCTTATGCTGGTTTTTCAGTCCTTCATGATGAAGCTCTTATTCCTGCCTACCGTGCTGGTATTCCTATTGTTATCAAAAATACCAATAACCCGGAACACCCTGGGACAAAGATCACAACTAAAAGGGAGGTTGGTAAGACTCCAGTAATCGGGATAGCTGCCGAGGGAGACTTCCTAAGTATCAATATTGAAAAATATCTGATGAATAGGGAGGTTGGTTTTGGACGTAAGGTTTTACAAAGTTTAGAAGACTTGGATGTTCGTTTTGAACATATGCCAACAGGAATTGACAACTTATCAGTAATTGTCAGGAATCGTTTCCTAACTCCTGAACTTGAAGATACGATCATCACTAACCTTAGCCAAGAGCTAAATCCTGATACCATCAATATTGAAAAAGATCTTTCAATTATCGTAATCGTTGGTGAAGACATGAAGGAACACATCGGGGTTACCTCAACTGCAACAAGGGCCTTATCAGATGCTGGAATCAACCTTGAAATGCTCAGCCAGGGATCAAGTGAGGTTTCTGTCATGTTCGTTGTTAAGGGTGAACAGGAACAAGAAGCTATTGCAGCCTTATATAATGCCTTCTTTAAGTAAACAAAAAAGCTTTGCCTTTGGGCAAAGCTTTTTATTGTTTATTTGTCGTCTTCGCTATCGTCGTCATCTTCATCATCGTCGTCGTCAGCGTCTTCACCAGTGTATTCACCGTCTTCGCTGTCTTCATCAACAACAACTTCTGCTAATTCTGAGTCGTAGGCTTCAACTTCATTTTTCTCATCATCAGGATTTTCATCGTCATAATGAATGTCTTCTTCAGTATAGTCATCATCCTCAGGATCATCATCAGAATAGTCGATAACATCATCAATGTCTGCAAAGGCATTAACTTTTTTACGTTTCTTCTTAGGACGATCTTCGTCATCAACCTCATCAAGGGCGATTACTTCCTCATTGATTTCGTCAATTGCATACCAAGCACGAAGGGCCCAAACATTTCCACCAAGTGGAATGAAGCTTCCATCAGTGTTTAGGTCAGTGTAAAAAGTTGAAAGATTAGCACGGATGTCAGCATCGCTACGTCCTAGGTAATCTTGAATGGCATTTACAAGAACAGAAAATTCCATTTCCTTACCATGTTGCTCAAGCATAGCATGAGCTACTTCGATCATTGAAAGTTCATTCTTGTTTTGTCCTTCAAATACTTTTATTTTCAAATCTATTTCCCCTACAATTTTTTATTATGGTATTTATGAAATACATAAATATAAAATTCGTATATCATTCAAAAACAGGCTAGGAGTTCCTAGCCTATCTGAAATTATTTAACTACTGCAGTTTCAGTAATTGCATTTACTGCTTTCTTCATAGCGATATCATGTTTAAGCATATCAGCTGAAAGAAGTGATGCAACTTGCTCTTTAGGCATGTTGTATTGGTCAGCAAGTGATGAAATTTCTTCTTCGATTTCTTCATCAGTTGTTTCGTAACCTTCAGCAGCTGCTACAGCTTCGATTACAAGACCTGTACGAACGCGTGCGTCAGCATCTGATTCGTATTGTTTGTGTAAATCTTCTTCAGTAGTACCAGTGATTTGGTAGTACATTTCTGGAGAAATACCTTGTTGTTGCATGTTGTTGAAGAAGTCGTTCATAGCGCGGTGTACATCTTCTTCAATCATTTCAGCTGGAAGTTCAACGATTTCAGCGTTTTCAACTGCAAGTTCGATTGCAGCATTTTCAACAGCTTCAGTGTAAGCAGCTTCTTTAGACTCAGTTAATTGAGCTTTGTATTTAGCTTTAAGCTCATCAAGGCTTGAAACTTCATCATCGATGTCTTTAGCAAGTTCATCATCAAGAGCTGGAACTTCTTTAGCTTTAACTTCGTGGATAGTTGTAACGAATACTGCATCTTTACCTGCAAGGTCTTCAGCTTGGTATTCCGCTGGGAAAGTAACTTCAACATTTACAGTTTCACCAGCTTTGTGTCCAACTAGTTGCTCTTCGTAACCAGGGATGAATTGTCCGCTACCAAGTTCTAGTGAGAAGTTGTCAGCAGCTCCACCTTCGAATTCAACACCGTCAACTGAACCAACAAAGTCGATAACAACAGTATCACCTTCTTTAGCAGCATCTTCAGTTACTACTAATTCTGCAAGATTATTACGGGCTGCTTCAATTTTAGCTTCAACTTCAGCATCAGTTACTTCTTTATCAAAGTCAACAGCTACTTCAAGGTTTTTGTAGTCACCAAGTTTAACTTCAGGTTTTACTACAACTTCAGCAGTGATAACCCAGTCAGCACCTTTATCCATTGATTTAACGTCAATTTTTGGTTGAGCTACTGGATCAATTCCAGCTTCATCAATTGCTTTAGTGTAAGCTTCTGGAAGAACAGCGTTTAAAGCTTCTTCGTAAAGAGCTTCTTCTCCGTACATTTTATCAAATACTGAACGAGATACTTTACCCTTACGGAATCCAGGTACGTTAAGGTTTTTCTTAACTTTGTTGAAAGCTTTATCTAACCCTTTGTTGATTGTTTCTTGATCAATTGAAAATGTTACAACACCGTTATTAGTGCCAGTTTTTTCAAAACTTGCAGTCATTATATATTTTCTCCTTTATTATAAAATCCATGCCCAGGCACAGAGATATTAGTATATACCCGTATTATAGCATAGAAGGCCTGCTTCCACAATATTTTTAGTTTAAATACCTATTTTAGTTTGTCAATTATGCTTGTCCATTTTGATGGCTCTAAAATGTCCTTAGCTGAACCATCACCAAGTACCCCGTAGCCGACCATTAGGCCACCAGCTACAGCTACAATTGCTAGAACAACCACTAAAAGAATGAGATTAATTCTCGTTCCCAAATATCTTATTACTCGCATCGCCACTCCTTAAGAAACTGTTATTCTCTCAATATCTGCACCCAGGGATTTTAGCTTGCCGTGGAAATTATAGTAACCTCGGTCCAAATGCTTTAATTCACCTACTAAAGTTTCCCCTTGGGCAACCATTCCAAGAAGGATGAGGGCAGCTGAGGCCCTAAGGTCAGTTGATTTTACCTCTGCTCCTTGAAGGAAACCTCCCCCTTGAATAAGAGCTGTATTCCTTGAAATTTCAACATCAAGTCCCATTCTACGCATTTCTTCCAAGTGCTGGAAACGATTCTCAAAAACTGTTTCAACAGTACTGCTTTCACCTTGAGCAACAGCCTGAAGGGCAGTCATTTGAGCCTGCATGTCTGTTGGAAAGCCTGGATGAGGAATGGTTTTAACATTAGCAGCCTTGATTTGTTCAGGACCAATAATTCTAATTCCAGCTTCCTCATCAACAACCTCAACGCCCATTTCAAGTAATTTAGCAATCAAAGGACGGTTGTGCTCTCTAATAGCATCCTTGATAAGAACATTCCCCTGGGTCATAGCTGCTGCAATCATGAAGGTACCAGCTTCGATTCGGTCTTGAATGACTGAATGACTGGCCCCGTGCATTTCTTTAACACCTTTTATAACAAGAGTGTCTGTTCCAGCTCCCTGAACCTTGGCTCCCATCTTGTTCAAAAGATTTGCAAGATCAACAATTTCAGGCTCCCTTGCAGCATTTTCAATGGTTGTAGTACCCTCAGCAAGAGTTGCTGCCATCATCAGATTTTGAGTGGCTCCAACACTTGGAAAATCAAGGTAGATATCTGCGCCCTTTAGTTGTTCAGCATGGGCCTCAATATAGCCTGCATTTTGGGTTATTTTTGCTCCCATGGCTTCAAAACCACGCAAATGAAGATCGATAGGACGACTTCCAATTGAGCAACCCCCAGGCATAGAAACACGGGCACGACCATTACGGGCCAAAATTGGTCCCATAACAACGATTGATGCCCTCATTTTACTTACATATTCATAAGGAGCTTCAATGGCAACCTCTTTAGCTGCCTTACTTCTTACAAGTTTATTAACTTCATCAAATTCTACATCAACATTAAGATGGCGAATCACCTCATTCATAGTGTAGACATCTGACAAAATGGGAACGTTTGATAGTTCAACCTCACCCTCACCTGCTAAGATTAAAGCAGCAAGTAAAGGAAGGACGGCATTTTTAGCCCCTTCTATTTCAACGATTCCCTCAAGGCGTGTATTGCCTCCACGAACTTTTATTTTATCCATTTAGACAAAATTCCTCCGACAAGTAGTTTATTGTTCGATTATACCATAATAAAAATTTTCATCAGGTATTTTTGCTTTATTTGATAAAATCTCGGACCAGAGAAAGATTATCTTTTGAGACGGTAAAAACCTTCTCACGCCCGTCATAAGCTGGAAGTCCTCCGTCCATGGCCTCTGTTACATAATCAAAGGCTGATAAAATTATCGTACCAGCAGCGTAATCCCAGGGAGACAGGTTAGAAAAATAACCGCTGATTTTACCTTCAATCAGCTTAACATATTCAATCCCAGCACTACCAAAAACCCTGATACCAAGTGTGTTTCGTGAGTAGTCATAAAGACCGTGATCATTGGTTCTGTACATGGTTGAGTTAACCCCAATTAAGGAATGCTTCAAATCAACTTGAGGTTTTTCAAGTTTATGGGCATTCTTATAAACCGATTTACCATCACCCCAGTAGAGATTTTCATTCATGACATCTAAAATTAGCCCAAATTTTCCTTGACCTGCTTCAAAATAAGCCAAAAGGACCGCAAAGTCATCCCCTTGGGCAACAAAATTTGCTGTGCCATCAATAGGGTCAATTACCCAAACATTTCCTTGGTCAATAGGAGCCTTTAGATCATCTTCTTCAGCTAAGATATTGTCCCCAGGAAAGGCTTCTTTTATTTGCTTAACAAGCCTTGCTTGAACAGCCTTATCCATATTGGTCACAAGGTCTGTATGATCACTTTTTTCATCGATTTCAAGCTCTTGATCAAGCTCCTCTCTAATAAAAAGACCTGCCTCTAAAATCCATTCCCTTGCCAGATTTAACTTATCTTGAATTACTGATAAATTTTTTGTCACTTTTTTTCGCCTCCTGTACAGCCCGGTAAGTCGAATAGCCACTAGTCGCTTCAAATTCTCGATCTAGTTGCTTTTCCTGCATTTTACTGGGCACAATTTTTTTAAAGTTGTTGTAGGACTTTAAAAAATCTTCTCTTAAAGTCTTACTTTCATAATATTTTTCCACATGATTAAAAAAAGAGAGCACGTCGGTCATTTCCTGCGTGCTCCACGAATAATCAATCGGATAGCTGTAATTTGAACTCATCTTATCCTCTTATTATTTATATTAACTTTCCATCTCCGCACGAAACTGGGCGTCACGCATCTCTGCACGACGGTATTCACGCGGGAGAAAGGCTCTTATCTCATCTTCATTGAATCCGATTTGCATCTTCTTATCATCAACGATTATCGGACGCCTTAAAAGACTTGGATATTCACTGATTAGTTTGATTAATTGGTTTAAGGTAAGCTCATCAATATCAACATTTAACTTTTGGAAAATCTTAGAACGAGTTGAGATAATATCTTCAGTTCCGTTTTCCGTTTTTGCAAGTATTGCTTTCAAATCATCTGCCGTCATGGGCTGAGTCATGATATTGTGCTCCCTGCTTTCAACATTATGTGCAGCTAGCCACGCTTTTGCCTTACGACAACTAGTACAACTTGGGGAAATATATAAATCTATCACACAAAGTCCTACTTTCTTTCCTTTAATACTATTTTAACAAAATTAATACATAAAAAAAAGACCTTATTAAATCTTTTTTTATATCTTCTATTCACTCAAATCAATTCTTTTTGAGATGGCATCAATGATTATAGAACCAATGATAAGGGATAAGAATTCCCCCAAACCTACTGTTAACCATGTGAAAAAGAAAGGAAGTTCAAAGAGAACTTTTAACTCAAGGGCAATGGTAAACATGCTCAATGAGAAGAAAATTGAAAAATAGAAGAAGGCCTTATTTAAGAGTCCCTTAAAGATTCTGTCCTTCATATACGGCATAAAGAATTTTACACCAAGGCTTACAAAGATAAAGGTTGATAGGGATCCAACCACTGCATCAACTGGACCTGATACCATCCAGTTAGAAATTATACATCCTAAGGTCACTGAATAGATGTATCTCTTATTATAAAAAGCTAGAAAATTAAAAAGTTCACTTAGCCTAAATTGAATGGCTCCACTTCCAAGAGGACCCAAAACTACCGTAATTGCTACGTACATTGCTGTTACAAGTGCCATCTTTGTAAAAGACAAAAGACTGCTTTTATTATATTCCATGATTTCTCCTTTGTTACGCCTGGGTTTTTATTTTAAGGCGTAAGTGTAATATGCTTGCCCAAAGTGAGTAAGTGGCAAGGGGTCAAAGACCAACTTGTATATTAACATAAATTAATAACTTTTGGTATAGTATATCTATGAAATCACTTAAAAAATTATTCCAAGGGGAAGTGTTCTCCTATCTATTCTTTGGTGTCCTTACCACCCTTATCTTTATCATGGCCAAAATGCTTAGCTACAAGCTCTTTAAAAGTGGGCTAATTAGTGAGATAGTCGCCCAAGCCTTGGCCATTATCTTTGCCTTCTTGACCAACAAATTTTTTGTCTTTAAAGCCAGCCAGCAAAAAAAGACCCATGTTGAATTCTTTGAATTCTTATCTACAAGGCTTCTTCTGACCTTTCTAGCTTCTCTTGTAAACTGGTACTTTATCGATAAAAACCCAGATTTACTAGGCAAAATTTTTGCAACAAATAAGGAAGAGACAGTTCTTCTATTAACCATTGCCCTACAGGTTTTTACAATCGTAAGCAACTATCTTTTTAGTAAATTTTTAATCTTTAGGCAAAAATAAAAGGAAATCAGCTGATTTCCTTTATTTTTTTCTGAAAAATTTTCCTGGATTTTTGTTTGTCTTACGATCAGTTTGACCAAAGCTCCTTATAATAGATACAAATTCACCCCTTCTGGTTTCGAATTCGTCAACATAAAGACTTTGAACTGAAGCGTTAATTATTGCTCCAAAGATTAAAATTTTTGCAATGAAGATGAACCACAGCATAAGAGCAAAGGTAAGCAAGCTCCCAACCATACGAAAGTCCATCATCTTGTTAACATATCTATTAACATAATCTCCAAAAAGTTTGGTTAGAAAAACCAAAACAAAGGTTGAAAATGATGCCCCTGAAATCACATAGCGCCACTTCTTTATTTTCACATTGGGAAGTAAAAAATAGAGGAGGGATAGGGCTGTGAAGACCAAAAGGGTAATGACCGGAAGGGTCATATTATAAAGAGTTTCGTAAATCCCCCGGTCAAAGCTGATATTATTATAAACAATGGTCAGGGCAGTCTTTCCAAAGGTGAGCACCATAATTGCTAGGGTTATTAAGATTATTATCCCAAAGCTACTTACAAGACCAATCAACCTACTTAAAATAAAGTCCCGATGCTTATCAACCTTGTAGGCCTTATTCATGGCCTTTTGAAGGGCTGAAAGTCCTTTAGAGAAGGTCCAAAAACCTGAAACAATAGCAATTCCTAGAAGTCCAGGTGAGGGCTTGTCTAAAAAACTTTTTATAAGGACTTCGACAATGCCATAAAGCTGCTCTGGTAAAACATCGTGAAAGAGTTTTAGAACATAACTACTATCTAAATTAAGATAGGGCAGGATATTGGCAAAGGTCATCAAAATGGGAAATGTTGACAGCAAAAAGTAATAGGCAACTGCAATACTTGAAAGATCCATCTCAGAACTTTTATAAAAACTCATTAAGGGATTTATTATAGGAATTTTCCTTGCTCCTACAAATATTTTCTCTAACTTTTTCATAAATATTTTTAGTTGAAGTGATTACTAGTAAGTCTTGAAACAACCTATTACCTAAGATTTTTATAAATAACTTATTGGTTAGGTCAGTTCAAATTCTAGTAAGTTCCTTCTTCACCCTGACTTGTCATGATAACAGGTCCATCTTTTGTAATGACAAATTGATGCTCGTACTGGCAAGATAAACCACCGTCAAGAGTTTTATGCATCCAACCAGTCTTGAAGTCTGTATCAATTTCCCAGGTACCTGTGCTGATCATAGGCTCAATTGTGAGAACCATTCCTTCACGCAGGCGAATACCCTTGCCCCTTGTCCCGTAGTGGGGAACCATTGGCTCTTCATGGAAGGTAGGTCCTACCCCGTGGCCAACTAGGTCACGAACAACCCCGTAACCATGTGATTCTGCATATTCCTGGATGGCAGCACCGATGTCTCCCATACGGTTGCCAACACGAGCTTCTTTAATACCGCGGTAAAGACACTCACGGGTAACATCCATCAGATTTTTAACCTCATCAGATGGAGTTCCTACAGCATAAGCCCAACATGAGTCAGCAATATAACCTGAAAAACCTTCAGTAAGTTTTTTCATGGCTTTAACATTATTGAAATCAAGTTTAGCGACATTTAAAGATTCAGGTGCTTTCCCGAGAACCATGTCAACCTTGATTAAGTCACCATCTTTAAGGGTTAAGTGACGAGGGAAGGCGTGAGCTACCTCATCATTAAGGGAGCAACAAGTGGCATATGGATAATCCATAAGTTCACCGTCTACTCCAATTTGAAGGGGCAGGTAATTTGCTTCCTTACAACGCTTTCTTACATATTCTTCAATATCCCACATGTCAATTCCTGGTTTAATGACATCACGTAGACCAATGTGAACGCTGGCTAGAAAGCTTCCAGCCTCATCCATCATATCGACTTCCCTTTGACTCTTTAAAGTAATCATTTATTCTACCTCTTCTGTATTTATTCTTTATTAAACTTTCCCTATTCTACCACGCCTAGCGAGATTTTTCAAAAAGGGCTCCCTCTAAGGGAACCCTTTTATTAGGAAAGCTCTTATCTAACGCTTCCCATTAATTTTTCAATCTTCTTAGAAACAGCAAGAACTACTACACCAAAGATTAGGGTAATTGCTCCAAGGATGATGAAGTACATAACCTCAGTATCCGCTGTGTAAAGTTGAACGACTTGTGCATTAAGAGCTGATCCAACTGCACTTGATAGGAACCACATTCCCATCATTTGAGCTGTAAAGGCCTTAGGCGCAAGTTTTGTTGTTACTGATAGACCGATTGGTGAGATAAGCATTTCACCAATAATGATTAGAGCCCATGAAGCTACTAACCACCAAGGCCCAACCTTAATGCTTGTTCCATGCATAAGTCCAGGTACTGCCATGATTAAGAATGATACAGCCGTAAAGAATAGACCGATAGCAAATTTAACTGGCGAACTAGGTTGTTTTTTACCAAGTTTAGTCCAAAGAACTGCAAATAGTGGCACATAAAGCATGATAAATAGAGGGTTTAAACTCTGGAAGTATGATGCTTGGAACCAAGATGGGTAGTTAACACGGTCAGCCGCAAAGGTTGCAAGAACGATTGATCCTTGCTCTTCAAGTGCCCAGAAGATTACTGCTGCAATGAAAAGTGGGATGTAGGCTAAAACGTGAGATTTTTCTTCGCTTGTTGTCTTTTCAGAGCGGTACATTTTAACGAAGTAGTAAACTGGCGCAAGTACTGCAAAGACTGTAAGTAGGTTGATGAATAAAGTTAACGTTAGAACCTTAAGGACTGCAAGTAGACCAAAGGCAATAACAAGAGCTAAAGTTGCTACAACCGACTTAATATAAAAGCTTTTCTTCTCATCTGCTGTTAAAGGATTAACTGGTTCTAAACCATCAGCAGGTAGGTATTTTTTCCCATCAAGAGTAAATTGGACAAGACCTAGGAACATTCCGATTGCAGCGATTGAAAAGGCCACATGGTAGTTCCACTGAGCTTGAGCCCAACCAACAACTAGTGGAGCGATAAAGCTTCCAAGGTTAATCCCAAAAACAAAGATAGAGAAACCTGAGTCACGACGAGGATCCTCAGCTGTATAAAGCTCACCAACTAGACTTGAAACATTTGGTTTTAAGAGTCCAGTTCCGATGATAATAAGAGCCATTGAAACAAAGAGTGCTGGTGCACCAAAAGGTGTAGCTAGAGCAATGTGACCTAGCATGATTAAAACTCCACCCCAGAATACAGCCCTTCTTTGTCCAATAAGACGGTCGGCAATAAATCCACCACCAACTCCAGTAAGGTAAACTAGGCTTGAATAAATAGCCATGATTGATGCTGCAGTTGTCTTAGGGAAATTTAATTCGCCGTTTCCAATCATATACCACATGTAGTAAAGAAGGATGGCTTTCATACCATAGTAGGAGAATCTCTCCCACATTTCTGTAAAAAATAGGGTTTGCAAGCCGCGAGGCTGCCCTAAAAATTCTTTTTTAGAATTCATTGTATAATACCTTTCAATCTGAAATATCTTGTATATTTTACCACATTATTCTGAAAGTTTCAAAATTATTTTTAAATAAAAATTATTTAAAAGATTTATATTCTTTGTTATATCAACATTTAAGCTAGTTTTTAAAATATAGGAAGGAAAATATTAATAAATAAAAAATGTATATTTTTCCATTAAATGGCATAAAAATCACTTTTAAATAATCAATCCACAAAAGGATATAATTAGTTTTTATAAAATTAAACTAAGTATTTTTTTCTTTTATTTTGTTAAAAACCTTGCTATAATTCGCTTATAGACTTAGAGGAGGTTTTTTATTTTGGCAACAGCTAAGATTGTATATGCAAGTATGACAGGTAACACAGAGGAAATCGCTGATATCGTTTGTGAAGCCTTAGAAAATAAAGGTATTGAAGTTGAGATGGATGAATGTACATCTGTTGACGCTGAGGACTTATTAGATTTTGACATTAACATTGTCGCAACCTACACTTATGGTGATGGTGAGTTACCTGATGAAATCGTTGACTTTTACGATGACTTAAAAGACCTTGATTTAACAGGTAAAATTTACGGGGTAGTTGGATCAGGAGATACCTTCTACGATGAATTCTGTAAGTCTGTTGATGACTTTGATAGTGCTTTTGCTTCTACTGGAGCTACAAAAGGTGCTGAAAATGTTAAGGTTGATTTAGCTGCTGAAGAAGACGACATTCAAGCTCTTGAAAAATTTGCTGACGAGCTTGTCGCAAAAGTTGGTTAAAAAACAATAGGGATTTCCTTGTGAAATCCTTTTTCCTTTAAAAATCAGTAAATAAAAAAGCAAGACCTTCAGGTCTTGCTTTTCTTTGTCTACTAATCCTTGTTCCCAAAGATTCTTAGAAGATAGATGAAGAGGTTGATGAAGTCCAAGTAAAGACTTAGAGCAAGGCTAATAGCTTGTCCATCAGTTACATCTCCCTGCATGCTATTATAAACATTTTTAATGGTTTGATTGTCATAGGCGATAAGACCTGAGAAGATCAGAACCCCTGCAAAGCTAATTAAAAGGTTAAAAACTTGTCCACCGGTAAAGATAAAAACGATACCAGCAAGGATTAAACCGATTAATCCGGCACGCGCAGCCTTACCAACCCCAGTTAGACTTTGTTTAGTGCGACTACCATAGAAGGCTAAGGCAAAAAACATAACGGCAGCTACCACGAAAGCTTGAGTAACTGAACCCAGTTGATAGTAAGCCAGAGTAAAACTTAAAGTAAAACCATTCAGGGCTGAATAGAAGATAAAGCCTGGTAGGGCTAAACTACTATCACGTCTTGTACTAGAACTTAGGGCAAAAACAACTACAAGTTCAAGGACCCAAGTAACTGGAAGAATCCAGAAATGATTATTTAAGATATTGACCATGTTGGCCTGGAAGACCGTCAAGGTTAAAAATGATACAACAGCACTAACTGTAATACCCATACCCATTAGGGCGTAAATTCTTGCATAAAAATCGTTTAAAGTAAACTTTCTTTCATTAACTATTTGGTTATTCATATAAACCCTCCTATTTGCTCATTAACTAGGACTATAGATTCTAATTTATATATTTTTCTAAAACCTAGTAAAACTTCTTTCTCATAAGGATACACCAAATCCTTAAATTTTTCATCCGCCCTGGGACCTAAATTATTTGTAGATGTTGTACTTAAGAATCAATACCAATCTTCTTTGAAGTTCCCCTAAATTCACGCCATTTATTGGCTAGAGGAATGTATCTTTCTTTAACAGCACAATACTTGTCCACAAAGGTTACGACAAAACTTTCCTTGTACTTAGGTGGTGCAATGGTTGCTCCCCACATATGCTTGATAATAATGTCACGCTCAAGCTCTGATAATTCAGTTAGCTTAAGGGCATTTCTATAAGCAATCCTTGGGTGAACATAGGCATGACTTCCTTCTTCGAACTTGGTTTCCCGCCAGTCGTAGTAAAAAAGATCGTGCAGAAGGCCAGCACGGGCTACTTCTCTTTTCTTCCAACCAAATTTTCTAGCGATTCGAAAACTTTGGTAGCTAACATTTAGGGAATGGATGAGTCTTGTTGTATGGTGGTGGTGAACATACTCATCAAGCTTTTGAACCTCAGGCTTTACGAGTAAGTCTGCAATCAACTCCATATATTCTGAATCATCTTCCCAAGGTTTATCGTAGAATGTCATTTAACTTCCTCTTCTTTAGTAGTGTCTAGCGGTGGTCTAATTATACCACTAATTTTTAATTTTTCTTTTGTTTATGATTATATTTTATTATCTTTTCCTAAAAGAAGACTAAAAGCTATCCTTCTTTTTTAATTCTTTTCAACTCTTTTTAAAGGGAAGCAAAGATTAAAATCCCACCAGCAACAGCTACATTTAAGGATTCTGCCTGACCTGGCATGTCAATGTGAACAATGTAATCTGCCTGCTCCTTACTAAAAGATGAAACTCCCTGACCCTCATTTCCAAGCACTAGAGCAAAATTACCAGTAAAATCAAGATCCTTATAAGAAACCGAATCCTTTTCCAAACTGGTCACAAGAAGTTTGCTTCCTTTACCCTTCAAAAAGCTATAAATTGATGCAAGCTCCATTGAAAAAATAGGTAAATGAAAATTACTTCCCTGCATGCTTCTTAAGACCTTAGGACTGTACAAATCAGCGCAGTCCTTTGATAGAAAGACAGCATCATACCCTGCGGCATCTGCTGTTCTGATTAAGGTACCAACATTGCCTGGATCTTGAACCCCGTCAAGAACTAGAACCCTTTTCAAGTCAGAAAGATTATCCAAGCTGAGGTCATCTTTTTTAACAACAGCAACCAGTCCCTGGGGACTTTTACTGTCAGTAATTGATTTTAAGACCTCTTCTGAGACAAGACTTGCTTCTGGGTAGTCCTCATAGTAGTTTTCTAAGACAAAAACATCCTCAATCTGAGCATGGGCCTTTTTAGCTTCCTCATAGAGATGGAAACCTTCAATTAGGTAGGAATCCTTCCGATGCTTTTTTTGTAATAATTTTCTTGCAGCCTTAACTGCCTTGTTATCCTTTGATTTTATAATATCCATATCAAAATTATAAGTAAAATTAGGGTCATTTACAATCAATTTATAAAAATTTTAGATGTAAAATACTTTGTGCTAAAATAAACAAAAAGGAGGCAAGTATGATTAAATTAAGATTTATCGTTTCAGGAAGAGTTCAGGGAGTAGGATTTCGTTGGAGCACCCAGAGTCTTGCTAGAGAGCTAGGAATCAAAGGACAGGTTTGGAATAATGATGACGGCAGTGTCGAAATTTTGGCCCAAGCAGATTCCGCTAGTAAACTTTTACTGTTTGAAAAAAAACTTAGGGAGGGAGTTAATTCCCTGGCAAGAGTTGACTACCTTGAAAAAACACCAGCTGACTTTAAAAGCTTTAAGGACTTTAATGTACGCCTGTAATCTACTACCTTGGACTTATTGAATAAACCACTGTTTTAATATATAATTAAACGGTCTATAAAAATTAGGAGAATGGATCGAAATTGAAAAAAAATATCAAAAGAATCATGTATTCAGGATTTGCCCTAACAGCGCTACTTATGCTTACAGGGTGTGTCCAAACTAAAAACGGTGAACCAACTGGTAATGGTTGGGTCTACAACCTGCTAGTAAAACCAATGTCATCAGTCATTGAATACTTTGTAAACAACTGGGGTTGGAGTTACGGACTTGCTATTATTGGAGTTACTATCATCGTCCGCCTTTTAATCCTTCCTCTTGGACTTAACCAGGCTTATAAATCAAGCTACCAACAGGAAAAAATGGCCTACCTAAAACCAATCCTTGGCCCTATCCAAGATAGGATGAAAAATGCTGCTACACCTGAAGCTAAAATGGCTGCCCAACAGGAGTTAATGCAGGTTCAAAAGGATAATGGTATCAACATGTTTGGTGGAATTGGATGTCTTCCGCTTCTAATCCAAATGCCTTTCTTCTCAGCCCTGTTCTATGCAGCTCGTTATACACCAGGAATTGACGGAAGTACCTTCTTTGGTATGAATCTTGGCCAAAGAAGCCTACCTTTTGTAATTATCGCAGGTATGCTCTACTTTGCTCAATCATGGCTTTCAACCTTTGGAATGTCTGAGGAACAAAAGGCACAGATGAAATCAATGCTTTACATTAGTCCTTTAATGATTGTTTTCATGTCTTGGACTTCTCCTGCTGGTGTTACTCTTTACTGGGTTGTCGGTGGAGCATTCGGAATCATCCAACAGTTGATTACAACCTTCATGATTAAACCTCACTTGAAGAAAAAAATTGACGCTGAGTTTGAAGCCAACCCTCCAAAGGTCAATACTAAAGACATTAAAGATGTTACCCAAAGCGCTGCTCAGGCCAAAGTTGAAGCTAATATCAAACGTGATCTTAACTCTAACAAAAAAGGGCGCAATTCAGGTAAACAAAAGAAAAAATAAGTTTTTAAATTCCCTTAAATAAATTAAGGGAATTTTTTTATGGATAAAATAAGACAATTACAAAAGAAAAAAGGAAGCCTTCGCTTCCCTTTTATTTTATAGATTATTAAATTTATTAACGATATTTTCAACAGTAAAGCCGTATTCTTCAAATACTTTTGTACCTGGAGCACTTGCTCCCCATTTATCAATGGTTACAGTATCACCGTCAAATCCAACATATTTGCCCCAACCAAAGCTTGATCCAGCTTCAATGGCAATACGTTTACGAACTGCTGCCGGAAGAATCTCTTCACGGTAAGAAGCATCTTGTTCGTCAAAGATATTTTGTGAAGGCATTGATACCACACGAATTGATTTTCCTGCTTTTTCAAGTTCTTTTTGAGCTTCAATGGCAAGAGCCACTTCACTACCTGTAGCAATAAGAATTCCATCAAGATTTCCTGATTCTTTTGCGATAATGTAAGCACCGCGGTTTAGACCTTCTTCAGCAAGTTCTGCTGTATAAGGAATTACAGGTAGGTTTTGACGGGTAAGAACAAGCGCTGTTGGACGAGTTTTACTGTTAACAGCGTGTCTCCAAGCTGCAATTACCTCATTACCGTCAGCTGGACGAATGACATCAATGTTTGGCATTGAACGAAGGCTTGCTAATTGTTCAACTGGTTCATGGGTTGGACCGTCTTCACCTACAGCGATTGAATCATGCGTTAAAACGTAGGTTACAGGTAAATCCTGGATAGCAGCCATACGGATTGCAGGCAGCATGTAGTTTGAGAAGACAAAGAAGGTACCACCGTAAACACGAGTTCCTCCGTGAAGGGCAATCCCGTTCATGGCAGCAGTCATAGCAAACTCACGAACACCAAACCAGATGTTACGTCCCTTATAGTTTCCTGCCTCAAAGTCTTCATCAGCCTTCATCATAGTGTTGTTTGATGCTGAAAGGTCAGCAGATCCACCCCAAAGATCAGGCATTTGAGCAGCTAGTTGTTGGATGACTTCTTGGCTGGTCACACGGCTAGCAGCTGATGTTCCCTCTTCATATTTTTTGATTTCAAGTTCAGGAGTTAGACCGTCAAAAGCATGAGCGTATTGTTCAGCTAAATCAGGGTATTCTTCTGAGTATTTTGCAAAAAGCTCATTCCATTCAGACTCAAGTTTTGCTCCGCGCGCTTCGATACCTTCTTCAAAACGAGCCTTAGCTTGATCTGGAACTGTGAATTCTGGGTAATCCCAACCATAAGCTTTTTTAGCAAAGTCATTTCCGTCTTTTCCAAGAGGAGCTCCGTGGACACCTGATGTTCCTTGTTTTTCAGCTCCAAAACCAATGATTGTCTTAACTTCAATGATTGTAGGTTTTGTGCTTTCAGCCTTAGCAGCTTCAAGGGCATTTGCAATCTCTTCTAGGTCATTTCCATCTTTTACAAGAATATGTTGCCAACCATAAGATTCAAAGCGCATCTTGACGTCATCAGAAAATGACTTATCAAGTGGCCCATCAAGGGAAATATCATTTGAATCATATAATAGGACTAATTTTCCTAATTTAAGTTGACCGGCAAGACTTGCTGCCTCCTGAGAAACACCTTCCATCAAGTCCCCATCTCCATTTAGGGCATAAGTATAATGGTCGACAATATCAAAACCTGGTTTATTGTAAGTTGCAGCTAGGTGAGCTTCAGCCATGGCCATACCTACAGCATTAGCAATTCCTTGTCCTAGAGGACCAGTCGTTGCTTCCACACCGTCAGTCCAGTCCACTTCTGGATGACCTGGGGTTTTAGATTGCCACTGACGGAAGTTTTTAAGGTCTTCAATTGTTAAGTTATAACCAGCTGTGTGTAAAAGGCTGTAAAGAAGAGCTGAACCATGACCTGCCGAAAGGACAAAACGGTCACGATTTGACCACTTACGACCAGTTTTAGGGTTTACATTTAAAAATTTATTCCAAAGGACATAAGCCATAGGAGCAGCTCCCATTGGAAGGCCTGGGTGACCGCTATTAGCTTTTTGGATGGTATCAATAGATAAGGTTCTTAGTGTATCTACTGCAAGTTGATCTGTACTGTCAAATTTCATGATTTATTCTCCATACTTTTATCAAAATAACCAAAGATTTTAGTTATATTCTCTCCCATTATACCATATTTAAAAAAATAATCCCCTGGAGTAAACCAGGAGATTATAGAAACTTTATTTTTTATCACCAGCATCTTCAAGGCTTCTTCCGTGAATACCTTTTTCAGCTTGAACTTGTTTTAGTTTTTCGGGGGTTACGTCGTTACCTTCTTCGTCAACAACTTTAACACCTTCAATTTGTGAACGCAAACTACCTTTGATACCTTCAATGTATTGTTTGCGTAGTTTAGCTTGCTCTTCAGTCTCTTCCGGAGTAAGACCTTCTGCCTTTTTCTTACGGGCTAACTCGTTAATACGGTTAATATGTTCATCAGTAATTGTCATAATATTTCTCTCTTTCGGTAAATTCTACGATTAGTATAGCGGACTTGTTAACTGCTTGCAAAGATTTAATACTATTTAGTATTAATTTTTGTAAAATCAGCGATTGTTGTAGCTTTATTAGCTAAGCTTGCTAGAAGACCTAGACGGTTGTTCTTAACTGCCTCATCTTCAGCCATAACCATTGTGTTTTCAAAGAAGTTTGCGATAACTTCTTCAAGGGCAAATAGGGCTGCGATATTTTCTGCTACATTGTCAGAAAGGACAAGGTTTTGCACCGCTGTGTAAAGGGCACGTTCGCTGTCGTTTTCAAGAAGTTCTGAAGAAACAGCTACTTCTGTTTCAAGTTTTGCAGCCAGGTTGGCTACACGGGCAAGGGCCTCAACAGAAGTTTTGAAGCCTTCTTTTGCAGATTCTTCAGTAAGGATTTTAGCAGCAGCTGCAATGTTTGCAACATCAAGAGTGCTTGACTCAATGGCAGCTTCAATGATGTCGCGGCGGGCTGTACCCTCAAGCATCTTAGCAACACGGGCGCGGATGAAGTCCATTACTGCTGCTTGGTTTTCATAGCTGAAGCCATTGATGTGAAGGCTGTAGAAGTCCTTGATTAGCTCATCAAGTTTTAGATCCCAGTTCTTGTCTTCAATGATGCGGACAACCCCTTGAGTGGCACGACGTAGAGCATATGGGTCGTTTGATCCTGAAGGAGTAAGTCCAACAGTTACGAAGCTTAATAATGTATCAAGCTTGTCAGCGATTGAAAGGACTGCTCCTTCAACCTCGACTGGTAGTGCTCCGTCAGCTGAAAGTGGTAGGTACTGCTCGCGGATGGCTGCAGAAACTTCCTTGTTTTCACCAGCTAGAAGGGCATATTTTTCCCCCATAACACCCTGAAGTTCAGGGAACTCACCAACCATGTTAGTAAGAAGGTCAAACTTGTAGATGTCAGCTGCGCGGGCGATGTTTTTACGCTCTGTGTCAGATAGGCCAAGTTTTTCAGCGATGATGTCAGCAATAACTTTTGTACGCATCATGTGCTCGTAGATTGAACCGATTTTCTCGTGGAAAGTAACTTTTTTAAGTTTTTCAACAAGGTCAGAAATCTTAAGTTTTTGGTCTTCACGCCAGAAGAATTCTCCATCTTCAAGACGGGCCACAAGAACCTTTTCATTTCCTGAGATGACGTTTTCAAGGTGCTCAGCATTTCCGTTACGAACAGCTACGAAGTTTGGAAGCAGGTTTCCGCCAGCGTCACGTACTTCGAAGTAACGTTGGTGCTCACGCATGCTGGTTACAAGAACTTCGTCCGGAACTTCCAGATATTTTTCCTCAAAGCTTCCAACAAAGGCAGTTGGGTACTCAACGATATTGTTGACCTCTTCAAGAAGACCAGGTTCAAGGTACATTGTCCAGTCATTCTTCTTAGCCAAATCTTCGATTTGACCAGTGATGATGTTCTTACGCTTTTCGGCGTTAGCTAGAACAAAGTTGTCAGCAAGAGCTTTTTCATAGTCAGAAGCTGAATTGATTACGATGTCGTTGTTGGCTAGGAAACGGTGGCCACGGCTGACATTAGATGCCACGTCTTCTAAGATGCTAAATGGTACCACTTGGTCATTGTAAAGTGAAACCAGCCATTGAATTGGACGAACAAATAGAAGGGTGTTATTTCCCCACTTCATGTAGGTAGAGAAGTTCATTTTTTCAATGACTTCAGCTCCCACATTTTTAAGGATTTCAGGAGTTGCCACACCTGCTGTGTGTTTGTCAGCGTATAGGTAGCCATTTTCTTCAACTAAGTCGTCTGGATTTACCCCTTGACCACGTGAGAATCCAAGGACTGCCTTAGACCAGTTACCCTCTGCGTCACGGGCGATTTTAGCTGATGGTCCTTTAACACGTTCAGTCATTTCTTCAGACTGGTCAGCAAGGACCTTAACTAGGACTGCCAGACGGCGCGGTGTTGAGAATTTCTCAACTGAATCAAATTGAACACGGTTTTCCACAAGGAATTTTTCCATGCGCTCTACAAGCTGATTGATTGAAGGAGTAACCAGGTGTGCTGGCATTTCCTCAAGACCAATTTCTAGTAAATATTCTGCCATTATTTTTCTCCCTCAGTTTCTTTTTCTGTATATTTTCCATTTTCCCCTAGGTACTTGTCGCGAAGTACTTCTTCCTTAAGAAGTGGGAAACCAAGTTTTGCACGTTCTTCGATAAAGGTTTTTGCAACCTTACGGGCCATGGCACGCACGCGGTGCAGGTAACCAGCACGTTCAGTAACTGACACGGCACCAGCCGCATCAAGCAGGTTGAAGGTATGTGATGACTTAAGGATGTAGTCATAGGCTGGGTGGACAAGTCCTAGGTCAAGAAGTTTTGTAGCCTCACGCTCATAGGTGTCAAAAAGTGTTAGGAGCATCTCCTGGTCACTGTCTTCAAAGGCAAATTTAGAATGCTCATACTCAGGCTCTTTAAAGATGTCCCCGTAAAGTACCCCGTTACCCCATTCAAGGTCATAAACGCTGTCTTTTTTCTGAATGTAGCTTGCAAGACGTTCAAGACCATAAGTGATTTCTGAAGTTACTGAGTCAACCTCAATTCCCCCAACCTGTTGGAAGTAGGTAAACTGAGTTACTTCCATCCCGTCAAGCCAAACTTCCCAACCGATTCCGGCACATCCCATTGAAGGGTTTTCCCAGTTGTCTTCGACAAAACGGATGTCGTGCTCAAGTGGGTTGATTCCAAGGGCTTCAAGAGATTTTAGGTAGAGCTCTTGAATGTTTTTTGGACTTGGTTTCATGATAACCTGGAACTGGTGGTGTTGGAAAAGACGGTTTGGGTTTTCCCCGTAACGTCCATCTGCTGGACGGCGGCTTGGTTGTACATAGGCCACGTTCCATGGCTCAGGACCGTTAGCGCGAAGGAAGGTGTAAGGACTCATTGTCCCTGCTCCTACCTCATTGTCATAGGCCTGCATAAGGTTGGCCCCTTGGTTGCTCCAAAATTCTTGGAGGGTTAGGATGATATCCTGGAAGCTTAGTTGTTCACTCATAGTTTCTCCTTTGTTTGTCAAATGTATAAAAAAATCGCCCACTGTGCCTAAGCACAGGGACGACTATATCGCGGTTCCACCCTGATTTACAGATTTCTCTGCCTTCATTCGTGTGATTTTTCAAAGTTGTAAGACGGCCTCGTTTCCCGATGTGCGCTTTCACTGTCCGCACTCGCTAGCTTTGGTCAACTTCTAATGTCTCTTAATATAATAAACAGTTTAACAAAAATTGTTGGTTTGTCAAATTATTTTTGGCCGAGATATTTCGAAGGCCAAATAAAACGGCATCAAAGGCGTTTTTGGCCGAGATATTTCGAAGGCCAAATAAAACGGCATCAAAGGCGTTTTTGGCCGAGGTATTCCGAAGGCCAAGTAAAATGGCGTCAAAGACGTTTTTGGCCGAGATCTATCGAGGGTCAAAAAGATTAAACCCTCTCAAATTTTCTGAAAAAAGCTTGGAGTCACACTCCAGTGCGGCTGCGACTTCTTATTTTTTCTTCTTACGACCCTTTTGCATCTTCTTCTGAGCACGTTTCATGGCTGCATTCATAGCCATTTTACCCATTTTTCCTTTGATTCCACCGCCAAAAAGGGAATTCATATCAGGCATACCACCTTCACCCATCATACCTTCAAGTTCAGACATGTCGGGCATTCCAGGCATATTTTTAGGCATGTTTTTCATGTTTGGCATTTGACCACCCATACCCATTTGGCTCATCATAGCATTCATGTCCCCGTTCATGATACCTTGCATCATTTGCTTAGACTGGTTGAACTGTTTAATTAATTTATTAACCTCAACAAAAGAGTTACCACTTCCTGCTGCAATACGGCGGCGGCGGCTTGGACTTAGGATTTCTGGGTTTTCACGCTCCTCTGGAGTCATTGATAAAACCATGGCGCGTTTTCTAGCAATTTCCTTTGGATCAACCTTAACATCAGAAAGGCCAGGAACTTGATTCATTCCAGGAATCATCTTAAGGATTTCATCAAGTGGTCCCATATTGGTTACCTGGTCAAGTTGTTCGATGAAGTCATTGAAGTCAAAGGTATTTTCCTTCATTTTTTTAGCAAGCTCAAGGCTTTTTTCTTCATCAAAGTCCTTTTGGGCTTTTTCAATCAGGGTAAGAAGGTCACCCATTCCAAGGATTCGACTACTCATACGATCTGGATAGAAGACTTCAATATCAGTTAGTTTTTCTCCAGTCCCTGCAAACTTGATTGGTTTTCCCGTAATTTCACGGATTGAAAGGGCCGCTCCTCCGCGGGTATCACCATCAAGTTTTGTAAGGATTACCCCTGTAATATCCAGGCGTTCATTAAAGGTTTTAGCAACTTGGGCTGCAACCTGTCCAGTCATTGAATCGACAACCAAAAGAATTTCAGTCGGCTGAGCAAGCTCTTTGATATCCTCAAGCTCATTCATCAACTTGTCATCAATTTCCAAACGACCAGCTGTATCAATTAGAACATAGTCATTTTTATTGGTACGAGCAAGCTCAAGTCCTTGACGAACAATCTCAACTGGACTAACATCTGTCCCCTGGTCAAAAACAGGTACATCAATCTGAGAACCCAACACCTTAAGTTGTTCAATGGCTGCTGGACGGTAAATATCTGCTGCAATCATTAAAGGTCTTGCATTTTCTTCTGTTTTTAAACGATTGGCTAATTTTCCAGCAAAGGTTGTTTTACCAGCCCCTTGAAGACCCGCCATCATAATAATGGTTGGAATTTTTGGTGATTTCTGAAGCTCTGATTCTCCGCCACCAAGAATTTCAGTTAATTCATCATCAACAATTTTTAAGACCTGTTGAGCTGGATCTAGGGCTTCACTGACCTCAACACCTTGGGCGCGTGTACGAATTCGTCTAACAAAGCTTTTAACAACTGGAAGGGCAACGTCGGCCTCAAGAAGGGCCAAGCGAATTTCCTTGGTGACCTGTGCAATATCGTCTTCAGTTAGTTTTCTTTTGCCGCGCAGTCCCTTAAAGACATTCTGCATGCGTTCAGTTAAATTTTCAAATGCCATTTCTTTTCCTATCTGTTACTTAATTTATTTTTTACTCTTCATCAATGAGTTGAAGCTCTTGAAGTTTTTCCTTCAGATGATCGTCACCCTTGTACTCTTCTAAAAGTTCATCAATCAGTTGACCACGAACGATATAATTAGAGTAGAGGTGAAGTTTTTGTTCATAACCTTCAAGAACCTTTTCTGTCCGTTTAATATTGTCATAAACAGCTTGACGGCTAATGCTATATTCTTCTGCAATCTCTGCTAAAGAATAATTGTCAGCATAGTAAAGCTCAATATAATTCATCTGTTTTTCAGTCAAAAGAGCTGCGTAGAATTCAAAGAGTGAATTCATTCGGTTGGTTTTTTCGATTTCCAAGATTCGCTCCTTTTATAAAATAATTAAAAATAAATATTTTCAATTTCCCTTTCCATTATAGCAAAATTTTGATTATAATAAGAAGCATAAAATTAAAAAATTAAGGGCAAATTATGAAAACCAAAGTAAAAAACCTCTTAGCCTATGCCATTCTCTATTTTTTGTCGATTCTAACGGTTATTCTTATAACCAATAACTACTACCTGGCAAAGGATACTGATAATCTTACCAATATCGCCTATAAGGTTGATGAGGATTTAAATAACGGCAAGCCTAGTCGCTTTGATGATATCTCTGTTGAAACATTTTCTAAAGATGAAGATACAGCTTCGGATATTAAAATCCTAAAGGAAGGGGCTCCTACTGCTCGTATTGTTAGTAATAAGAAGATTTCTGTTGCTATTCCCCGCTATGAGAACAGCCAGATTATTGGCTATTTAAGGGTTACAGGACACGAAACTGATACTTTTTTTATAAAAACCGTCTTTGTTATCTTTGCAAGCTTCTTCTACCTCCTCTGGATTGTTCAGTATTTTATCAAGGCTAAACGTTACGAGATTTATCAGGAAGCAATTGTTGCTAAAATTAAGGCCATATCTCGTAATCCTTTGGAACAAAGCTATATTATTACAGAAGAGACTGATCCTATAACTAAGGAGCTCAACCGTTTGGGGGAAAAAATCCAGCAGCGAGCTGAATCGACCAAACCCAAAAAAGAAAATCTATATGAATTCATTGAACTATTTAACTTCCCCATCTTTATCTATAACGGTAAAGGGGCAATAAAACGTTATAATAAGGCCTTTGAACATGATTTTTCAAAGGGAACAAGTATCGATATGTTCTCCTCAGATAGTGACTTTTTAAGCTTTCTGGTTACTAAGCTCGTTGATCCCAAGGCATCTAAGCAGGAATTTCACTTTGGTTATAAAAGGGCAGACTACCTGGTCCACCTAGCACCTATTCCCGATTTGACCAATAATATCCTAGTTAGTATGGAAGAGGTCACCAATTATAAAAAAATAAGTTAAGAATATTCTTAACTTATTTTTTGATATTTTCAAGTTTTTTTTATAGAATGTGTGACAAAAGGGAGGTTTACCATGAAAAAGGCACTTGATACAACGGGAAAAATTATTGGCTTAATTGTTCTAATTTTATCCATTCTAGTTATAGCAGCAAATTCAAAGGATGTTTCAATCTCCATCCTTACTTGGTCAATTGAAACACCCCTAGCCCTTCTAATAGGAGTAATTTTCATTTTGGGTCTTGTTATCGGTTGGATTTTTAAATTAGGTGACATTAGTAGAAGGTCTGAGAAGGTTCAAACAAGTATTGATGAGGCTATCAAAAATATCAAAGATTTAATTGACAGTTAGAACTTAAGTAAGTTAAGCAAACAAAAACAGCCCACAGGGGCTGTTTTTTTATTTATTTTTATCTCTCTAGGAAAAATTCAAAACGATCGCCCACATATTGGCTGAGTACGAATTCAAAGGGAGTACCGTCTACAAAATGCGAGGTCTGAGTTAAACTCAAAATGGCTTGGCCTCTTTTTATTTGTAAGTGATCAGCTATCTTACTGCTTGCATTTTTTGCAGAAATAACCTGCTCACTCTTTCCAATCTCAAAACCATTGTTTTCCAAGGTTCTAAAAAAATGATTGGTAATGTCTTGCTTGTCAAAGTCTGCGATTAAAAGATAAGGAATGCTTGCTACCTCATAACAGATAGGTAAGCTATCAGCATAACGAATGCGCTCCATCCTTATAATTTGCGAGCCTGGTTTTAACTTCAATTTTTCAAGCTCAATTTCATTAGCCAAGGTCTTAGTATAAGCAAGAACAATGCTTTTAGGGGTTTTTCCCTGCTTTTGGATAATTTCCGTGAAACTTGTGGTTCCGCGCATCTTTTCTCGAACCCTTTTACTAGAAACATAGGTTCCACTACCCGCCCTGCGCTCCAAAATTCCTTCATCAACTAAGGCGGTCACAGCTTGTCTTAAAGTCATCCGGCTTACGTTAAACCTTTCAGACAGGGTTCTTTCACTGGGAATTCTAGCTCCTAACTCCCAGCTTTCATTTTCAATTTCTTTTTTTATTTCATCATGGATTCTAATATAGACGGGCTTCATTTTTCCTCCTTGTTGATCTTCTCAGGCTCCTTTTCCTTCACAACTTCAACTAAATCAACCTCAATCTCATTATTCTTATTGAGTTTTATAATCCTTTCTTTAACCACCCTAACCGGCGCATCATGGGTTCCAACCAGATTAACAACAATGGCAAAACCAACCCCAATAAAGGTATCAAGCACCCTGTTTATAACGTACAGGACAGTTTCTCCATCAGGGGTTCCTAGGGCAATTATTAGAAATGATGAACAGGCCCCAACAAGTCCTGTATTTAAATTATAACCATCCATAATTACGATGATAATCAAGAGGGCCAAGGGAACCATGATAAGTTTAATCCAGAAGCTATGATCAAAGTGGGAATAAGTCATGTAGAAGATGGTCGATAAAATTCCACCAAGAGCTGCTCCTGCAAACCTTGCTCCCGATACACTGATGGTTGTCTTAAAATCTCCTCTTACGGCAACTACGGCCGATACTCCAGCTGCCATGACCCCTTGTGGTCTGTGAGTTATCTGAAAGAAAATTATAATTAATGCTATTGCAACTGCTGTTTTTATTGTTCTTAAACCTAGCCTAAAGCGGCCAAACTGTATGCTCATACTACCTTACCTTTAATTTTTTCTTCATTGTAACATATTTTTACTGATAAGTTTAGCTTATATTGGGCTTATCAATGTATATTTATTTACCTTAAATGTATAATCCGCCCGTAAATTTAAGATTATTAATAAATTTATCAAATATTGTGTATTTTTTATCATGTTTCCTTGAAGAGATATTTTTGAAGAAGGTAAAGAAAAAAACTTGACAGGTCTTGTCAAACATAATTTTTTTCTGTATAATTGGCAAGTAATATTAATAATTGGAGGAAAATATGGCTAATATTAAATCTGCTATCAAACGTGCTGAACTTAACGTTAAAGCAAATGAATTAAACTCAAAACAAAAATCAGCAATGCGTACTGCAATCAAGAAATTTGATGCTGCTGTGGCTGCAGGAGCTGACGACGCTCAAGAGCTTTTCCAAAAAGCATCTGCTGCAATCGATAAAGCTGCAACTAAAGGTTTAATCCACAAAAATAAAGCAGGCCGTGACAAATCTCGTCTAGCTGCTAAACTTGCAAAATAATTCGGTTTACCGAGTTATTTTTTTATGAAAAAGGTTTGGGACATGTCCCAAACCTTTTTTTGTCTTTAATTTTTCGAAAATATTTTTAAGTCCTCTTGGCCAATACCAATCATGGGACTTATCTTATTCCCCTCTATTAATTCCTGACTTAAAATTAACTCTTCTGGCTCCTGGTCTATAAAAGAACTTACATCTTCTCTGACTTCAAAGCTAGATTCAGAACTAGTTTCACTAGAAAGACTAGACTCACTAAATTCGAAAATAGCTTGATCTGAAACAGATTCAGTTGATTTACTTGATTTACCATTTCCTTCAAGCCCTTTAAATTGCTCTAAGAGATAGGTCTTTCTATTACAGCCAACTTTCCTAACAGCCTGATTAAAGGCCTGATACTCGCCAGTTAAAATTAGACTTTTTTTGGCCCTGGTTATAGCAGTATACAAAAGATTACGCTCAAGCATACGATTATAGCTTGAAATCATTGGAACTAGAACTGTAGCAAATTCACTACCCTGGGATTTATGAATACTCATGGCATAGGCTAAAGTTATCTTGTACCACTCACTTCTTGGGTAGGAAATTTCAGAACCATCAAAATTCATTAGAATCTCGTCCTGCTTGCTCTCACTATCCTTAGCAGGAATTAGATCAATAATATGACCCAAATCACCGTTAAAAACATTCAGACTGGTCTCATTGACCAAGTGTAGAATTTTATCTCCCCGCCTAAAGACCTTGTCCTGGAAGTCAAACTGAAGGCCCCCTTCTAACGGATTAAATATATCCTGCAAGATGGTATTAATATTGATAATTCCAGCAACACCCTTATACATAGGAATTAAGACCTGAAATTCAAAGGGATTATTTCCCTTATTCTTCCAAGAAACAGCAATCTGTCTAATAATCTCTGGAATTTGATTACCAAAGGCTTCAAAGTAGCTCCCGTCTGCCTTTCTCTCCCTAAAATCTGCCGGCAATTTACCGTCTTTGATTGAGTGGGCAAGACTTGTAATGGTTGAATTTTCATCCTGACGAAATATTCGTTCAAGTTTGACAGATGGGAGTTCAGCTATCCTTAAAAGATCTGCCAAAACTTGTCCAGGTCCAACAGAAGGAAGCTGGTCTGCATCACCTACAATTATGACCTTCATACCAGGTGGGATACTATCAAAAAGTCTATTGGCCAACCAGGTGTCCACCATCGAAAACTCATCAACAATTAAAAGCCTACCGCTCAGTTCATCAGGACTTTCATCCAGGTTGTTATCTTCATCTGTTCCAATTCTCAGATGCCTATGCAAGGTGGCACTAGGTAGGCCAGTAAGTTCATTCATCCTTCTAGCAGCTCGTCCCGTTGGTGCCCCTAATAAAATGGGAAAGACTTCCTCATCATAGGAAGCTGGATCAAGGTCCAAGTCATTAATTCTTGCGAAAGTATGGATAATTCCATTTAAAACTGTTGTCTTCCCAGTCCCAGGTCCTCCAGTTAGGATGAAGAATTGATTGTCCAAGGCATCCTTAATGGCCGTTTTTTGCAGGCTATCATAGGAAATTGAAAATTCTTCTTCTACCTCGCCTATTACCCGGTCCAGCTCCCTTGTCTGAATTTTTTCCGACTTCCTAGAGAGCAGTTTTTCGATATTTTTAGCAATTCCTGCTTCAGCAAAGAACAGGGAATTTTCAAAAAGCTTAGTTCCTTCCTGCTGAATTTTACCATCTTCTACTAGTTCTAAAATGGTCTGAGCCAGGTCATCGTAAAGAACCTCAACATTTCTTGAATCTTCCAACAAACTAACCGTCCTATCAAGAAGTTCCTTAGCTTCAATATAGGTATTACCAGTTTCCTGGGCACTTTCAAAAATAAGGTGAAGGAGACCAGCCCGGTAGCGGGCCCTGGAATTGGCTTCAATACCAAGACTTTCTGCCATTCTATCGGCTGTTTTAAAGCCAACACCTTTTATATCCTCAACCAGCTGATAAGGGTTCTGACTGATAACATCCAGGGTTTCTTCCTTATAAAAATCATATATCTGAAAATTTATCTTGGATGAAAGTCCGTATTCACTTAGTTTGGCAAGAATTTTTTCCATGCCGTGGTTCTCAGATAACCTACGCAAAAGGCTTGTCTTTTTGGCCGGGGATAAAATAGGATCTAGTTTACTACTGTCATTTAAAATACTGTCAATGGTATCTTCTGGATAACTGGCAAGGATTTTTTCAGCCGTCTTCTTACCAATCCCTGGGAAATGTTCACTCGAAAGATAGTTGATTAAGCCCCTGCTATCTGAGGGAGCCTCCTTTTCATAACTTGTAACCTTCAACTGTTCTCCGTACTTGGGATGGTTGGTTAAATGACCAAAAAAGGTATAGGTCTCACCTTCTATCAAATCTCCAATGGTCCCATTCACAACTATCTCAGTTCCCAAATAATCAGAGTTCGTATCAGTTATATCTATAAGAAGAACCTTATAAAAATTACTTGGATTTTCAAAGAAAACTGCTTCTATACTCCCGGTAAAAAATATTTTATCCATTATCTTTCTTCCTATATCTATTAATCTCCAGGCTGATTTCCCTACTTAAAAATTAATTAATTTTTAAACTGTTTTGTTCCATTCGATAAGTTCAATCTGGTCTAGATTTTTAACGTCAAGAATGGTCAAACTTGAATTAGAGAGAATGCCGTCTTTTCTAAGCCTACTCTTTGGAACCCCTAAAAGGCTCTGAAGGGATGAGGTCAAAGCTGCACCGTGACCAACCAAAAGCACATTATCGTCTTCTGCTAAATTCTCGTCTTCAGCTAGCTCCCTTACAAGATGACTAATTCTTGCTATTACGTCGTCAACATTTTCAGCATCAAAGATCTGACCTTGGAAGGCCTCAGGATTATTTCTAAAGGCATGAAGGGCATCTGGATACTCCTGACCAACCTTTTCTATCTCACGGCCTTCTAGGCTGCCTAGATTCCACTCATAAAGGCGCTCATCTTTTTCGATTTCCTTAGGAAGGGCGTTAACCTCAACAATTCCCTTAGCAGTATCATAGGCCCTTTTTGATGGGCTTGATAATACCTGTTTGAATTCGACATTAGATAAATAATCGCCTAAGGCCTTAATTTCTGCATGGCTTTCTTCTAAAAGCGGAGAGTCTCCTGTCATTCCTTGGAAACGTCTCTCCAAATTCCAAACCGTTTTTCCGTGTCTTACAAAATATAATTTCATTTTAATTTATCCTTTTCATAGGTGTGGGTTAATTCAAGATTTGGGAAACCCTGCTGTCTCAAGCAGTCATAAATCAAAATGGCTGCTGCATTAGAAAGATTAATACTTCTTACATGCTCGTCATTCATAGGAATCCTTAAGGCCTTATCTGGATTTTCACGCATAAAATCTTCTGGTAGACCAGTATCTTCCCGGCCAAAAAGAAAATAATGATTAATTTCTGAATCTGAAAGATCGGCGTCTGAATAAATGGTTTCAGCAAATTTAGTAATCAAATGAAGTTTTCCATCAGCCTGGGCTAAAAAATCAGGTAAATTTTTATGATATCTGATATCCACCTTATCCCAGTAGTCAAGTCCTGCTCTCTTTAAGTTTTTATCAGTAATCTCAAAACCGTAGGGCTCAATCAAGTGAAGGACAGTATTAGTGGCTGCACAGGTTCTTGCAATATTTCCTGTATTAAAGTGAATTCTAGGTTCAAATAAAACAATATGATTCACGACAAATCTCCTTAAAAGTCTATATAAATAAAAAAACTAGGATGCTCGGAGTCAGTCTCGGCAAGCATCCTAGTTACAGGTTAATTTGCTTTAATCATAACAGGAAAGATTGAAACAAACTAATTCATTGGTAATGATAACACAGGTTAGACACCTTGTAAAGGGACAGTTAATTACAATATTATTTCAAAATGTTTTTTTATGTTCTTTAGGGCTTCAATCACAATCGATAATCCCTTAAATCACTTTGAAAGCGTTTTAACAAAGTACTCTAGAAGCTTTTAAAAAATAATTGAAAACGATTTTATATCCTTTGCATGTCTAGGACTTTAGTTGTATAATGACTAGGTATTAAGTATGTTCTTTAACTTCCTTGGGATAATTTTATGAAAAAGTCTTTCTTATAAGCCAGTTAAGCATACACCATTATATTTTTAGGAGGAAACACAATTGAGTATCGGAATTGTTATTGCGAGCCACGGCGAATTTGCTGATGGAATCAAACAATCTGGTTCTATGATATTTGGTAATCAAGAAAAAGTTCAATCTGTAACTTTTATGCCAAATGAAGGACCCGATGACTTGTACCAAAAGCTAACTGATGCTGTCGCAACTTTCGAGGCTGATGATGAGGTTTTATTCTTAGTTGACTTATGGGGAGGATCTCCTTTCAACCAAGCAAACCGCATCTTTGAAGAAAGTAAGGACAGAATGGCTATTATCGCAGGCCTAAACCTGCCTATGTTAATTCAAGCCTACACTGAACGCTTTAATCCAGAAGCAAAACTACATGATGTTGTAGGTAACATTATGAAGGAAGCAACTGGTGGAGTTCGTGTTCGCCCAGAAGACCTTCAACCTGTAAGTGAGGTTGCTAAAGAAGAAACTACTGAAAAAGCAAGTGGTCCTATTCCTGAAGGAACTGTTCTTGGTGATGGGAAAATTAAAATTCCTCTTGCCCGCATTGACTCTCGTCTCTTGCACGGACAGGTAGCAACAGGATGGACACCAGCTGTTAAACCAGACCGTATTATCGTTGTTTCTGATAAGGTTGCTAAAGACGACCTTCGTAAAAAATTAATTGAGCAAGCTGCCCCATCAGGAGTTAAGGCAAATATTGTTCCTATTAAGAAAATGATTGAAGTCGCTAAGGATCCTCGTTTCGGAAATACTAAAGCTTTACTACTATTTGAAACACCACAAGATGCTCTTGAAGCAATTGAAGGTGGCGTGCCAATTACTGAACTGAATGTTGGTTCAATGGCCCACTCAACTGGTAAAACAATGGTTAACAATGTTCTTTCAATGGATAAGGATGATGTTAAGACCTACGAAAAGCTTAAAGATTTAGGAGTTAAATTTGACGTCCGTAAGGTGCCAAATGATTCTAAAGCTGACTTATTTGCCCTTATCAACAAGGCAAACGTTAAATAATTTTTAAAGGAGAAACTAAAAATGACATATGGTTTAATTAGTGTAATCCTGGTTCTCTTCTTTGCCTTTTTAGCAGGTCTTGAGGGAATTCTCGATTCATTTCAACTTCACCAGCCAATTATTGCCTGTTCTTTAATTGGTATCGCTACAGGACACGTTGCCCCTTGTGTAATCTTAGGTGGAACGCTTCAGATTCTTGCAGCCGGTTGGGCAAATATTGGAGCAGCCGTTGCCCCAGATGCTGCCCTTGCCTCAGTTGCCTCAGCAATTATCTTAGTCCAATCACACGACTGGTCTGAGTCTAATACCGTATCCCTTGGGGAAATTAACTCAATCATCGGTATCGCTGTTCTTCTTGCTACTGCAGGACTTATCCTTACAACTCTGGTACGTCTACTATCAGTTGCAATCATCCACAGGGCTGATGCTGCGGCTGAACTTGGAAGCTACCGTGGTGTAGAATTTTGGCACTTTGTGGCCCTAATGATGCAAGGTCTACGTATTGCAGTTCCAGCTGGGCTTCTTCTAATTATCCAACCAGAAATCCTTACTGATGCCCTTCAATCACTACCAACTTGGTTTACAGATGGTATGGCCATTGGTGGAGGAATGGTAGTTGCCGTAGGTTACGCTATGGTTATCAACCTTATGGCTAGCCGTGAAGTTTGGCCTTTCTTCTTCCTAGGATTTGCCCTTGCCCCAATTAAAGAACTTACTCTGATTGCTATGGGAATGATTGGTCTATCTATGGCCTTCATCTACCTTGCTCTACAATCATCAGGTGGTTCAAACAACGATTCAAATGGCGGCGGATCAGGTGATCCAATCGGCGATATCCTAAACGATTACTAGAGAGGGGAAAATTATGACTGAACATAAAATAGATAAAGCGACTCGTCGTAGCGTCCTCATCCGCTCATTCTTCCTACAAGGTTCTTGGAACTATGAACGTATGCAAAATGCTGGTTGGGCATTCTCAATGATTCCAGCCCTCAAAAAACTTTACCCTGGTAAAGAAGAGGCTGCTGCTGCTCTTAAACGTCACCTTGAGTTTTTCAACACTCACCCATATGTGGCATCACCTATCCTTGGTGTAACTCTAGCCCTTGAAGAGGAACGTGCTAATGGTGCACCAATTGATGATGCTGCCATCCAAGGGGTTAAGATTGGTATGATGGGACCTCTTGCTGGTATTGGAGACCCTGTCTTCTGGTTCACAGTTCGTCCAATCTTAGGTGCCATTGCTGCAAGTCTTGCTGTTAGTGGTTCTCTTATCGCACCTATTTTCTTCTTTGTAGCCTGGAACATTATCAGAATTGCCTTCCAGTGGTACACTCAAGAGCTTGGTTACAAACAAGGTAGCAAAATCACAGAAGACTTATCAGGTGGACTTCTACAAAAACTAACTAAGGGTGCTTCAATCCTTGGAATGTTTGTCCTAGGAGTTCTGATTGAACGCTGGGTTAACATCAGTTTTGATGCCGTTAAAGTCTCTGAAATCAAACTTCAAGACGGAGCTTACATCAACTGGAAGGAAATCCCTGCTGGTGCTGAAGGAATTAAGGAAGCCCTTCAACTTCAATCAGGAGGACTTGCCCTTGACCAAACTAAGGTAACAAGTTTACAAGACAACCTTAACCAATTAGTTCCAGGTCTGATGGCCCTACTACTTACTTTCTTCTGTATGTGGCTTCTTAAGAAAAAAGTTTCTCCAATCGTTATCATCTTCGGTTTATTCGCTGTTGGTATCATCGGAAAATACTTTGGTTTCATGTAAAAAGAGCGCTTTGGCGCTTTTTTACTTATTACAAAAGGAGAAAGTAAGAAATGGTTCAATCCCTCAATACAAGGGCAGATTATTCTGGTCCTGCTATCGCCTACCTGGGCTTTGCAAAATACGGAAAAATCCTCCTTGGAGATCAAGCCTTCGAATTTTTTAATGACCGGAGCCTTAAGGATAATATTGTTATCCCCTGGTCTCAAATTAAAAAAATGGAAGGCTATGTTTCCAAAGGAAAGGTTGATAGACGTTTTAATATCGTCTTAAACAATAATTCAAGTGTCAGCTTTTCATCCAAGGAAGCTGGAAAAATCTTAAAAATTGCTAGGGACTATCTGGGTAATGATAAGGTGGTCAAGGGACACACATTCCTAGGAACGATTTTATCTGCCTTTAAGCGGAAAAATAGATAATTGACAAGCAAAATAAATCTGTTACAATTTATCTAGATAAGAATTTATAAGATATAAGAGTGAAGACAATATTAGGGGAAACTTTTAGAGAGCTTGCGGCTGGTGAAAGCAAGCAGGGAAGCCTAAGATATCTACTTCATGTAAAAAGTTTTGCTAAAACAAAACCGTATGCTTACGTTACAGCAATTAAGATTTACTGGTCTTCCAGTAAATAAAAATAGGTGGAACCGCGGTCGTACGCCCTGTTAATAACAGGGGTACTGCCGCTTTTTATATATAAAAAATTAAAGGAGTTACACATGTTAGACATTAAAAAAATCCGTCAAAATCCTGAAGAGGTTGCTAAAAAACTTGAATCTCGCGGAGTTGAAGTTGCCGTTCTTGATAACCTTAACGCTCTTGACCTTACTCGTCGTGAGCTTATTGTTAAGGCTGAAGAGCTCAAAAAAGAGCGCAATACAGAATCTGAAGCCATTGCGATTGCAAAACGCAACAAGGAAGATGCTTCTGCTTTAATCGCTAAAATGCAGGAAGTATCAGCTGAAATCAAAAAACTTGACGCTGAACTTGCTTCAGTTGAGGAAAAAATCAACTCAATCATCACAGTTCTACCTAACCTACCACATGATGATGTACCTGTTGGAGCTGATGAAGACGACAATGTTGAAGTCCGCACTTGGGGTGAGGCACCTGAATTCGACTTTGAGCCAAAACCACACTGGGAAATCGGTGAAGACCTAGATATCCTGGACTGGGAACGTGGGGCTAAGGTAACTGGTAGCCGCTTCCTCTTCTACAAGGGACTCGGAGCTCGTCTTGAACGTGCCATCTACAACTTCATGCTTGATGAGCACGGAAAAGAAGGATATACAGAAGTTATCCCTCCTTACATGGTTAACCACGATTCAATGTTTGGTACTGGTCAATACCCTAAATTCAAGGAAGATACCTTTGAACTTGCGGACTCTGACTATGTCCTAATCCCAACCGCTGAAGTTCCCCTTACAAATTACTACCGCGGGGAAATCCTCGACGGAAAAGATCTGCCTATCTACTTCACAGCGCTTAGCCCATCATTCCGTAGTGAAGCTGGTTCTGCTGGACGTGACACCCGTGGTCTAATCCGTCTCCACCAGTTCAACAAGGTTGAGATGGTTAAATTCTCAAAACCAGAAGATTCATATGCAGAGCTTGAAAAAATGACAGCCAACGCTGAAAACATCCTGCAAAAACTTGGTCTTGCCTACCGTGTGGTTGCCCTATCTACTGGAGACATGGGATTCTCTGCTGCTAAAACTTATGACCTTGAAGTTTGGATTCCAGCTCAAAATACCTACCGTGAAATCTCAAGCTGTTCAAACACTGAAGACTTCCAGGCCCGCCGTGCGCAAATCCGCTACCGTGACGAAGATGGAAAAGTTAACCTTCTTCACACCCTTAACGGATCAGGTCTTGCAGTAGGTCGTACTGTTGCTGCCATCCTTGAAAACTACCAAAATGAAGACGGCTCAGTTACTGTTCCAGAAGCACTTCGTCCTTACATGGGTGGAGTTGAAATCATCAAATAAAAAATAAGCTAGCCTAGCTAGCTTATTTTTTATGGATTAATACTTTGGTTCCTTGATCAACTTGAGACTCAACACTGACATCAAGCTCCAATTTATCAAGAATTGTTTTTGAAAGATAAAGGCCTAAACCTGTTGATTTTTTCTCCAAGCGGCCATTGTAGCCTGTAAAACCATGTTCAAAAAGCCTTGGAATATCTTCTGATAAAATACCAATCCCTGTATCTTCAATCAAAAGGGAGTTATCTTCTAAGATAAATTTAACACTTCCCTGGTTGGTATATTTGACAGCATTGTTAATTATCTGTTCAAGGGCCACTGAAAACCATCTTTTATCAGTTACAAGAACCCAGGAACCTTTAATCTCAACCGTTAAATCCTTGGCAATAAATTGATTGGCGTATTTTTTTACAAGTTTGACCACAAGATCCTTAACGTCAAATTTATCAAAACGAAAGTCCGTTGATACATTATTTAGTCTTAGGTATTCAAGAAGGATACCTAAATAATTATCAATTTGAAAGGTTTGATTTTTAAGAACCAAGGGATCAATTTCTCCCGTTTGAACCATTAAATCAATTGAAGCCAAGGGAACCTTCATTTGATGGCTCCAAATTCTTACGATATCGGTCAAATTTTTGTCAAAAAGAATGGTTTCATCCAACTTGTCAGAAATATTTTGAAGTTCCTCTAAAAGTTCAGCTTCTTCAATCTTCTTTTTCCGCCACCTTCTAAAATCAAAGATAAAGTAAAAACTAATGGCTAAAAAGGCTATTAAACTAGCACTGATCAAGGGTTCTGGATCCAGGTCCCACAAGCTAAAAAAGGCCAAATAAATCAAAGAAATAAACAAAAGAACCCATACTAGAAGAAAGTTATCCTTAAAATAATCTTTTAAATGTCGTCTCATTTTAAAACATACCCCACTCCCCTAACTGTATGAATGAAGTTAAAGTCAATTTCTGCCAACTTCTTTCTAAGCCTTGCAATATTTACCTGAAGGGTATTGGCATCAAAGAAGTCATCTCCCTCCCATAATTTGGCCAAAAGAGCCTCTTTGGTGACAACTGAACCAGCCTTTTCAAATAAAAGACGCATAATCCTATTTTCAGTAGCTGTCAGATTAATTTTTTTATCCCCCGCACTCACCTGACCGTCAAATGATAAAGTGTAGCCTGAGAAGGTTAAGGATGAGTTTGAAAAATCAGAGGTTCTTCTTAAGAGGGCATGAATCTTAGCCCTTAAGACTTCTAGAGAAAAAGGTTTGGATACAAAATCATCAGCTCCCATATCCATGGCCATAATGGCATTCATCTCATCAGTGGCACTTGATATAAAAATAATTGGTACCTTGCTGGTTTTTCTAACCTCAGTTGTCCAGTAAAAACCATTAAAATAAGGCAGGGTCATGTCCATCAAAATAAGATCTGGAACATACTCCTTAATTTCCTGGCTGACGCTCCTAAAGTTTTTAACACTTTGAACGTCAAATTCTTCTTCAAGAGAAAGTTTCAAACTTTTAACGATTGAATCATCATCTTCAACAATAAAAATTTTTTTCATACTCATCACTACTCACCTATCAGTCTAGTGTGGCTAATTCTTTCAAACCACAATCTTTTAGAGCCATTTATCCAGGCTAAAATTAAATCTAAAAACTCAATTAAAAAAAGAGACAAACTTACCATAAGTTCCACATAAATTTCCGGTAACTTGGTCGAATCACTGGCCCCTAATCTATCCAAAAAATAAAAGATTAAAAGAAGGGGGATAAAATTGCAGGTCATAAAAACTAGCCTCAAGAAAATTCGGAAACGATTATTTCCTTCAATAGAGATCTTAACCAAATGTTGCCCCAAACTTCCTTTTAATAAAAAAGGTATCAAAAGAAAAACAAGTAAGTAAGCCTGGTAAGTCCTAAGAAAAAGGCAAAGGAGACCAAAAATCATCCCGTCAATAACTAGGCCAGTAAACCTCCTAGTAAATGTTACCTTTGAATTATCAAAGTTATTTTTATCAAGTTTGGGTAGGAAACCTTCTATCAATCTGGTAAAACTATAGCCAAGTATGGCTCCCGTGGTGTTTAAAAGAAGGTCATCCACATCAAAAAGCCTGTAAGGTCTTGGATAATAGCCAAAGAGGGCTGACCGCTGAATCAATTCAAAGGATAAGGTTAAAAGAAAACTATAAACTAAACTTGACCAAAATTTTTTCCTAAAAAGATAGGCCAAGTAAAAACCAAAGGGAAGGGTTAAAAGCACATTAAAAAATGGTTGAAAGAAGGTCCAATGTTTTAAGGCAGCTAACCAGGTTGATTTATCCGTTAAAACAAAGGGGCTATATTCCTTGAAATATTCTACAAAGGCAAAGAGATGGAGGTTCTCCTTAGGTCCTATCATCTTTTTAACCTCTTCAAGACTTGGCAGAGGAAAGATTGTCAGGGCATAAGCACAAAGAATATAAAGGATGAAAGAAAAGGTAACTAAAAGCTTCCAAGATCCAACCCCACCCTTTTTGCGGTATTGAATGACAAAATAAGGAAGAATGGCCAAAAGGGCAACCCCAAAAAAGGCCATGACTCCGATTTGAATTGGCTCAATATAAAGATTCATACTTCCTCCTACTTATAGTAGATAATAATTGAAAGCTTAAGAACTCCCTCTCCCAGGTTAGTATAAGTATGTGCTTCCTTGGCATCAAAGGAAATAACATCATCACAAGAAAGCTCGTAGCTTTCCCCTGCAACTGTCATTAAAAGGTCTCCTTCAAGAACCATTAAATACTCCTCTGTATTTAAGGAATGACCAACTGAGGTATGGCTAACCCCTTCTTCAATCTCCATTTGAAAATAGTCAAAATTTCGATCAGCATTTTCCCCGTAGTAAAAAAAGAGGGAAATCTTGTCATTATTAATCTTTTGAATGGAAGTTTCAGACTTTCTAATAACCCTGACACTTTCCTCCGTATTTTCCTCTAAAAGGGCAGTATAGGGAATATTTAGGCCACTACAGATCTTCCAAATGGTATTTATTGTCGGATTAGTCTCTCCATTTTCAATCTGAGAAAGCATACCCTTACTGATGGTTGACAGGTCTGACAGACTAGCAAGAGAGATACCCTTTGAAGCTCTGATTCTCTTTAAATTTTTACCTATTATCTTATTGATATCCACGAAATTCTCCCAATGCATATATTGACAATTCTTTTATTTTTAATATAATAAACATTAAGTTTTGTTTATTAAACAAAAGTCTTATATCTTTAATCGATTTTATTTACCTTAATTATAGAGTTTTAAGCCCTAATAAGCAAATTAGCTACAGGAATCCTTTCCTCCAAATAAAAATAGAAAGTTTACAAAAGGAATCATATAATGAATAATCTACTTGATTTCAAATCAGGAATTAAAGAAACCCTACCAACGGTCTTTGGTTTCATTGGTGTAGGTCTGGCTTTTGGAATCATTGGTCATGCTGCCCACCTGTCAGTTCTTTTAGTTGGACTGATGTCAGCCCTAGTTTATGCTGGGGGTGCACAATTTATTGCAGTTAGCATGCTTGCTGCGGGAAGTCCTATCATCCCAATCATCCTTTCAACCTTTTTAATTAACTCCCGGATGATTTTAATGAGCATGACCCTTGCCCCTTATTTTAAGGAAGAAAGCTTAATTAAAAATATAAGCATCGGTAGCCTCCTAACTGATGAGAGTTTTGCCCTTGCTGTTAATAAGTTAAATTTTACTGGCAATAAATTATCCTTTGATTGGCTTAATGCTTCCAATTTAATCGCCTATTTTGTTTGGTTTTTATCAAGCATTGCAGGTGCCCTCCTTGGAGGATTTATTGAAAATCCCGATAAATTAGGACTTGATTTTGCCATTGTTGCCATGTTTATTGGACTTTTATACCTGCAAGTAATCTTTGATCAGACCATGGTTAAAAGCTTACAGATTATTGTCATTCTTTTGACACTGGTACTAGTTTATTTGGGTCTTATCTTTCTTCCGTCATCTCTTTTAATCATCTTTGTTACAGTAATCTCATGTGGAATTGGAGTGTTTCTTAAAAATGCCTTCTTTTAATTATGTTCTTTTAACCATCCTAGGTTGTGCCCTAGTAACCTGGCTTTCAAGAGTTCTACCCTTTATCTTATTAAAGAATTTTGACCTGCCAAAGGCTGTTAGCGAATATCTATCTTTTGTTCCCATAGTAATTATGTCAGCCCTTTGGTTTAATAGCCTCTTTGTTCAAAAACTTGGTCACCTGCCAAGTCTTAACCAGGAAAACCTACTGGCTTCTCTACCAACTGTTCTAGCAGCAATTATTAGTAAAAGCCTCTTGGTCACTGTCATTATTGGGGTCATATCCCTTGCCCTTATCAGGATGACCATGTAAAAAAAGCCTATCTGTAGATAGGCTTTTTGCTATTTAATTTCTTTCAACTATGTTGTAGTAAACTTTTGATGTTAGTTTGTAGATTAGGTAGTAGACTACAGCCACAACTAAAATTGTAATTAAACTTACCATAAGAATTAAATTACCATTTGTTACACCAAAGATGGCAAGTAATTTTTTAATCATGATAAAGGCAAAGGCAAAGTGGGTAATAGCAAGGGCTATTGGCATGAAGAAGACCATAACAACTTGACTCTTAATAGTTGAAGCAACTTCTTCTTTTGATAGTCCAACCTCTTGAAGAATCTTAAAGTTACGTTTATCCTGAGCACCTTCTGATACTTGCTTGTAGTAGATGATTAGAGCAGCACCAAGAATGAAGGTTACACCAAGGGTAAATCCGATAAAGAGGAAGCTTCCAGTAAATTCATTCATACTTGCTTTAAGATCTGACTTGTAAGCCATAGTTAAATTACTTTGTCCTGTTCCTTGTTGAACAGCCTTGACATTTCTTTCAAATTCTTCCTTGAAGGTTGCTTGATCCTGGCTTGAAACATTTGTAAATCCTTGCATGCTTGCAAGCATTAGACTAAATGAACCTGTACTTGCTCCAAGCTCCTCATTCTTCTCATTAGAAGCATTAACAAAGTTATTTAAAGCTTCTTCAGTTGGGAAAATAAGGTAGAAACTGTTAACACCTGACATTTCATTTGATACATTTTTAATATCTTCTACAATGTCTTTAACCACTAACTTTTGACCATACCAGTCAATATTTTTAAGTTGTGATTTTCCAACTGCGTTAACAAGGATAACCTCATTACCAGAAATTTCTGGTAGGTCCTCATTACCGATTTTAACTAAATCTTCACGGGCTAAGAATTTAAGGCTTGCAAAGTTAGTAATGCTTACATTATCTGAAGAACCGTCAACTACTAAGTCAGTTTGATCTGGTGCAATTACTGTTGTTGAGTTAGCTTCCATATACTGAACGCTAAGTTTTGGTGCTGCTGTAGTGCTTTTTACAATTAAATCAAAGTCATTTACAGAGACACCAGAAGCTCCAACATGAGTATTAGTATCCTGAGGGAAGGCTTGGTTTACAACATCCTTAACCCCTGTATGAAGACCAACTGTGATGGCTAGGGTTACAAAGGTCATAGCAACTAAAACTGTGATATTTGCAAGTCCTACCGCATTTTGTTTCATTCGGTAAAGTAGAGAACTTACAGTAATGAAATGTTTAGGTTGGTAGTAGTAATTTTTATTAGCCTTCTGACGTCTTAAAAGCCAGATGGTAAAGCTTAAATAGAATAGGTAGGTACCAACGATAACTAAGATTACTGCTATAAAGAAGTTAGTTAAAGCTGTCATTGGATTTTTAACAGTTACTGCCATATAGTAACCGATACCGATTAGGATGACACTTAGAAAGGCAAAGATAAAGTTGGCCTTAGGTTCCTTCTCACCGCGACTTTCTTCCTTAAGGAGGTTAAGGGAAGAATTTTTTTGGATGGTTATGGTACTAATGATAGCTAACAGGAAGAAAATAGCTAGGAAAATCAAGCTAACGACGATAATCGCCTGGCTTGAAAATTCAAGACCAAAGTTACTTCCATCAATCAAACTAACTAAAATTAAGAAAAGGAATTTAGCTAGGATTAAACCGATAAGAGTACCTGCAAGGACAGTTGTCACAAACAGGATAATCAACTCATCAAGGGAAATGTGAGCTATTTGGGCCTTACTGAGTCCTAAGATCTCATAAAGACCGAATTCCTTGGTTCTTCTTTTAACCAGGAAACGATAACCATAGACAAGAATTACAACCGCAAAGGCTGAAATTATAACCAGCCCCATCCCCATAAGGGTCCTTACAACAGTGGCACCACTCTTCATGTTATCAATACTTGGGCTGAAAAGGATGGTTGCTATGATTAAGTTCATAACATACATAACTGTTGATGCTAGCAGGAAGGGAGCAAAATTAGAAAATGACTTTCTAATATTGTTGATAGCAAGTTTTAGATAAAACATTTACTCACCTCCTAGTAGGACACTCATTGTGAGGTTAATTTCCTTGTTAAATTCAGCGGCTGATTTGTCTGACTTATAAAGTTGGTGGAAGATTTGACCATCTTTAATGAAAAGAACACGTTTAGCGTGACTTGCAGCCAGACTTGAGTGAGTAACCATAAGGATTGTTTGTCCTTCATTGTTAATTTCCTCAAATAAATCTAGTAAGTCTTCACTGTTTTTAAAGTCAAGAGCTGCTGTTGGTTCGTCAGCTAGGATCATCTCAGGTTGAGTAATCAAGGCACGCGCAACAGCCACCCTTTGCTTTTGTCCACCTGATAATTCAAATGGTTGCTTGTTAAGCAGTTTTGTAATATTAAGCTTAGGTGCTAAAATATTAAGGCGTCTTTCCATTTCCTTAACCTTAGCTCTTGAAAGAACCATTGGTAGGTAAATGTTATCACGTACTGATAGAGTATCAAGTAGGTTAAAGTCTTGGAAGACAAATCCTAAGTGTTTACGCCTAAATTTAGCCAGATCCTTTTCATTGATTTTAGTAATATCTTCCCCATTTAAGACCACTCGTCCGCCACTTGGTTTTTCAAGGGTTGCAAGGATATTTAATAGGGTTGTCTTACCTGATCCAGATTCACCCATGATAGCAATATATTCACCCTCTTCAACCGTAAAGTTTACATCACGAAGGGCTGTTGTTTCCTCTTTTGAGAAACGAGTTTTAAATACTTTTTGTAAGTGATTTACTTCTAATAACATAATATTACTCCTTTTTCCTTAATTATTATTTTGCCTTTTCAGGTACATCGTTTAGGGAAACCTCAGTCCAGCTAGTTACTCCCTTGTCCTTATTATAGGTAACCTTAAGCCAAGCATTTTGCTTCATTGGCTTGTCTTGCCCATTTTCAAAGGTTAAACTTTTGCTGTTACCAGACTTATCTTTCCCTTCAAGGGTATATTCATAAGACCCGTAAACCTTACCTTGAGAATCTGTGTCAGTCTTTCTTTCACCTTCTCCTTGAACCTGTACATAGTAAGTTTGTCCGCCGTAGCTTGCTTGATACCATGCATAACCTCCAGCAAAAATCAGGGCAAAGACTACAACCAGACTAGCAATAAATTTTTTCATATATATATAATTTCTCTCTTTCTTACACTTTTATGTAGTCATTATATACCAAAAAAGGTATCAAAAGCTTACATGATACCTTTTTTTTCTTACAAATTTGTCAGACAAAACTTTTAAAGTAAATTATCCATAGAGAGATTATAAACCTTGTAGCTACCCAAATCCTTAACCTGTGAACCAGCAAGTCTAATACCCTCAATAACCTGGTCGGCCTCGGTCTTATCACTGATAAAGTCAATCAAGAAGAAATATTCCCCTAAAACGGTTTTTAGTGGTCTAGATTCAATTTTTGAAAGGTTAATCTTTTTGTCAGCAAATACCTTAAGGACCTGATAAAGGGCACCCGGATTATTATTGGGCAAGGTAAAGGCAATGGAAGATTTAATTTCATTATTTATAAGATCTAAATTTAAATCTTTCCTACCAAGAATCCAAAAACGAGTATTATTATCCTCCATCTCCTGAATATCCTCAGCTACAATCTCTAAGCCATAAGTCCTAGCAGAAAGTTTAGGAGCAATAGCTGCAATATTTTTACCTGGATTTTCAGAAACATATTTTGCGGCAAGGGCCGTACTTTCTGTTATTTCAAGGCTAGCTGCGGGATAATTTTCCTGGATAAACTTCTCGCTTTGGGCGAGAGCCTGCGGATGGGAATAAATTTTTTCAATTTCTACCACCTGTCCCTTAACCATAAGCTGCTGCCTAATAGGTAGAACAAGTTCAGCTACAGTCTTTAAATCACCCTGATGATAAAGATAGTCCACTGTTTGATGGACACTACCTTCTATCGAATTTTCAAGGGGAACAACTGCATAGTCAAGAAGGCCTTCCTCATACTCCTTAATCAAAGAGGTGATACTTGCTTGGGCGATCAAATCTTCCTGGGGGAAGGTTAGGTGACTGGCCATATAAGTAAATGATCCTTTGGGACCTAAAAAACCTACTTTCATTGGTCCTCCTCCCTAACATAAGCTACTAGCTCAGGCATAATATCAGCCAGAGGGCGATTTACGTCAACTGTCAGATGAGCTAGATTACTATAAAATGGACATCTTCTTTGGTAGATTTCTTCCAAATCACCCTTACTGTTATTTAAAAAGAGGGGTCTAACATTGTTCTTATCCGCTGCAATCCTTTGATAGAGGTCAGAAAAATCAGCGGCAAGATAGATATTTTGGTTGTTAGTTCTTAAAATATCTCGGTTACTTGAAAGTTCAACGATTCCACCACCTGTAGCAAGAATTGCCTCTTGATCTGATAAATCCCTTAAAAGCTGGTTTTCAATCTTTCTAAAGGACTCCTCACCTGCCTCTTTAAAATATTCAGAGATGGTCATTCCAAGTTCTTTTTCAATCTCTTGGTCCAAGTCAATATAAGCTAAATCAAGTTCTTCAGCAAGTTTTTTACCAAGGGTTGTTTTTCCACTAGCCATGAAGCCTAAAAGGATAATCGCCATCTATTTTTCCTCTAGACTTGCCAGGTCTTCAAAAAAGTTAGGATAGCTCACTGGAATGGCCTCTGATCCTTCAAGATCAACTGAACCTTCCTCAACTATCAAGGCAGCAATGGCTCCCATCATCCCAATCCTATGATCATGGTAGCTTAAAAGACCGGCATCTCCCTTAAGTTTTGTTGGACCTGTAATAATAAGTCCGTCATCAGTTGGTTTTATATCAGCTCCAAGCTTGGTAAGTTCTGCTGCAACAGCATCTATCCGGTTAGTTTCCTTAACCTTAAGTTCTGCTGCATCCTTAATAACTGTAACACCCTCAGCCTGGGTTGCTAAAAGAGCAATAATAGGTAATTCATCAATCAGCCTTGGAATAATATCACCTGAAATTTCAGTGCCCTTAAGTTCGCTTGTTTCAACGGTAATAGTCGCTGAAAGATTGGCTTTGGAAGGATTTTCCTTGATGTCAATCTTTCCGCCCATGTTTTTGATAACATCAAGAATTCCAGTTCTTGTTGGGTTGATTCCTACATTTTCAAGCTCAATCTTACTATTTGGTGTAATTAAACCAGCTACTAGGAAAAAGGCAGCACTTGAGATGTCACCTGGAACAGTAATTTCCTGCCCTTGTAACTTCTGGCCTCCCTTGACCTTAATTGTTTTACCATCGATATCAATCTGACCACCAAATTGGACAATCATATCCTCAGTATGGTTACGAGTCAATTTTTTCTCAATAATTGTTGATTCTCCGTCAGCCTGGAGGGCAGCAAAAATTAAGGCTGATTTAACCTGGGCACTTGCTACAGGAAGCTTGTAGTTAATTGGTTTAAGGTTTGATGTTCCCTTTTCTGTCAGTGGAGGAAAGGCTTTTTCAGTCTGCCCGTGAATATCAACACCCATGTCACTTAGAGGATCAACCACCCTGTCCATGGGTCTTTTAGAAAGAGACTTGTCGCCAAACATTTCAACCTCAAAGTCACTTCCAGCAAGAACTCCTGAAATAAGTCTAATACTTGTTCCAGAGTTTCCCATATCTAGGGCCTTGTTAGGTTTTTTAAAGCCATCAAAACCCCTACCTGTAATTGTTACCAGCTGACCGTCATCTTCAATTGGTACACCCAAATCCCTAAAGACTCCAATGGTACTTAAAACATCCTCTCCTCTTAGGATGTCATGAACCTTGGTTACACCTTGAGCAATTGATCCAAAAATAATTGACCTATGTGATATCGATTTGTCACCTGGAACCTTGATTGTCCCCCTAAGTCCCCTACTATTTGTCTTAAGTTTCATATACCTTATATCCTGTCTTTTCTTCTATAATTGTTTGGGCCTTGTCTAAATCTTTAGAGCTTCTAAAGGATAATTTTAGACCACCCATAATTTCTTCCCTGTTTTCGATAATTCTTATATTTATAATCGAAATACCAGCATCGGTTAAATAACCTAAAATTTCATGAATAACCCCAGTCTTATCTGGTACATTAACATAAAGATCATAAAAATTAGGTATGGCTCCATTATGAATTTGCATGCTTTTTCTTTGCTCACGCGCCCCGTCAAAAAATTCATAGAGGGCAAGTTGATCTCCTGCAAGAATACTATCTTTTAAGTCGCCCAAAAGACCTGCAAAGTCATTAATTCTCTCTGCCACATACTCCTTGTTGGTCATCAAGATATCTGTCCACATCTGAGCATCACTTGAAGCAATTCGGGTCATGTCCCTAAATCCTCCAGCAGCTAAAAATTCAGTCGCTGGATGATCCTTGGCATAATTTTTGGATTGCCTAACCAGCATGGCTGCTAGAACATGGGGGAAGTGACTTAGTTGACTGGTCACCTGGTCATGTTCTGAAGCTGATAGCTCAATAAAAGTTGCTCCACTGCCTGCAAGAAGACTCTTAATTTTATCAAGATCTGCATCCTTTGATACCTGGCTTTTTGACAAAACATAGTAGGCATTTTCAAAGAGACTTAGATTTGCAGCAAGGACACCAGACTTATGGCTCCCAGCCATGGGGTGACCTCCGACAAAACTTACATCTCTACCTGCAAACAAGTCCTCAGCTCTTTTAACAATTAGAGCCTTGGTTGAGGAAACATCCGTTATAATAAGCCCTGGTTTAAGATCAAACTGGCTGATAAATTCCAGCAAGTCAATTGATTTTTCAACTGGAAGGGCCAGGATGATATAGTCAAAACTTGCTAGCTCAGATGCTAATTCATTTTTTCCTATAAAGCCATCAATCATTTGTAAGTCTTGGGCCTGCTTGAGAGACTCTTGATTTGAGTCAAAGGCAAGAACTTGATAGCTTGGATGCGTCTTTTTAATGGCTAGAGCCAGGGAACCTCCGATTAATCCAATACCTGCAATCAAGACTTTTTTACTCATTTTAAAAGTCCTTTAATCCTGACTTGTAGGCCTCAAAACTTGCCTTTAAATCAGAGAAATTATCACTAGTAAATTTATCTAAGATTTCAGCTGCAAGTACAGTGGCAACAACATTTTCCATAACAAGACCTGCCGCTGGAACTGCCGTTGGATCACTTCTTTCTACTTGAGCCTTATAAGGCTCGTGGGTTTCCATATCAACACTCATAAGGGGTTTATAAAGGGTAGGAATTGGTTTCATCACACCTCTAACGATTATATCCTCACCGTTAGTCATTCCCCCTTCAAAGCCACCAAGCTTATTAGAAGAACGGGTGTAACCTTCTTCCTCGGACCAGACTATTTCATCCATGACCTGACTACCAGGTCTTTTCCCGCTTTCAAAGCCTAGACCAAACTCGACTCCCTTAAAGGCATTGATTGACAAAACAGCTTGGGCAATTTTTCCATCAAGTTTTCTATCCCACTGAACGTATGATCCAAGACCTGCTGGTAAATTTTCTGCCCTGACCTCAATGACTCCACCAATGGTGTCACCATTTTTTTTGATTTCATCGATATAGACTTTAATTTGATCTTCATGAGCAGGGTTTACAATCCTAACCTCAGATTTTTCAGTTTCCCTTTTAATGTCAGATACAGTAAGCTCTTCTGGTAGGACAACCTCAATTCCACCGAAGTTTACCACATGAGAGGCAATATTAACCCCAAGCTCTGCTAGAAGTTTTTTAGCCACCGCTCCAATGGCTACTCTCATGGTTGTTTCCCTAGCACTTGATCTTTCAAGAACATTTCTCAAATCATCAAACTTGTATTTCATACCACCAACAAGGTCTGCATGCCCGGGTCTTGGTTTGGTTAGCCTTCTTTGTTTTTTGATCTTGTCATCAACCTCATAAGAAGCCATAATCTCAGTCCAGTTTTTAAAGTCCTTATTTTCTACTACCATAGTCAGGGGACTTCCCAGAGTTTTTCCGTGGCGAAGACCACTTGTAAAACGAACCTTGTCGCTTTCAATCTTCATTCGGCCGCCGCGGCCATAACCACCTTGTCTTTTCTTTAATTCAACATTTATATCCTCATCAGTTAGGCTAAGTCCTGCTGGTAGGCCTTCTATTATTGCTGTAAGTTCTGGTCCATGGGACTCACCTGCTGTAAAGTATCTCATCAATCTCTCCTTTTAAAATCAAATCTATCTTGTAAAGCTGCTAACTAATTAGATAAATCTGTAATTTTTCTTCTTGCCCTCTAATAAAAGGGGTGAAAAGGATCTTCTTTTCACGGCCTTTTTATTTTTTTAAGTAATCTTTCATTTCGACTAGGTCAATGACATTAATTTTTGCCTGCCCAATTTCTGGGACAATAATGGTCTTAATCTTGCTTCCGCGTGCTTTTTTATCAAGGGTTAGGGCTTCATATAGAACTTCTTCATCCCAATCATCCTTACTTGTAGGAAGGTTGAATTTTTCAAGCATATCGGTGATTTTTTTGGTAATTCCCTGAGCCATAAGTCCTTTTTCCTCAGCAACCTTACTCATCTGGCTCATTCCAAGGGCCACCCCTTCACCGTGGGTTACCACCCCGTAACCTGAGATTGCTTCAATGGCATGACCGATAGTATGGCCAAAGTTTAGAGTAAGACGCTGACCATTATCAAATTCATCTTCTAGGACAGCTGCTCTTTTAACCTCGCAGGCTGCAAGAATTACTTCTTCTGCGTGATTGTCCAAAAGATCATGTTCATCAGTCATTTCAAGGAGTTCTTGCCAAAGATTTTCATCAGCAATTAAAGCTGCCTTTACAATCTCTGCAATACCTTCTCTAATTCTTCGGTCATCCAAGGTTTTTAAAAGGTTAGGGTCAATTAAAACTCCGTCAGGTTGAGCAAAGGCTCCAACTAGATTCTTGGCTTTCTTGGTGTTAACCCCTGTTTTTCCACCAACAGAACTATCAACTTGAGCCAGCAAAGTCGTTGGAATTTGTAAGAAATGGATTCCCCTCATGTAAGAAGAAGCCACAAATCCTGCCAAATCACCGACAACACCACCACCCAGGGCAATAATTCCATCTGAGCGTGTCATACCAAAGTCTGCTAAGAAATCATAGGCCAAACTTACAGTTGTAAGATTCTTGCTGGCTTCTCCTTGTAAGAAGCAGAAAACTTCTGTCTCAAAGCCTGCTTCTTCTAAAAGTAACTTGGCCTTTTCAGCATACAAATCACCAACATTATTATCAGTAATAATCACTATCTTCTGTGGTTGCCAAAGGCTTTTAACCCAGCTTCCTAAATTATCAAAAGAACCTCTTTCAATTAAAATCTCATAGGGATGGGTTTTTAAATTAACTTCTAGTTTCATAAATTTTCTTCTCCAGTTCTTCTTTTATAAGTTCACTAGGCATTTCAAAGCCTGTCCATAGCTTATAACTCTCAGCGGCTTGGTAAACAAGCATCCCCAAACCATTTATTGTTTTGGCGCCCTGCTTTTTAGCCCAGCTTAGAAAGGCAGTTTCAGATGGTTCATAAATAATATCTGCTACTAAAATTTGAGGATTAAGGATAATCCTTTCAGAAAGGGGGAGGGTACGATCTTTCATACCAATACTTGTCGTATTTACTAAAAGACTTGATCTACTAATAGCCTCTTGCAGGATATCCTGATCAGCCAAGTCGTACAATTCGATTGGCGTCTTAGTTGCCTCAGCTATTTGACCTAGTTTTTCCTGCAAAGGAGCAAAGTTTTGCGACTTCCTATTAAAGACATTAATTTTTTTAGACCCTTGAAGGCAGGCTTCAGCAATTATGGCAAGGCCTGCACCTCCACCACCCAAGATAGTTATTTCCTGATTTTTAACCTGATAAGAACCCAGGCTCTTGAAAAAACCAAGCCCATCAGTACTATGGCCAAATAAACTACCATCTTCCCTCAAAACAATGGTATTTATGGCACCAATTAAGGATGCTACAGGGCTCAATTCATCAACATATTCCAAAGACATTTTCTTATAGGGCATGGATAGATTGATTCCGTACATGTTTAAGCTTTTAATGCTTGAAATTACATCCTTTAATTTATCAGCTTCTACTTCAAAGGCAAGATATGCCCCGTTGACAGAAGTAAGGTCAAAGGCCCTATTATGAATAAAGGGGGAATTGCTATGTTTAATGGGATTTGCGACAACTGCCGCAAGTCTTGTATAACCATTTATTTCCATCTGGCCACCTACCTACTCTAAAATATCTAGTATCTTACGGGCATCATTTAAAGGAATCTGACCAGGTGCTGTCTCCTTACCGAGGTTTACAAAGGTCCAAGCACTTCCAGTTAAATAACCTGAAATTCTTGAAAGTTTGCCAAGTTCACCCATGGCAATAGTAGCAATCTTAACCTTAGGATGAGCCTTTGTCATCTCTTCAGTTAAGGTCATCAAATCAAGAACATCCCTTTTAGAGGTTGGCATACCAGCAAATTTGGTTAGATAGCAATCAGCTGCAATCATCTTTTCAAGTTTGTTTGATAAATCCTCTGGGATTTTGACAAAATCATGGCAACTTAGAACAATCTGGTCCTTATAGTCTGATAGGGCTTCGAGGGCTTCTGGATAAGAAAAATACTCAATATCGATAAATCTCGGAGAATAGGCCATGATTCCCTTTAATATGTCTATGTATTCCTCACTAGAAACATTCATAAGCCCACCTTCGTGAATGGTTCTTAGGGTAAATAAAATATTTAAGCCGATGAATTTTTCGAAAATCAATGGTGCCAGTTCAAATATCTCCTCCTGGCTTCCCAGATAATCAGCCCGCCATTCAATTACGTCAGCTCCTGCAAGGTTTTTTACCTGAATCGAATTTATATCTTGAATATTTCTTGGATTAATGGATACAACTAGCTCTGTCATTTAACCACCTCTAATAAATAAACTTTCAAATAGTCACTGAATTTATCATGCTGGTTGATGGCAAAATCAGCTGGAAGGGACATTTTCTCAAGGATTTTAAAATTCTTACTACCAAAACCAAGCTGCAACTGCTCTTCAAACTTCTTAGAACTTAGATTTTGAGCATTAGTGCTTGCAATGATCTTTCCACCTTTATTTAAAAGGGAGAGAGATTCAGATATTAACTTGTGGTAGTCCTTGGCCACTGAGAATACCTGTTTTTTATTCCTTGCAAAACTTGGTGGATCTAAAATTATCACATCGAATTTCAGATTATGTCTTTTGGCATACTTGAAATATTCAAAGATATCCATGACCACAAATTTATTGTCATCAAGGCTAAAACCATTTGCTAAAAAATTATCTCCTGATAATTCAATGCTTCTTTTAGCCAAGTCCACACTAGCAGTTGACCTTGCTCCACCAGCTGCTGCTGCTACTGAGAAGGCTGCTGTATAGCTAAAGGTATTTAGAACATCAAGACCTGCAGCAAACCCTTCAACCAGCTGATTTCTCACCTCATGTTGGTCCAAGAAAATCCCTGTCATAAGACCGTCATCTAAAAAGACTGAGTAGCTAACGCCATTTTCGAGAATGGTAAATTTACCCTCTTTCTGCTCCCCGTAAAGATGAGCCGATTCATGGCTTGCCGGTTTAAATCTTAACTTTTCATAAGCTCCAGAAAGTTCTGGGAATACCTCCTTAAAGGCTTTAACAATAAGTTCTTTTTGGCTATAGATAAAGGGGTTATACCAAGAAAAAAGAGCAAAATCATTATAGAGGTCAACGGTCAGACCACCAAAATTATCACCATCCTGATTGAATAAACGAAAGGCTGTTGTCAATTCATCCCTGTAGTAATGACTTCTTTTGGCCTTAGCCCTAGTAAAAATTTCCTTCAGAAAATCAAGAGAGACTTCCTTCTCCCTTTTACTGATAATCCAGCCAATCCCCTTATTTTGCGGTGAAAAATAAGCCAAGGCCCTAAATTCTCCATTAAAGGTTAACCTGGCATATCCATCAGCTGGTAAGAGAGAGATATCCTTCTCATCAATCAACTCAACACCAGATTTAATCTTTTGCTCAAATTTTTTATTTATTTGTAAATTTATCATATAAAAAGTTTACTCCTCAACTCCAAAAAGCTTCTTCTTGCTTTAATTAGTTAACATTATAACATAAAAACCTATCTCCTTCCTCCTATAATCGTCCAGTAAAATTAGGTGCTGGTCTACTGATTATTCACCGGTTGTAAACTTTAAGAATACTTTAAGGTTACTTTAGGATTAAAGGACTAGCATATAGGGCGCAATCGCAATTTACTTTGCTTTTTATAAAGGTAAATAGTAAAATAAAGAAATGACTGTGCCTTCTAAGGCACAAAGATTCATGACAGAAATATTTTATAGAATTCAGGTGTTAATTTTGTTGAAAAAAATAAGAAACATTATAGGAACGCGTCTTGGTTTTGTTCTTTTACTGGTTATTTTATTGTGGCTAAAATCAATGTTTGCATACTTTGTTGATTTTAACCTTGACCTTGAGAATTCCTATCAGACTCTTTTGGCTATCTTTAACCCGCTACCAACAGCCATCCTCCTTTTAGCCCTCCCCCTTTACTTTAAGAATTCAAAAGTTTTCTACAGCCTAGAATGGATAATCTTCATAGCTCTATCCCTTTGGCTCTTTTCTAACTCAGTTTACTTTAGAGAATTCTCTGATTTTATTACCTTAAATACCATCAAGGGATCAAGTAAGGTATCCGCTGGACTTGGGGAATCAGCCATTAATCTCTTCCGCCCCTGGGATCTCTTCTATATCATTGATTTCCCTATCCTGGCTCTTTTATTTAGAACCAAGTTTATCAAAAGGGACTCTCGTCCGATTAAGAAAAAAGCAAGCATTGCCATTTCAATGTTTTCAATCCTTCTTTTTTCGATGAATCTCTTTTTAGCAGAGGTTGACCGTCCTGAGCTTCTAACCAGGGGATTTTCAAACACCTATATCGTAAGATACTTGGGTCTTCAACCATTTATTACCTACGATGCCATAAATACCTATAAAATCAATCAAATTAGAAATGTAGCTACCCCTGAGGACCTAAACTCAGTCGAAGAATACGTTAGTAAACACTATGCCAACCCTAATCCTGACTACTACGGAATAGCCAAGGGCCGCAATGTCATCTACATTCACCTGGAAAGCTTCCAGCAGTTTCTAATTGACTACAAACTAAAAGACGAACAGGGAGTTGAACACGAGGTCACACCTTTTTTAAACTCACTCTTCCACGGCAAGGAAACCTTTGCCTTTGATAACTTCTTCCACCAGGTTAAGGCCGGAAAAACATCTGACGCTGAAACCCTAATGGAAAATTCCTTCTTTGGACTAACCCAAGGGTCCCTCTTTGTTCAAAACGGTGGAAAAAATACCTTCCAGGCGACTCCTGCCATCCTGGACCAAACAGCTGGCTATACTAGTGCTGTCTTCCACGGAAATGCCGGGACCTTCTGGAACCGTAATGAAACCTATAAACACCTGGGCTACGATTACTTCTTTGACCAAAGTTACTTTGACGTTACAAAGGACAACTCCTTCCAGTACGGCCTTCACGACAAGTATTTCTTCGGTCAATCAATCGAGTATCTTGAACACCTCCAACAGCCCTTTTATACAAAATTTATTACTGTAAGTAATCACTATCCTTACTCGCAATTTAAAAACGAAGATGAAGGTTTCCCTATTGCCAAAACTGATGATGATACCATCAATGGCTACTTTGCGACAGCAAACTACCTTGATCAAGCTGTTAAGGAATTCTTTGATTACTTAAAGGCAACTGGCGTTTACGATAACTCAATGATCGTCCTTTACGGAGACCACTACGGAATATCAAATTCAAGAAATCCAGATCTTGCGGCCTTACTTGGTAAGAAAAAAGAAACCTGGTCATCTTATGACAATGCCATGCTCCAAAGGGTTCCTTATATGATTGTACTACCGGGTCAAGATAAGGGTTACGTCAACCACACCTTTGGCGGAGAAGTTGATAACCTACCTACCATGCTTCACCTACTGGGAATTGATACAAGTAAGTACCTACAACTAGGACAAGACCTCCTAAGTAAAGACCATGAAAATCTTGTAGCCTTTAGGGATAATGGAAACTTTGTTGCTAGCGACTATAGTGTTTATAACGACCGAATCTATAAGACTGACACAGGAGAAGAGATTACAAATCCAACACCTGAAACCAAGAATCTAATCGATACCTATACTGCTAAAGCGTCTGAGCAGCTGGCCATTAGTGATAAGTTAACCCGTGGGGACCTTTTAAGGTTCTATGACAAGGACAACTTAAAAGCAGTTGATCCTGATGATTATGTCTATAACCATGGTTACAAAAAAGAAGTAGAAATTGAAAAAGAACTAGGAGATAAATCAACAAGTATCTTCAGTAAAAATAACAATACTTCAACCGTTGATCTCTTTAAAAACTACAGCTATAAGGAACTTCATCCTGAGCTCAACTTAAACCAACAAAACACTTCATCATCAAGTACTGAAGAAGAACCTACAGTTGAGGGAAAATAAAATAAAAACCTAGATTACAATAATCTAGGTTTTTATTTTTATCTTAAATATCGATGGTACTGTATTTTGCGTTGGCTTCAATGAAGTCACGACGAGGTTCAACCCGGTCCCCCATCAGCATGTCAAAAATCATATCAGCTTCTGCAGCATCCTCAACAGTGACACGCGCCATAGTTCTATGCTCTGGATCCATGGTTGTTTCCCAAAGCTGGTGATCATCCATTTCCCCAAGACCTTTATACCTTTGAACAACTGGCTTACTACGACCATTTGACATCTCTTCAACCATTCTTTGAAGCTCAATTTCCTGGTTTTCACCAGGTTGAATGTAGTTTATTGTCTTGCCAGATTTAACCCCGTAAATTGGAGGTTGGGCAATATAGACATAACCTGCTTCAACAATTGGACGCATATAGCGGTAGAAAAGAGTTAGAAGAAGGGTTCTAATATGGGCTCCGTCCACATCGGCATCAGTCATGATTACTAGTTTTTGATAGCGAGCTTTTTCCACATTAAAGTCTCCTCCAAAACCTGTCCCCATGGCTGTAAAAAGGGAACGAATTTCTTCATTGGCAAGAATCTTATCCATGCTGGCTTTTTCAACATTTAGGATTTTACCTCGAATGGGAAGAATGGCCTGAAATTCACGGTTACGTCCTGATTTTGCAGAACCTCCGGCTGAATCTCCTTCGACAATGAATAATTCCGTTTGTTCAGGATCATTTGAAGAACAGTCAGCAAGTTTCCCTGGTAGGTTTGATATCTCAAGACCTGATTTCTTACGAGTTACCTCACGGGCTCTTTTAGCAGCAATTCGGGCCTTGCTAGCAAGAATTCCCTTCTCAACAATTTTTCTAGCAATTTGCGGGTTTTCTAGAAGGAAACGCTCTAAAGCCTCAGAGAAGAGACGGTTTACAATTCTTGAAACCTCACTATTACCTAGTTTTGTTTTGGTCTGCCCTTCAAATTGCGGATTAGGGTGCTTAACTGAAATTACAGCAGTAAGACCTTCTCTGATATCATCTCCTGTAAGATTGTCCTCATTGTCCTTAAGAAGTTTATTCTTACGCCCGTAATCATTTACCACTCGGGTTAAGGCTGTTCTGAATCCTTGTTCATGAGTTCCACCTTCATGGGTGTTGATATTATTGGCAAAACTTAGGACTGTTGAAGTATAGTCACTAGTATACTGCATAGCAACTTCAACGGAGATATCTTCCATCTCACCTTCGGTATAAATCGGTGGATCAAAAAGAACTGTCTTCTTCTCATCAATGAAGGATACATAAGACTGAATTCCACCCTCATAGTGGTAGCTTAAAATCTTTTCATCCTCAGCCCGCTTGTCCTCAATGGAAATTCTAAGACCACGATTTAAGAAAGCAAGTTCCTGAACCCGTGTTGAAAGTTTCTTAAAGTCAAACTCTGTTGTTTCCTTAAAAATTTCAGGGTCCGGAGTAAAGTGGACGGTCGTTCCGTGAAGATCTGTAGTACCAATTACCCTCAGGTCATCAACTACAACCCCTCTTTTATATTCCTGATAGTGCTTGTGTCCGTTTTTATGAACGGTAACATCAAGCTGGGTTGATAGGGCATTAACTACGGATGAACCAACCCCGTGAAGCCCTCCTGAAACCTTATAACCACCGCCGCCAAATTTTCCTCCAGCGTGAAGAACAGTAAAGACCGTTTCCACAGCAGGTCGACCAGTTTTTTCCTGGATATCAACTGGGATTCCTCGTCCGTCGTCAATTACTGTAATTGAATTGTCAGCTTCAATAATAACCTCAATATGACTTGCAAAACCTGCTAGGGCCTCATCAATTGAATTATCAACAATTTCCCAAACTAAATGATGGAGACCTTCCTTGCTGGTTGACCCAATATACATTCCTGGACGCATCCTAACTGCTTCAAGACCTTCCAAAACCTGTATTTGGCTAGCATCATATTCCTGTGCTCTTTCTTTTAAATCTTTGATTTCATCAGCCAATTTACTTACTCCTGTGTTCATTGTATTAGCTTCATTATACCATATTCTTCAATTTTTTTCCTGGCAATTGGTCCCAGCAAATATTCCCCAATTAAACAACAAAAAAAAGAAAATCCTTATAAAGAAAGGATCTCCTCTAAATTTTTAACATTGTAACTTGCTTCTTTATCTTCTCCGTCAAGAGAAAAGAAAATTGTAGGAATTGAAGCATTGTTTCCAGCTTCAATATCAAGATGTCTATCACCAATCATCACAGGTTTATCCATCTGATACTTGTCAACTAAATAAAGAATCGATTGGGGACTTGGTTTTCTTGGAAAACCATTATCACTAGTAACCACTTCTGTAAAAAATTTATCTATACCAGCTGCCTTTAAAATATCTAAAACATGATTATTCCTATGGCTAATCATAAAGTTTCTACCACCCTTATTCGTGATAGCCTCTAATACCTGATAGGCCCCGTCAAAAAGAACAGGTTTCTCAAGCGAAAGCCTTTCCTCTTCCTTGTAACTTGCCAAGAAATCAGGGATAGCACTTGCAAATTTATCTACGGCATAGTCGGTCGAATTTCTCAAAGCATCGTAAACTTCCTGGTGTCTTACACTTATACCAAATTTTTTTAAGGTTTTTTCGAATGCTTGAGCTGATGTTTCATAATTATCTAAAAGCGTTCCGCCCAAGTCCCAGATATAATCATCATATTTCATGTGCTAATTATATCACAAAAAAGATTATAAGGAAGAGATATCCCCTTAAAATCTTTTTTTCATTAATTTATTTAGCTTCTAAAAGTTCGATGGCAAAATCAAGACCTTTGTCTCCTTGCATTAATCCGTACATTTGCATTGGAATATCTTTTACTGGAGTTTCAGGGAATTTTTTAGCAACCTCATCAACGATGTAACGAGCTTGTGGGCCAACCATAATAACATCAGCTTCTTGACCTTTGTCATCAACCTCTGCTAGACCGTAAGCTGTAACCTTGTAGTCAAGACCACGTGCATTAGCCTCATCCTGCATTTTTTTAGCGAACATTGATGTACTCATACCTGCTGAACAAAATAAATTAACAACTGTAGACATTTCTTTTTCCTCCTCATTTCCTCTTGGGAAACGTTTTTTATTCTTCTACTATAATTTACCACTTTGAGAAAAAATTATCAATTTATTTGATAAAAATATCACTTATTTTGTTATATATCAGATTAAAAATAAGAGAACAAGAAAAAGGTGCAAGCTACTTGCTTACACCACTTCTTCGATAGATTTTTTTACCATTTTCATCAATAGGAACTGGAATATCAATACTTTCATCAGTTTGATTGAAAGTCATAGACATGACCAGACCAACACCAATTAAATTACTTATCAAACTAGATCCACCCTGTGATATAAAAGGTAGGGGGATACCTGTCAGAGGAAGAACTCCAATTGTTGCCCCAATGTTTTCAAACACATGGAAGAGAATCATCATAATAATACCAGTTGAGATATAGGTATAAAATTGATTATTCGACTTATAAGTCGCCCGCAGCATTTGATAAATTAGGAAAAAGTAAAGGAGAATCAAAAGGGTTCCACCAACAAAACCAAAATTCTCAGCAATTACAGTAAAGATCATGTCACTTTCCCGTACAGGGACAGGGATGGTTGCCACATCCAAACCATAGCCAAATAAACCACCGATACCGATTGATATTTGACCCTGAGCCTGCTGGTAGGTTGTACTTTGAGCATTTTCAAAGGGATGGAACCAGGCATCTATCCTTTGCAGCTGGTACTTTTCAACTCCCATGGACATTAAAAAGTGGCGTCCCCAGTCAATAGTCGTCAAATAAAGGATTCCACCACCGACTAAGATGGCAACAAGAGCTATCGGTAGAATAATCTTCCAGGGAACTCCAGAAACAAAGACAACACCCGCATAGATGGCCATAAAAACCAACAGGGTTCCAAAGTCATTTTGTAGCTGTAAAAGAATAATTACTGGGAGGGTCACTAGGAAAAGTCTAAAAATTAAATTGAAGGAATCCTTTATATTATTTAGATCCAGTCGGCCCTGCATGCTGGTAACCACCCTTGCCATCATCAAGATATAAGATATCTTCATCAATTCTGATGGTTGAAAGTAGGTTTTTCCGTGGTAAGATACCCAGTTTTTGGCCCCAGTTGCCGCAACCACTGCGTTATCATAAAAAACAAGTGGCATTATCATAAGAGCAATCCCTAAGAGATAAAAAAGAGGGGTCATCTTCCACAAGTATTTGGAATTAAAATGCATGACCACCACTGCTACAGCTACACCAAGCATGGCCCAAATACCCTGCTGGGTGACTAGTCTTGCAGCTTGCGTGGGGTGATCATGACTTATGGCTATATATATTGATCCAAGTCCTATAATTAAAAGGAGGAGGACTGGTAGTATTAGTGCATAATCAATTCTTAAATCTAAAGATTTTTTATTATTTTTCATCAGTAAATCCTTTCAACTTAAAATATTATACACTATTTTAAGGGCAAAGAAAAAGGCAATCTGCCTTTTTACTGGTTATTTTAAAGGAGTTTTTGCAACCACTCAAGACCTGATGTCCATGCGTAGCTGTAAATACCCACACCAAATATTTTACCTATTAAAATTGATTTAATAAAAAACTTATAGGTCATTCTGGTCTGACTAGCAATTAAAACCAAAACATCGTCAGGTGCCAAGGGAGCAAAGATAGCCCAAAAGAAGAACTTATCAAATTTTTCTCCCTGGTCAACCTTAGATACATATTTATTATAGGTTTTATCTGAGACAAAGGTCTGAACAAAGGGCTTACCAAACTCCCGTCCTAGATAAAACAAGATGATACTTCCAATGACTATTCCCAGGTAATTGTAGAAAAAACCTTGAATAGGACCATAAATTAAGACAGCAGAGGCACAAAGGATACCTGAAGGTAGAAAGGACACCACCACTTGGATGATTTGCAGGCCAATTATTAACAGAGCCCCTAAAAAGGGATGGTCGTTAGCTGTTGACTTAATAATGTTATCGCTATTGAAGATGCCCAGCCTATAGAGATAATAACCCAGAAGAAGTGAGCCTAAGATAGCTACAATTGAAATTACCTTGACAACATGTTGCCTGTATTCTACACTTTTCAAACTTTCCTCCAAATTCTCTTATTGATGATTCACCTTACCCTGACCCTTTAAATATTCTGTGTTCTCTTCAACCCACTTATCAAGTTGATTGGCTAGACTTGTAAAACCAGGTTGATTGTGCTTTTGCTTGTATCTTCTTTTCTTTTTATTGTGGTGCAACTGGGGCTTCTCCTCTAAGGTCCTAAGGGATAAGCTAACTTTTCCTGTATACTCATCAATATCAATAATCTGTGCCTTCACCTCCTGGCCAAGAGTCACTGTATCCATGATATTTTTTGTATAGCCCGACTTAATTTCTGAAATATGAATTAGGCCGTGGCAGTTATTTGAAAACTTTACAAAGGCACCATAGGTTTGAATCCCAGTAATTGTAGCCTCAACTACATCACCTATCTTTAGTTTTTTTTTACTTTTGAGTTGTCGATGAATTTTCCGTCAGCATCGTTAACGATTTCAATTTTGTTTATAACTACATCATCAACTGGCTTATCTTGGAAACCTGTTGGAACACTTGCAATCTTATCAAGAGTCTTATAAGAAGCTTCGTCATATAGGTGACCAAAAACTGTGTGACGGCCATCTAGGTGAGGTGTTCCTCCGCCAGTATAAAGTTCTGCAATTTCTTCAGGCCATCCACCATTAACAAGAACATCTTTAGAATAAGCCATGTGTTCATTTTGAACGATAAAGAACTGGCTGCCATTTGTGTTTGGTCCAGCATTGGCCATTGAAAGGGCACCGCGGACATTAAAGACCTTATTTGAAAACTCATCTTCAAATTTAGCTCCGTAAATGCTTTCTCCACCCATACCTGTACCAGTTGGGTCCCCACCTTGAATCATGAAGTCAGAAATGATGCGGTGGAAAATGATTCCGTCATAATATCCTTCTTTTGCTAGCTCAACAAAGTTTTTAACTGTTTTTGGTGCAAGATCTGTAAATAGTTTTACCTTCATGTCACCTTGATTTGTTTTAATAATTGCGATTTGTCCAGGTGCATTTTGAATATCAACCTGTGGATAATTTGTATTTGTCATTTTGTTTCCTTCTTAAATAATTTCTAATTGCTCTAGAGCCTTTTTAATACCATCAGCTTCAACAGTTGATGTTACCATGCTTGCTCGTTTTTTAAGGTCAGGGTGAGATACTTCCATGGCCACTGAAATCCCAGCATAATCAAAGATTTCTCGGTCATTTAAACCATCACCAAAGACCAAAAGATTCTCCCTGGTAAGGCCTAAGCTTTCAAGAACCTTAGATACTCCTAGGGCCTTACTTCCAAGATAGGGAACAATATCACTACTATATTCATGCCACCTAACTAGACGTACCTTGTCCTTAAGGTTACCTGGTAGACTATCATCTACATCTCGCTCAGTTATGGTCAACATCTGATAGATGTCATCTTTTTTGTAGTAGTCTTCGTCCTCTTTAATTCTACCATAAATTGGCATAATTGCCTCTTCGGCTAACTGGCCCCATTTATTAATAAGAACTCGGTCATTGGCAACAAAGGCATAGTCAATTTGCTCACCCTTAGCCCAAGCGATAATTTCTTCAATTAGCTCCCTTGAAAAGGGGTTCTTGTAAATAACCTTCTGGTCTTTATCCTGAGCATGGCTACCATTAATTGTAACAAAAAAATCTGGCTTGAGGGCACGAATTTCTGGAACAACCCCAGTAAAACTCCTACCAGTTGCAATACCAGTCAGGATTCCCTTTTCCTTTAGTCGCCTAAAGACATCTGTGATCGATGTTGGAATAAATCCACTATCCTTTACCCTAAGAGTGTCATCGATGTCAAAGAAAATAATCTTTATACCTTGTGCCCGCTTTAATAAGTCTTCCATAAGTATCCACCTTTTCTATATTATAAAACTTACTTTCTCGTCTTAATTATAGAAAAAAATCCAACTAAAATAAAGAATCTAGCCAGCTAGGCCATGCTGGAGGGCATAGATTACGGCCTGTGTCCGATCATCTACCTCAAGTTTTGCTAGAATATTTGAAACATGGGTTTTAACAGTCTTTAAGCTAATAAAAAGGGTATCTGCAATCTCCTGATTACTAAGACCTTTACTGAGCTCACGAAGGACCTCAAGCTCTCTGGCTGTTAGATCATCATAAAGCTCAGGTGCCCTATGATTTTTTTCATAGATTTTTTGACGGACACTTTCACTTAAAACATCCTCACCAGAATATATCTTTCTAATCGATTCAGCAATTTCATCTGCCTGAGAAGTCTTTAGAATATAACCCTTGGCCCCAGCAGCAAGAGCTGGAAAGACCTTCTCATCATCTAAAAAGCTGGTCAGGATTAAAATTTTTGCCTGAGGATTTTCAGCAAGAATTGTCTGGCTGGCTTCTATCCCGTCCATCTCGTCCATGACAAGATCCATTAAAATAACGTCTGGATTATATTTTTTAGCGTACTCCACGCCAATAGTCCCGTCAGAAGCTTCTGCGACTACCTCAATATCATCTTGAATATTTAAAAAACTTGAAAGTCCTAATCTAACCATCTCATGGTCATCAACTATCACTACCTTTATGCTCATTTTGTGGAATCCTTATCTCTATACTTGTACCTTGGTTGGGTGCACTAATAATTTTTGCCTCCCCGCCAAGAAGTACCGACCTTTCCCTTATATTTTTCAAACCGTAACTTGCTGCTTTTGTTTCCTTGGTGTCAAAACCTACTCCGTCGTCTTCAACCCTTAAAATAACTGATTTTCCCCTTGAAACTAGCGAGATATCAATCTTTTGAGCCTTGGAATGTCTTAGGGCATTGCTTAAGAGTTCCTGCATTATCCTAAAAATATTATCCTCGACCGTTTTTGAAAGTTTTATATCAGGGTCATAGACCCAAGATATTTTACCTGATATCTTAGCTTGAAGCTCATCAACCAGGCCTGTAATCCCGTCAATTAAGGATTTACCATTAAGTTCAACCGGTCGCAAATGGAGTAAAAGGGCCCGCATTTCATTCTGGGCCTCATGCAAAATTTTAAGCACAAGCTTTGCCTGGGTTGTCATCTGCTCAGCACTCAAATTTTTATTGCCGACAACCCCTGATAAAATCATCGTTGCAGCAAAGAGTTGCTGGCTGACTGAATCATGGAGCTCCCTTGAAATACGCTTGCGCTCCTCAGTCACGATATCAACCTGCCTGACAGTATCTTCCCTACTTGCCTCCTGAAGCTGATTGGTTAAACTCCTAATTCTTAAGGTAAGATTGTTTAAATCATTGTTATCCGTTACCTCTCCCCTTAGGGCCTGGCTGACATCCTTATTGAAGCTGCGAACAATCCTTCTTTGACCAACGTAATTATAGATTGTAAAGGTTAAACTCAAAATGGCACTAACGGAAAAAATAATCCAAGAGGCCCGCCAGTGGCTGACCAAAACCTGGTAAAAGCCTCTAGAAGTGATTGATAGAGTATAGATAACAATCAAGATTGAAACTAGACCCGCAAAAAAACCATAGAAAAAGGTCTTAAAAACTGACTGTTTCATCATAGGCAAATCACCGTTAAGTCACCAACAAAAACATCAACGCATATTTTAAGGTGTCTGGTATTCTCTGAAAAATCATCTGAGTAGTATCTGATTCGCTCCTTGCTTAAATTGGATCTGTCACCAAATAGGTTGGCCGTTCCTTTAAGACTTGAGTAATCAACTGATACAGCCATTCCCTTAGGAACAATTATCTTGGTATCACCCATAAATTTTCTAAGGATTACAACATTCTCGTCCTGCCTAAAATTGGTCCGTTCAAGGTCAATTACATCATCACTCACAGCCTTTATCATATTGATATCATCAAAGCGGTAAAGTTCTTCATTAGAAAGCTTAGAAAAATCAAGACTTTCCTTGGTAAAAACTCGCTCATCCCACTCGTCATAATAGGTGTCAATCATATCAAAATTTTGCTGCTTCTTGGGTACCTTTACAAAATAGACGATGGCAATAACCCCTAAGATTAAAGCCAACCAAAAGAAGAAATTTTCAAGGACAAAAATAGTCATAATAAGTCCTAAAACTGTAAGGGTCACCTTAAAAATAAACCAATCAAACTTTGATAAAAGCATGCCCGTGACAACAGCCAAAATTAGACAGACTGAAAATATCGGCTCCTTAACTAAGGTTATTAGGCCCGCAATTAAAAATATTAGCTCTGAAATTATAAATAATCTGGTCTTCATATAATCATTCTACCAAAAATACTTTCCTTTTTCCTGAGTCTATTGACTGATATTTAAATATCGTCAAAAAAATTAGTCAATAAATATTTATCTTTTAAAAAAAGCTCGCTAATAAAGCGAGCCTTTCTTATTGCACATTATTAGTCAATTGACCTAATAATTTTTCAAAGGCATATTCATACTTTTGAATATCTCCTGCTCCCATGAAAACATAAACGGCATTTTCATGATTAAGTAGAGGTGAAACATTATCAACCGAAATCACCTGCGCTGGCTTATCAATTTTTGCAGCAAGGTCTGCTACCTTAACATCTCCGTGGTCTGCTTCCCTGGCACTTCCATAAATTTCAGCCAGATAAACTGAATCAGCTAGATTTAAACTTTTAGCAAAGTCATCAATTAAGGCAATTGTCCTTGTAAAAGTATGAGGTTGGAAGACAGCAACAATTTCACGGTCTGGGTACTTTTGACGGGCTGCATCAATTGTAGCTTCAATCTCTGTTGGATGATGGGCAAAATCATCAATAATTATGTGTTCATTGACCATCTTTTCTGTAAACCTACGTTTAACACCTGTGAAGGTCTTCATGTCTTTTTTGACCTCTTCAAGATCTAGACCAATATTGTGACAAACTGCAACCACTGCTAAGGCATTTAAGATATTATGTTTACCGTAAGTTGGTACCTCGAAGGTTCCAAGAAATTCTCCCCTGAAATAAGCATCAAAGGTTGAACCATCAGTTGCTCTTTTTACATTTTTAGCCAAGTAGTCATCATTGTCTTCGAAACCATAGAAGTAAAGCGGCGCCTTAGTTTTAAGTCTTCTTAGGTATTCATCTTCCCCGTAGGCAAAAACACCTTTTGTTACTTGATTAGCATAATCTTCAAATGCAGAATAAACATCTTCAACTCCTGTAAAGTAGTCCGGATGATCAAAGTCTACATTAGTAATAATTGAATATTCAGGATGGTAAGGCATGAAATGACGTTCATACTCATCACTTTCAAAAACAAAGTATTCACTGTCAGCATTTCCATGACCAGTTCCATCACCAATCAAATAGCTAGCATCACTTATATTGTGTAAGACATGTGATAAAAGTCCAGTTGTACTAGTTTTACCGTGGGCTCCTGCCACACCAATACTTGTAAAACGTCTCATAAATTCTCCTAGGAACTCATGATATCTTTTATATTTAAAACCGTTCTTTTCAGCATAAGCAACTTCAACATTATTATTAGCATGGAAGGCATTTCCAGCGATAAGTTCAGTATCTGCAGTAATATTTTTTTCAGCAAAAGGCAGAATCTTAATATTAGCCAACTCTAAACCGCGCTGTGTGAAGTAATAATCAGTGCTATCGCTTCCTTGGACACTTTCTCCTAGTTGATTTAATAATAATGCAAGTGCGCTCATCCCAGCGCCTTTAATTCCAATAAAGTGATACGTTTTTGACATTTTTTTTCCTTCTTAAATACTTTTTTTAATAACTTCCTCTTTCAAAAAGAGTTTGTCTTTTTCTTTCAAAATAATCTTTTCCAAGGCCCTTAGAAATTGACTCTTTTTTCTTCTTTCCTTCTTGAATAGCCCTTGAGTCCTGGGCTAAGGTATCAAAATTTCTGGGGCTACTTGTATGTTTATTTTGAGGAATGTTTGATGAAAGAACACGGGAGCTTATCGTTCCAGGTCTTTCGAACTTATTTTCCAAAGGGTTTTTAACCTCTACAGTAACAGGCAGAGGAAGTTGGCTCCAGGCCTTGACTGTTTTGGTATTATTACCTGCACCCAAGGGACGCTGGCTAAAACCTGAATTTCCAATATTAGACATGCGGTCAGTTGGATAAACATATCCTTTAGGCCTTTCAGGAGCCTGATATGATTTTTTCCTAGAAGCTGGAGTCGGAAGTTTTACTTCCTGGGTTCTAACTCTCCCCTTCTCCTTTTTAGTAGGCGATGTAAAAGTGTCACTTGATTTCTGATACTTCGCCCTGTTGGGTCTGGGAAAGTAGTCAAGCTCCTCCACCTCTGACCACTGATTTTTTTTACTGGTTAAAAGTTCATCATTTGTATATAGGACTCTGTCATCAATTTCTAAGAGGACATCATCTGGAATACAAGGAAATTGAACTTTATTCTTTTTTTCTCTCATGCTGTTGTTCCTTTTCTACCCTTTAATTATAGCCTAAAACAACCGCCATTTAAAGCTATAAGCCAAGAATTTCCATTATCTCATCTTCTGTAATATTACGATTTGATAGACCTCCATCAAGAACAGTTGTTATCAAATCTTGTTTTTTACTTTGAATCTCTTGAATCTTCTCTTCAATGGTACCTCGAGTGACCAAACGAATTACCTCAACAGTACTCTTTTGCCCCATCCTATGGGCCCTAGAAATAGCTTGCTCTTCAACTGATGGATTCCACCAAAGGTCAACTAGGATCACAACGTCAGCACTGGTTAAATTAAGACCAGTCCCTCCTGCCTTTAAAGATATCAAAAAAGCATCTCGACTTCCAGCATTAAAGGCCTCAACCATATGAAGTCTGTCTTTTGCTGGCGTAGCCCCTGTAAGTTTATAGCTTGAAAGACCAACTTTTTTCATTCCCTCTTCAATGTAGTCAAACATTTTAGTGAATTGGGAGAAGATTAAGGGCCTGTGACCATTTTCTTTGATCTGCTCTAAAAGATTGGTTAAAAGCTCCAGTTTTCCGCTACTTCCTTCATAGTCAGGCATAAAGAGAGCTGGGGTATCACAAATCTGCCTCAATCTTGTAATTCCTGATAAAATCTCAATCTTATTACGGTTAAATTCACTTTTATCCATGGACCGAATTTTATCCTGCATGGTCTGAAGTTGGGCTAGGTAAATAACCTTTTGTTCCTCTAAAAGCTCACTATAATGAACCATTTCAAGTTTATCAGGTAGCTCTTTAAGAACCTCATCCTTCTTCCGGCGCATAATAAACGGCTTAATAGCCCTTGCTATATTTTCAGAAGATGTTTTAATGAATTTCTTCTTGTCTCCAAAAAGCCCAGGCATCACAATATTAAAGAGGGCCCACATTTCATCAAGACGATTTTCAATAGGAGTTCCACTTAGGGCAAAGACCGTATCGACCTTTAATTGAGATAAGGCCTTATTGGTCTTACTTTGAGCATTTTTAACAGTCTGAGCCTCGTCCATTAAAAGGAAGGTAAGCTCCCTTTCCTGGTAGGCTTGTAAATCCTTAAGAAAAGATCCATAGCTTGTAACATAAACCTGATGGTCATCAGCTATTATCTGCTCCCTGACCTTTTTATTTCCCTCGACAACTACAAGATTAATATGGGGAGCAAATTTTTTAAACTCACTTTCCCAGTTGTAAATTAAACTAGACGGCGCAACAATTAAAGACCTGTTACCATCTTGCATGCTTGAGGCCAAATAAGTAATTGCTTGCAAGGTTTTTCCAAGTCCCATATCATCAGCAAGAATTCCTCCCATGTGATGACTGGTTAACATCTTCATCCATTTAACCCCGTCTACCTGATAGGGCCTTAATTCGGCATTAATTTCCTCAGGAAGATCAAAGGGAAACTCCTCTGGATGGGTCAAGTCCTGGTAGAGATTTTTAAACTCTTTGGAGTATTTTACAGATTCGACACCTTCAAAGATTCGGGCCACCTGGAAGGTTCTATAAACTGGAAGAGTTAACTTGCCGTCTTTGGTAGCAAGGGAATCACCCAGCTCAGTTAAAACCTCTCTTATTGGCTTAAACTTCTTCTTATTAAATAGAAGAATCTTACCAGAGTCCGTTACATAGTGGTCTTCATTATTTCTAAGCCTTTTAATTACCTTTTCAAGTTCGCTATCATCAATATCTGAAAAATCAAATTTGATATCAAGTAGGTTTCCGCTGGTTGATATTTCAAGATCATCACTTGCCTCAACTCTTAGATTTTTAAGGGCTGGAGATAAGACGACCTGGCCTAATAACTCAAATTCTGGAATTGTTTTAGTAAAAAATTCATATAACTTATCATTTAGGGGGCGAATTTGAGATGATTTGAAGCCTCTTGGAAAACCAAGATTGGTCATGCAGGTGAAAATTTTCTTCTCCATTAGGAGGTCCCTTGAAAAATCAAGTTCTTCAAGTTCCTTTAAACTGGTTACCTCGAAATCACCATAGTCGAAAACTAGCGACAAATCAAGGCGATTTGATAAATCAAAGTAGAAAATAGGTTTAAACTTATGAATCCTAAAGGATTTATTGGCCTTGACCTCTCCAATGGTCTCTAGCCTCTCAAGGGCCATGGATAATTGATCCTTGTCCTTGTAGTCAAAAATTATCCTAGGCTCAATTCCTGATTTTAAGTCCCGATCAATTATTTTATTAATCCGCTCAACTAATTTTACCTGCTCAATACTTAGGAGATAAAAATAATTTTCAAAATTAATGACCTTACCACTGTAAAACTCTTTAAAATCCTTTTTGCTTAATTTAAGGCTTATATTATCGTCTTGGGGTTCAATCTTAAAGGTAAATAACTTGGCCTCACCGTCAAGGTCTAAGAATGAAAAGAAGGGTAAATCACGGGAGCTGATAGTTAATTTGAAGTCTTGTAAAAGATAGGCCTGATCAAGAATAGTCTCTAGACTTCCAAACGGTAATACTAAAAAACGACCATTTTTTTGATAGGTCTCGTTTTCAATAAATACCTCAGCCGGTGATAATTTTATAAGAAGACGAATGAAGTCCTGGGAACTTTCATCAAAATTACTAATGTTAAGCCTTACCAGATAGTCCTTACCCAGCTGGTAGAGCTCATTTTTTTCTACAATAGATAAAAAATGAGGAATATCTTTGACTATGTAGGACCTGCTGGCCTTGGCTGCTCTAATTTTAATGGTAAGGGCCAAACCATCACCGTGATTTAAAAATTGACTGGATGAAGCCGTCTCAAAAATTTCAACACCAAGACTAAGACTATCCTCATAGTCATCATCAATTTCATTGATTTCCTTTAGGAAATTAGAACCAAAACTTAGCTCCTGATTAAACTTTTGAGTTCTTTCAGCCATTTCCAAAATTTGGTTGGAACTGTTTGATTTTTGATCTTGTTTTAAATATTCTTCAATGGCAGCTATATGCTGGCAGTATTTTTTGCTTGCAAAAACCTGACAACTACAAAAGTCATTTTCTCCGTCCAAATCATAGCTAACAAGCTCCCCATCGACATTAGCCGACAAGACCATGTCGCCCAAGTTGACGTCTGTTACCTTATGATTTTCATATAATTCTATACCTTCTGCTCTAATGTAAGCAGGCATCATTCTACTCATGTTTTACACCCTTTGATAAACCCATTTTTAATTGTGGATATTATACCATATACCTGGAAAACTTGCCATCATTAGCTTAACCTTAACTTTGCCTAACAAATTATCATCTTTTTTCCATGAAAAAAAGAGAAGTCTATAACCTCCCTTTAATTTTTTATTTATTAGAAATTGAGCTTGCTAAAAGGGTTAATTCGCCAGATATTTGCCACTTTTTAATATCATTTGGCAAAATGAAACTTTGACCCTTAGCCAAAGGATAACTAGTTCCTTCAAGTTCCAATTGACCCGATCCTTCAAGGACGGTTACTAGACTGTAGGGGCTCTTCTGGATGAAGGTCATCTCTCCTGCAACATCCCATTTCTCAACATCAAAAAACTCTGATTCCAAAAGACTTGTAATTTGACCATCTGGATAGATTGAAACATTGGCTTGCAAGGAATTTTCAAGGGCTGGAACAGTTATTACATCAAGGGCCTTATCCAGGTGGAGCTCCCTTAAATTACCATTATCATCAGCCCGGTCGAAATCATATAACCTATAGGTAGTATCACTTGATTGCTGGGTTTCAAGAATTAAAATTCCAGGGCCTATAGCATGAACAGTTCCTGCTGGCACAAAGAAAAAGTCCCCCTTCTTAACTGGAACCTTCCTTAGGAGGCTCTCCCACTTCCCGCCTTCAAGCATAGTTTCCAATTCTTCTTTACTTTGAGCATTGTGGCCATAGATAATCTCAGCTCCAGGAAGAGCATCAATAATGTACCAGCATTCTGTTTTACCAAGTTCACCTTCAACTCGTAAACCATAATCATCATCTGGATGAACCTGAACACTTAGCCATTCATTGGCATCTAAAATTTTAGTTAAAAGAGGAAAGACTGAATCCTTGGGTTGACCAAAAAGATCCGGTCTTTCCTTATATAAAAGGTCCAAACTTAGGCCCTTAAATTCTCCATTTTCAATGACTGATAAACCATTTTGATGGGCCGAAATAGACCAAGCCTCTCCTACCTTATTAGAAGGTAAATCTAGACCAAATTCTTCCAATCTTTGCCCGCCCCAAATTTTTTCTTGGAGGGCAGCCCTTAAAAACAACGGTTCTGACATAATAGT